>JAPPGM010000162.1 GCA_028874995.1 Gemmatimonadota bacterium | reverse complement strand
CGGGGCGCTAACCCACGGTAACACCGGGAGGGGCCGGCCCTTCCATAGGTTCTAGGCTGACGATGAAAACCCTTTCAGGTCCTCGCCACCACCTTCCTGGCCCACTCTCCCAACAGCTCATCAGCAGGCGCTGCTCCATAGCCGTCCCAATCCGCCCCGGAACAGTCTTCGAGAGCCCGGTCCAAGGCCGACTCGTGTTCGTGCCGAATCCGGCTCCGCTCACTTGAACTCAACCCCCCCACGTCACCCTTCCCCCCACCACCGTCCTCAACACCGGAATCTCCTTGATCCCGTCCGGGTCCGCCTCATGCGGGTCCGCCGCCAGCACCACGAAGTCCGCCAGCTTCCCCACCGTCACCGACCCCTTGATGTTCTCCTCGAAGGACGCGTAGGCGCCGCCCATCGTGCAGATCCGCATCGCCTCGGCCACGGTGATGCGCTGGCTCGGGCCCCACACGCGGCCTTCGAAATCCTTGCGGGTGACCATGCTCTGGATGGCCATCAGGGGCTCGTAGGGGCCCGGCGTGTAGTCGGACGCGGGGGCCACGGGGATGTCGTAGTCGAGGAAAGAGCGGTGCGCGAACATCCACTCCATCTTTTCGGGGCCGTACTCGACCCACTTGTTGCCGTGGTAGTGGGCGTAGGTGTAGAAGGGGGTGGGAACGGCGCCGACGGCCTTGATGCGCGCGAGCAGATCCGGGTTCACGAGCGAGCAGTGCTCGATGCGGTGCCTGGGATCGGGGCGCGGCCACAGTTCCTGCACCCGCTCGTAGGCGTTGAGGACCATGTCGATGGTGACGTCGCCGTTGGCGTGGATGCCGACCTGCCAGTTGGCGCGGTGGGCGCGCTCGACGACGTCGTGGATCTCCTCCTGGCTCATGGTGAGGATGCCGTAGTCGTCGGGGCGGCCGACGTAGGGGGTGCTCATGCGCATGGTGCGCTCGGACGCCGAACCGTCGGCACTGTATTTGACCCCGCCGACGCGGAGCCACTCGTCGCCGAAGCCCGTCGAGACGCCGGCGTCGCGGAGGTTGTTGTAAGGTCCACGTAACATCATGTAAACCCGAGTTGACAATTCGCCCGCGCGGTAGGCCGCCTGGTAGGCGCGCAGGCTACTGGACGAGGTGCCGGCGTCGTGGAAGGAGGTGAGGCCGGCCTGGGCCATCAACTCGGTGATGAGCTTGACGCCGGCCTGGCGGTCCTCGTCGGTGTGGGCGCTGGGGATCAGGCGCGAGATGACGTAGTTGGCGCGCTCCGCCACGAGGCCGGTGAGTTCTCCGTCTTCGCGGTAGAACCTGCCGCCGGGCGGGTCGGGCGTCTCGGCGGTCACCTCCGCCAGCGCGAAGGCGCGGGAGTTGTAGACGCTGGTGTGGCCGCCCCGGTGGCCGACGACCGCGGGATGGTCCGGCACCGCCTCGTCCAGGTCGAGCCGGTTGAGCGGCCGGCCCTCGGCCAGCTTGGTGTCGTCGTACTTGAAGCCGCGAATCCACTCGCCGGGCGGCGTCTCGCGGGCGCGGGCGGCCATGCGCTCCTTGATCTCGGCGATGGATCGCACGTCGACGTTGACGTCCTTGAGTTCGCGGACTCCGGCGCCTGCCGGGTGGGTGTGCGCGTCGATGAAGCCGGGGGTGATGACCGCGTCGCGGTGGTCGAAGACCTGGGTGTCCGCGCCGCGCAGGGCGTCGATCTCCGCCCGGGTGCCGACGGCCATGAAGCGTCCGTCCCTCACCGCGAGGGATTCGGCGGTGGGGTTGGCGTCGTCCATGGTGTGGATGAGGCGGCCGTGCGCGATGAGGTCGGGGGCGGTCGCGGAAGCCGAGCCGGTTCGCAGGGCGACCTGCCGGCCGTCGCAGCCTGCCAGCAATCCCACACCGGCGGCACCCGCCGCGGCGCCCAGGAACTGGCCTCTGGTCAATGACTTCATGTCGCCCTCCTGTCGCTAAGGCGGGTATTCCTGTCGGCGATTGGTAGCCGCCGTTGCGTCCAAGGCGCGAAGGGGTCACGGAAGAGTTGACTTCCGAACCGGCGGAGCCGTACCTTGCGGACCCCCTAAGGGAAAAGGTAACCCCATGAAGACGATCACCCTGGCCCTGCTCACGGGTCTGGCGGGCTGCGGACTGACGGACCCGGAAGGCGATTTCGCGGAAGTATGGTCCGGTATCGCCATTCCGTTGGCGTCCACCGTTGCCTCCGCCGCCGATACGACGGAAGCCGATACCACATGGGTCTACGTCTTTCACGAACGCGACACCCAATCCAACGTCGTTCACGCGACCATATCGATCTATGAGACGCAGGTGGATCCGTGTGACCTATGGTGGCTGGATGATACCGGAGCGCCGTGCTACTACGTGACCATGGGATCAGGCATTCAGGTTCCGTTCGACGATCCTGAAACCCGCGTGATCGACTTCACGTTGCCGACTCTCGGCGAGTGCGAGCTAGCCGGGCCGGTTACCGACGAAGGCGTTTGGGCGTCGCTGTTTCGGTGTGGCCCGTCGAAGCGGTCCTACTACCGGATCGATTTTACGGAGGAGGAGGATGAGGAGGGATAGTTAGCCATGATCCGCCTCCAAATCCGGATCCCCCTGCCCCGCTGAAAACGGTCCGCCGACCACCCTCTTCACATCGTCCATCACCGCGCCCGCCTCCTCCGGCGGTTCCGTGAACAGGCTCACCCCGATCGTCACGGCAAATCCCACCGCGAAGCCGGGGATCATCTCGTAGAGATCGTAGAAGTGCTGCTTGATGGCCAGCGTCCAGATCACCGCCGTCAGGAACCCGGAGATCATCCCGGCGATCGCTCCGGCGCGGGTCGTCCCCTTCCAGAAGAGCGAACACAGCACGACCGGGGTGAAGGCCGAGGCCAGGCCCGACCACGCGAAGAGGATGAACCAGAAGAGCATGCGGCTCTCGGGCAGCGCCACCGCTAGTCCCCCGAGCCCGATCACAATCGTGAGCACACGCCCGATCAGCGAGAGTTTCCGGTCCGGGTAATCCGGCCGGTAGACCTTCTGCACCACGTCCCGCACCACCGCCGACGACGCCAGGATCAGCAGCGAGTCGACGGTCGACATGATCGCAGCCAGGACCACCACCAGGATCACACCCGCGACGATCGCCGGGAACAGTTCGGTGGACATGACCGGGAGGATCGTCTCGTGGTCGGCCAGGCCGGGAAAGAGGGCGCGTCCCGCGATCCCGGTCAGCACGGCACCGATGTCGAAGACGATCATGCATACGACCGCCATCACCCCTCCGCCGAGGATCTCGCCCCGGCTGCGCGCCGACATGAAACGCGTCAGCAGCTGCGGCGCCCCCAGGAAGGCCAGGCCGATCCCCACGAAGCTCACGGCGCTCATCAATCCCGTCAGCGTCAGGCCGTGTTCGCCCATCGGCTTGAGGAGCGCGGGGTCCGCCGCTCCGACCGCGGCCATCAGTTCGCCCCATCCCCCCGCATGCCAGATCCCCACAATCGGCAGCACCAGCAGGCACAGGAACATGAGCACGCCCTGCAGCACGTCGCTGTACGCCACCGCCTTGAAGCCGCCGATGCTCGTGTACAGGAAGATCACGGCGGCCCCGATCAGCACGCCGCCCTCGTAACTCGTCCCCAGGAACGACGAAAACGCCTTCCCCGACGCGGTCAGCTGCGCCGACGTGTACGCCCACACCATGCTGAAGATGATCACCGCGCTCACGAAGCGGATGATGTGGGCGCGGTCGGCGAAGCGGTCGGACAGGTAGTCCGGGACGGTGATCGCGTCGTAGCGGTCGGTGTACTCCTTGTAGGGACGCGCGACCAGCGACCACGCGAGCGCCACGCCGATCACCTCTCCCAGGACCACCCAGAGCGCGTGGAAGCCAACCAGGTATCCCATCCCGGTCAGGCCGAGCAGCAGCCATCCGCTCTCACCGGTGGTGTTCGACGAAAACGCGATCACCCACGACGGCAGCTTCTTGCCCGCCACGTAGAAACCCTTGACCGAACGGCTCTCGCGGCTGCCCCACCACCCGATTCCGATCAGGATGAAGAAATAGCCGATGAGGACCGCGATGATGGCGGTGTTGGCGCCGGCGTTACCCATCGGAGTCCTCCCCGCCCTTGCGGATGTCCGCATCGCGGTGGACCAGATAGGCGGCGACGACCAGGATCAGGCCCGGCACCGTGCTCGCGGCCATGAGGAGCCAGGTGCCCAGGGAAAGTCCGGCGATCATTGCCGCACCCCCTCGGTCCTCCACCCACCGGCTCGGGCGCGACCTGCACACCAGCCGGTCATCGTACCGCCTCCACGGTCGCGCACGCCCGTTCCAGGCAAGCAGTCACCTCGTCCATCTCTTCCTCCTCGATGAGCAGCGAGGGCCCGAGACGGATCACATGTCCGTGCAGCCCTCCGATTCCGATGAGCAGACCTTCGTCGCGGGCCGCGTGCAGCAACTTGTCGGCCAGACGGGGAGACGGTTCCTTCGTGGCGGGGTCTTCGACGAGTTCGATCGCCTGCATCAGGCCCATTCCGCGTACGTCCCCGATCCATGGGTAGCGTGCGCCCAGCCGGTCGAGCGCCCTACGCAGTTGCGCGCCCCGGTCGCGCGCCCGGGTCCTCACATCCTCTGCGTGCATGACCCCCAGCGTCGCCACCATCGCGGCCATGCACACCGGATTGCCACCGAAGGTCGAGATCGTCTTGCCGCGCCAGCTCCCCGCGATCTCCGCCGTGGTCGTGACGGCCCCGACCGGCATCCCCCCCGCGATCCCCTTGGCCATCACCATGATGTCGGGCACCACGTCCCAGTGCTCGATCCCGAACCAGTGCCTTCCCGTGCGCCCGAACCCGGCCTGCACCTCGTCGGCGATGAAGAGGCCGCCGTACGACCGGATGATCTCGGCCATTCGCTGGAAGTAGCCCTTTGGGGGGACGATGTAGCCGCCCACCCCCTGGATCGTCTCGGCGATGAAGGCGGCGGGGCGGCCGTTGGTCGTTGTCTCGATGACCTCGATCAGGTCGCGGACGTAGATCTCGACCAGTTCCTCGTCGGAGACATCGCCGAAGGGGGCGCGGTAGGGGTAGGGGGAGAGCGCGTGGGTGATTCCGGTCACTGTGCCGGGGAGGACGCGCCATGGGGCGTGCGCGGTAAGCGCGGCGGCCATGCTCGTGCGGCCGTGGTACGCCTGGCGCAGCGCGATGATCTCGGTGCGGCCGGTATGGAGTCGCGCCGTCGCGAGGGCGGTCTCGATCGCCTCCGTGCCGGAGTTCAGGAAGAAGGTGCGGTCGAGGTTGCCGGGTGCGATCTCGGCCAGGGCCCGGGCGGCCTCGACCTGGCGGTCGTTGACGTAGAGGGTCGAGAGGTGGCCGACGCGGGCGGCCTGTTCCTGCACGGCGGCCACCACGGCGGGGTGGCAGTGGCCCAGCGAGGTGGTGAGGATGCCGGCGAAGGCGTCGAGGTACTCGCGGCCGTCGTAGTCCTTGACCCGGCAGCCGGAGCCTGCGGCGATCGCGAGCGGCTCGTCGTAGAGGGGTTTGACGCAATCGAAGATGTGCCGTTGCTGTTCGGCGAAGATTTCGGCGGCGCGTGAAGTGCCGGCCCCGTTGCCGGATGGCGGTGCAGCCTCGTGGCCCGGACGGTGATCATCCTGTCGGCCGGCGAGCCCGGACACCTCCGTAGTGCCGCGCAGCGAAGTGCTCATGTGTGGATCCGTCTCTTGTCGGTCAGGTTCCTTCGTGGAAAAGAGGCGAGTCATATTGGCGGTCCGGCCGTGTCCCGTCCAGTTCCGGGGACCCGTCGGCCGACCGGACTCCGGGCGCGCGTCCGGAGACCACCCCGAGGGCATCGTACGGTTCACGGCCGTTCGCAGGTGGACCGATTGGTTTCAATCGGAGGCGTCCTCGGCGTGCGGACGAGACTTTGGCCGAAGACTACCGGGGTTTGGTGTTTGGAGATCTCTCCCGCCGGTGGACGATCACCTCATGGGAACTGCTCGACGACGAGTGGCGGATCCGCTCGGCGGTCGTCTCGGGAAAGACCACTCTCAATCCCTTCGAGCAGTTGTTGGCCAGATTGTACTCGGGAGTGCGCGATACGCCGCACAGGCCGAAATACGGCTCGCCCGGGTCCGGGTGATTGGTGAATCTATGGAGGTCTGTATGCCTGGCACCCGGGGGCATGTCGCGGAGTTCCACGCGAATTGCCCTGTAGTAGATCGGATCGGCGGTGGTGATGACGGAGTCGCTCGAAACCCGCACGGTCCATTCGGAAAACCTCGCATGGGTTTCGCCGACATTTCCGTAGACGAAGCTCAGTTCGATTCTGCCGTCCTGGACGGTCTGCGAATCGGGCCAGGCCTCCAGAACGGCCAGGTCGTGAAGACCCCGAACCGTCAACTCCACCTCTTCCATGGCATATAGCCCGGCGGGGTCGGTCGCGGTCACCGTGACGAGCAGCAGAAGGCGCTCGTGCTTCCCCCGGATCGTCACGGTCTCGCCGGACACGGAGGTTGCCGCATGGACCTGCAGGTGATGAGCCACCTCGGCACTGATCGTGAGCGGGTCCGCGTCCGGGTCCGTGAAGCACGGCAGGAACGAGATCGAGTCGCCGACGGCCACGGTCTGCGGTGGTGTCGCGCCGCATGAGAACGGAGCCTGGTTCGGTTCGCTGCACGCGGCCGTCGACGCGATCATGGTGACGACAAGCCGCGTGCACGCGGGGCGGCTCATTGCGTGCGGGTCAGGTTCAAAGAGTACGTGCGGTCCTGGATGACCATCGTGCCTTCCATCCTGTCCAGCTCCTCGTGCACGGTGGCGTGGTATTCGGCGGGATGCTCGACAGGGGGGTCGACCCCGTCAACTGTGACGCGGATGTCGATGGTAAGCGATGGATGATCGTAGGTGCCGGAGATGGTGCCTCTGGCCGTTCCTCCTGCGACGAGGAGCACGGTGCCCATGAGATCGTTCGAATTCGGGGTGGATTCGAAATTGAACGTCCACTGGTCGGCGCCGTCTCTCGTCGCGCCTGTCCATTCTCCCGTGAGACTTGGAGTCTCGACAGGGTCGCCACAGCCGACCATTGCGACCAGGAAGAGAGCGAGGAGCGCGGAGGCGGGGTGCATGAAGAATCCTACCCCTCTGCATTGACGCAGGTTCCTATGATCTCGCGGGGACCTGTGCCGCGGCGGACATGAAGATGTAACAGTAGAGTCGACCACGGTTTACCAACGCGAGATCACCACCCGCTGGTCGGCAAAGAAAGACACCGCGTCCCGCCCCTGCGCCTTCAAGTCCCCGTAGAACGAATTCCGCGCTCCCCCGAACGGGAAGAAGGCCATCGGGGCGGCCACCCCGATGTTGACGCCGATCATCGAGATCCCCGCACGGTACCGGAATTCACGTGCGGCACGGCCCGAATTGGTGAAGATCGACGCGGCGTTGCCGTACGGGCTCTTCGCCAGCAGCTCCAGCGCGGCCTCCAGGCTCGGTGCCCGCGCCAGCCCCACCACCGGACCGAACACCTCTTCGCGGCCGATCGGCATCTCCGGCGTCACGTTCTCGAAGACGGTGGGGCCGACCCAGTGGCCGCGCGGGTAGCCGGACACCTCGGCTCGGCGGCCATCCATCACCAACCGCGCCCCGTCCCGCTCGCCCTGGTCGATGAACCCGTTCACCCGATCCCTGTGCACCCCGGAAATCACAGGCCCCAAGTCCACACCCTCGTCCAGGCCCCGTCCCATCCTCAACCCCGCCGCTCCGTCCAGGATCCCCTCCCTCATCGGCCCATACGCAGCCCCCACCCCCACCACCACCGATCCCGCCAGACAGCGCTGTCCCGCCGACCCGAACACCGATCCCACCACCGCATCGGCGACCATCTCCGGGTCCGCGTCCGGCAGCACGATCATGTGGTTCTTGGCGCCCCCGAGAGCCTGCACCCGCTTCCCCGCCGCCCCCGCCCGCGCATACACGATCTTCGCCACCCGGCTCGACCCCACGAACGAAACTCCCGCCACATCCGGGTGGTCGATCAGCGCCTCGACGGTCTCCTGGCGGCCGTGCACCACGTTCAGCACGCCCGGCGGCAGCCCCGCCCGTACGGCCAGCTCGACCACGCGCTGGTGCGTTAGCGGATCCTGCTCGCTCGGCTTGAGCACCACGGTGTTGCCCGCGGCGACCGCGTACGGCCAGAACCAGAGCGGGATCATGACGGGGAAGTTGTACGGGGTGATCACCGCGAAGACGCCGATGGGCTGCCGCACCGTCTCGCAGTCGATGCCGCGCGCGACGTCCTCGAGGGTGTCGCCCATCATCAGGGTCGGCATCCCGGCGGCGTGTTCGACGTTCTCGATGCCGCGCTGCACCTCGCCCCACGTCTCCGCGACGTTCTTGCCGTGTTCGCGCGAGAGGCTCACGGCGAGGTCGTCGTGGTGCTCGTCGAGGAGGGCCTTGAGGCGGAAGAGGACGCGGGCGCGCTCGACCACGGGGGTGCGGCGCCACGAGGGGAAGGCGGCGCGGGCGGCCTGGACGGCGCGGTCGACCTCGGTCCGTCCCGAGAGGGGGACGGTGCCAAGCGTTTCGGCGGTGGCAGGGTCGGTGACGGCGAGCCTCTCGCAGGCATCACCGGGTAGCCACTCACCGGCTATGTAGTTGCCGGCGTGGGCGCGTGGGGTGGTCGTCATTCTTCCAACTCTCCTCCGGGACCTGTGCCGGGGTGCCGAATCACCCGGTAGCGAACCACGCTTGCGAGATCCAGCGGGTCGTATTCGGTCACCCACACGTGGGTCATGCTGGCCTGCCGGATGCGCGACCGCGGCGGCAGAAGCAGAGAACCGATCGGGTCTCCCGTCTCGCTGAGTACGTGGACGGGCGTTCCGCGATCGGTGCGGCGCAGTTCCACCCAGATCGTCCCGTCGAGACCGAGAGTGACGGCGGTCGGGGAGTAGACGACGGGCGCGCGTTCGCGGGCCACCGCTCTGAAGCGGCGGGCAAGGTCGCTCTCAGGTACCATGTCGGCAATGCCCCGGTCCATTGCCGAATCGGGAATCGGCTCTCCAGGGTACGGATAGGACCGCGAAAACACCGTGTCATGGGTCGGGCGGACCAGCGTCAGGTTGTAGGTGGGGTGGAGGGTCGATTGATCCGCCGTCGCGAAGAGGAACCGGCTTCCATCCGGCGCGATCTCGGGCCATGGGTCAAATACGAAAGGAACCGAGTTCGTGAGGCCGGATATGGTCACGCTCCAACGTTCATCGTCCCATCGCGGAGGCGTGGCGACCACGCTCGGTTCCCCGTCACGCGACACCCGCAGAACCACCAGTTGCGCCTCCCTCCTACCGCCGGTTGAAAAGTTCAGATAGGCCACCCCCAACTTCGCCCCCTCGTCATCGACGGCTTCAGGAGTGAAGGCCATGAAGGTGCTGTCCGCATCCGGGGCAACCAGGCCCAGGCGAAAGAACCGCCCGGCCTCCGTGCGGGCCGGCGTCCCGGCGGGTAGCAGGTACGTCGCGCGGCCCAGTAGCATGTCGAAGACGACCAGCGTGTCCGCAGCCCAGAAGACTGGAGCCGGGGCCTGGAATTCTCCGGGTCCTTCGCCCCTCCTGCCGATTGTCGCCATCAGCGTTCCCGCCGAGTCGTAGACGCGCACCCGGTAGTCCTGCCGCTCAGGCACGACCATCTCACCCTGCGGTCCGACGTAGACCCACGATACCACCGAAAAGTCCTCGGCGTTCGCATCGAGTCGCAGGTCCTCGACGAGTTCCCACTCACCGGCCTCCGACTGCGGGGGATCGTCCGGCGCGCCCGTGCAGGCAAGGCAGATGGTCGCACCGCCGATCAGGGCGAGCAGTCCGTGGAGAAAGCCGGGATCCGGCCCACGGGCTGCCGGGGAAGGACGCCGCGGGCTCACGACCGGCTCCCGGCCATCGCGACGATATGCTCGAATTCGGCCCCCGTCACCGGCTGCACGGACAGGCGGCTGCGGTTCACCAGGACCATGTCGGCCAGCTCCGGGGTGGCGCGGATCTCGGGGAGGCCGACCTCGCGCTCGAACTTCTCCACGAAGCGGATGTCCACCATGAACCAGCGGGGGTTCTCCTCGGTGGCCTTGGGGTCGAAGTACTTGTTGGACGTGTCGAACTGGGTGAAGTCGGGGTACGACTCGCGGCACACTTCGGCGATTCCGGCGACGCCGGGCGGCTTGGCGTTCGAGTGGTAGAAGAGGACGCGGTCGCCGATCCGCATCTTGTCGCGCATGAGGTTCCGGGCGGCGTAGTTGCGGACGCCGTCCCAGTGGGTGGTGCCGTCGCGTTCGAGGTCGTCGATGGAGTAGACATAGGGCTCGCTCTTCATGAGCCAGTGCTGGCGGGGCATGGTGCTCTCCGGTGTCGAGGCGGTGGCAGGGGAGACTTCAGTCCCCTAATTCACGGGTTCCGTGCCAGATTCAGCAAGACGACTCGCTCGACATCAAGGGCGTCGCGGGTGATCCCGAGGACGTAGTCGGCCCCGATTTCGAGGACCTCCACGCCCGCCGGCATCGTCACCCGGACCAGGAAGGGCCCTTCGGGGTCGTACACGTGATACAGTCTGGTCGCGGACGCGTCGGCCCGGTACGACCCGACCCACACCGTGCCCAGGTCGTCGACCAGAAGGTGATCGACATTGGGAATCGAGTCGGGAGCGGGGAGGTGCTCCCTGAGGTACTCGGGTGAATTCCTGCTCCACCTGGATGCCGTTTTCCAGGCCGCGGCCAGTTCATCGTCGGTTGGAGGTCGCCGAACGCGTCGGATGGGGATGGTCGCCACGGGTAGCGCGTGATCTGCTCCAAGATCGAAGGCGTGCATCCGGTCCCCCCAGCTGTCCGCCACCACCAGCCTGCGCGGCCACCCACCCACCGCGAACAACCCCTTGCGGGACATGGGCGGGGAGGCAAGTCCCAACCCCGTGCCACTCAACACCGTTATTCCCTCCGGCAGGTCCAGGGGTTTCTCGGGGGCGAGCGCCCAGGCCTCCTCCATCAGGAACACTCCCAAAGGGGCAATCGAGTCCAGCGTCCACGGCAGCAGAGCCAACTCCGTTTCGCCCCGCCAGGGCCCCGCCTTACGGGGGATATCGAGGGCGTCGAAACCACCACCTGCACACGCGAGCACCCGGTTGCCCACGAACCCGGGGACCGGACACTCCCATGCGTAGTACCGGCCAAACTCCAACAGCTCCTCCACCGGCAGCTGCTCGTCGGCGACTACGCTACCGTCGGCACCGTAGCGAATCCTGGAGAGGCCGTCCTGTACCTGGAGGGTGTCGCCGGGGAGGGTCTCGAGGTGCGTCGGGTTGCGCATCTCGCCGGGGCCTTCGCCGGGCCCGCCGGCCGTCCAGAGATGGGTGCCGTCGGGCGAGAAGGCGCGCAACTGGCTGGACGCGCCGTCCAGCACGACGACGGTTCCGTTGGAGAGGCGGGTGGCGCCTCGAATCTGGGAGAAGAGGTGCTCTGGCGGCCCTTCGAGCAGTCCGAGGACCAGGGTTGGTTCTGCCTCGATCTGCCATATTGTGTCGCCTGATGACAGACTCTGGCCGACCTCGAAGTCGTTGCGGGCTCCGACGCTATCGCGGCCTCGCGGGTCGGTGTCCCCGTCCTGCAAGCAGGACATAGCCTGAAGAACGGCCAAGATAAAAACGCAACGCCTCATGCAACCTCCTGCGGTCCCTGTTGAGAAGCGAAGTCAGCCGCGAGCTGTCGCTCGCAGAGACGGAAGTTACCGGCACCTCCGTGAAGAGCACCGCGTCATCGGGATCGATGATGATGCAATCCCACGTCGGTCGGTCCCCCTCATTCCACGCCGCCGCATCCAGATGGCAGCTCGTCGTCGGGTCTGCCGCCATGGCCAGCGGGCCGGGACCTCGCATGAACTCTTCCGGGTACCACGCTCTCGGGTACGCTCCCGGGGTCCATAGGACGATCCAGTTCCTAAGCGTGTCCGGAGCGAACAGAAACGAAGCGGTATCGCGAACCTGTGCGCCAGGCGGTTGCCCCGTCTCGGGAGTTTCCACCCGCTCGGCGGCGTCGCAATAGACAAGTCCAACGCACAGACCACACATCAGCGCAACCCTTCCCGCCGCATGAAGCCACCGGGGCGCGGGCGAATTCGAACCCGTCCCGAGAACCGTCCGGAGCCTCTTCTCCAGCCGCTTCGAATCGCTGCCGCTGACCGCAGCACTCGCCAGGGCCGGCGTCGGCCGGACCGGCGCTGCCGACAGAACCTCGACCGCGCGCAGCAGCGACCTGGCATAGCCACCCCGCGTTGCCTCTATTGCGGAGACCGCGAGGAGGTCGCAGCTCGATTCCTCGGCAGACCGCAGTTCGCGTCTGGTCCACCAGACGACCGGGTTCCACCACCAGACCGAGCACGCCAGCCATTCCACCACCCGCACGAGATGGTCCCGGCGGCGGACGTGGGCCAGTTCGTGGGCCAGCAGGGCGCGCAGCTCGGTCTCGTCGAGTTCTGCGGGGAACATCGAGGGAATCAGAATCCGGACGCGGCCACCCGTCCACCACACCATGGGACGCAAGCGTGCGTGCGTGGTGTAGATTCGCGGCACCCGACGCAGTCCAAGGTTGCCGCCAATCTCGGCCGCATGCCGCCGCAGCCGTGTGGCTGGCCGCGCGGCTCTCATGAGCTTGCGCTGAAAACGAACCGTTCGTACCAGGGTCCACCCGAAGAAGCCGATGGAGCCCAGGAACCACGCGAGGACCATCAACGACTCGCCGTTTCCCCGGAGCCACCGTTGCGGCCCCATCTCGTGACGACTCATCCCGGTGTCGTGGGCGGCGCCGGCGCCCTCCACGGGCGCCACTACGGCCTCCACCTCGGCCCGCTCGGGCAGAACACGCAGGGGGACGACCGCAGGAACCAGCAGGCTGCCGAGGACCAGCAGCCACAGGGAGTGGACGATGGCGGGCCGGGCCGCGCACCGCTGTACCAGCCAGACCATGGCGGCCAGGGCTATCGAGAGTGCCAGCTTCGAAGCAGCGATCTGTAACAGGAAACCGGTCATTGCCACTCCTCCAGAATCGTTCGGAGACGCTCGATTTCGTCAGGTGGCAGCCTGTCCCCGTCGAGCAGGTGCGTGATGATCGGCACCACCGAACCGCCGGTCACCCGGCCCGCGAGCGCCTCCAACTGGTCGCTCGCATACTCTTCCCGGCTCGGGACGGCGGAGAAGAGGTAGACTCCCACGTCACGGTCACGGACCACGAATCCCTTGTCCATGAGGCGTTTCAACAGGCTCTGAACGGCTCCGTGCTGGGAACGGCTTGAGTCCGGGTAGAGCTGTTCGAGGATCTGGCGGGCCGGCAGGCGGCCTTCCCGCCAGAGCAGTTCCATCACGGCCAACTCGGAGTTCGGCAGTCTCGGCATGCCCATGGCGTGTTTGTCCCTGGTCTCGCAGTGATAGCGGTACGGCAACTTGACGTAATGTTACTACATATTGCCGTATTGTGTCAAGCCAGCTCGCTTCTCTGCGCCAGAGCGATGGGCGCCGTGAGGACGCGGGATTCTACGTGGAACGCCCCGGAGGACCGAGAGATTTGCGACATAAAGATCTGTGATATATCCTTGAATGACCGCACGCCCTCGGTGAACCGGTACGGGGCGAGGCGGGCCGTTTCCCGCGGCATTGGCCGGACAGGAACACCTCGGCAGGAGTGGATCCGCGCGCAAAATAGGAGCAGAGGACCATGAAGCGGAAACCCCACCTCACCGATGCACTCGTCGCTGGCTGCCTGACCGTCGCCGCCGGTTGCCAGGCCGAATCCGCACCCGCGTCTGACCTCGTCTACGAAACCCGAGATTCGGCCGGTATTCCGATCGCCGTGAACACCGGCTTCCCATCCCCTGGGGACAGCTGGTTGGTGGACCCGGAGCCATTCCTGTCAATCGGCGGGGTATCGGCCGATCCCCCGGCCGTGTTCACCGTCGTAACCCAGGCCGCTCGGCTCGGTGACGGGCGCATCGTCATTCTGGAGAGTGAGACCTCCGAACTGCGTTTCTTCGACGGCGGGGGACGGCACCTGCGAACCGCCGGGGGCAGAGGCGAGGGGCCGGGGGAATTCGAGTACGCGGCCGACTTCGTGCGCCTGCAGGGAGACACGCTGCTCGTGGACGCGGGAGACCGCCACATCTTGTTTTCCCCCAGCGGAGACTACGTCCGCGAGAAAACGATCGACGTCATGGGCCTGCACGCCCGGGATCGTGCGTTCTGTGGTCCGAGATCGCTTCTCGCGGATGGATCATTGCTCCTTTGCGAACTCGGCCAGCCCGACGACGGCGGTCACGGGGGGCACCGCCGGGCCGCCCGGATCGTGCGCGCCGCCAACGGCGGAGCGGAGCAGCGCCTGGGGCTTTTCGCCGGGCCGGACGGGGGAGTGCTGTTCTCCCTGGGCACCTTGACCGCCTCCGGAGGATCGCCGATGAGCGTCGCGATCGTGAACAACCCCGAGTATTCGGTTGAATTGTGGAGTCCCGATGGAGAGCTGCACCGAATCATCCGCCGCCAGGACGGTCGGCGCCCCCCGACAGACCGGGAGATCGAGGCCGCGCTGGAAATGGCGATGCGGCTTTTCGGGCCGGCACCACCCACACCCGAGACACCCGATCTGGTTCCGGCCGCGTTCGGACTGACCGTGGGAGTCCGCGGAGACGTATGGATCCGGCGAGCCCCCCTTCCGGGAATGCGGGACGCGACGGTGTTTGATGTCTTTGACCATGAGGGCCGGTTCCGCGGGGAAGTCCGCTTCGACGCATACTTCTGGCTCTACGAGGTCGGGGACGACTACCTGCTCGGGGCCCGCCTGGATGAACTGGATGTTCCCCACATTCAGCTTCACCGGCTTCGGCGCGGAAAGACGTGACCCGGTCTTGACAGATGGCGGCCCCACGGCGAGGCCGCGGCCAACTTCCAATGAGGCGACACACCCATGCGACAGATCACACTCTCCAAGCGGATCAATGAGCTCCTCGTGCTGGCGGTGCTCGACCACGGCCCCGCACACGGTTACCAGATCGCGCTATCCGTCGAGGAACGTACCGGCGGCGCCTTTTCCTTCCAGCACGGCACCCTGTACCCGATCCTGCACCGGCTTGAGGACGAGGGTCGCTTGCGGAGCAAATGGCACGGGGAACGCCGTCGGCGAAAGACGTATCATCTCACCGCCGCGGGGAGAGCGGAACTGGCAGCCGGAGCGGAGGAGCTGGAGCGGCAGTTTCAAGCCCTCTTCGGTCTGATCCGGGGCACCCATGTCGCGTGAGCATCCGCTCAAGCCCGTCGAACGCGAACTGAAGGTCGCACCGCGGCGGCGTCTCGACCTGATTGAGGAAGTCGACGCAGACGCGCGGGCGATGCAGGCCGAACTGGAGGGGAGCGGGCGGACATCACGCCAGGCTCGTCAGGACGCCCTGCGACACTTTGTGCCCGCAGACCAGGCGCTCGAGGAACTCGCAGCCCGCCATGCTCCCCGGCTTGGGCGCTGGGCACGTTCCGCGGGTTGGGCCGACCGGGTCGTCGTGCTGGGCGTGGCCCTGGCGGCGACTCTGGCCGGCTTCATCGCCGTGGCCGCGCTGTATGGATACGGTGTGCCCGATGTCGCGGCCTTCGTAACGTGGCCGCTGGTGGCCGTCATCGGCGCGCTCGCCGCGAACCTGTGCTGGGCCGTGACTCAGCTCCTGATGCATGGAGACCTTCGGCCCACGCAACGCCGATTGCTGTGGAACCGGCACGCCGGTCTGCTTGTTGTCGCGGTTGCGCTCGGAGCGTTGGGCGCCGCCTGGGTGGGCCACGCGACTCTCGCACCACTCGAACCTCCAGCGATTGCCGCGCCGGAATCGCCGATGGAGCAACCGCCTGTGTGGGAGCCACCTGTCTGGGAAGCGGTTGGCCGCATGGCGACGGTTGCCGGCACCGGGCTCGCCGCGGCGGTTTTCGGACTCTTCGGGTGGCTCGCGCTTACACCCCGCCTCCTGACCGACGAAGAGGCGGAACGCCGGATCGCCCGCTTTTTCGCCCAAGCGCGGCCCCAACTTACGCTTGCTTCCGACCCTTCGCCCGAACACGAACGCAGAGGTAGACCCTGATGGCATTCATCGAATCCCTCGGGCCCATCCAGTACCCGCTATTGATCGTGGTCCTTCTCGTGCTCGTTCAGATCGTGCGCAGCATCGCCGAACTGGTTCGCTCGGATGGCCCCGGGAGTCCCCTGCGGACGCATTCGATTCTCGTGCTCGGGGTGCTTGGTGCTTGCGTGGGCGTGCTCGGGAGCCTGATCGGGGTCCGCGTTGTGGCTGACGCCATGACAAAAGCGGGCGCGCCGACCGGACCGACTGCCTGGAGCGGGGTCGGGGTTGCGCTGGGCCCGTCCGTCGTCGGGTTTTCCGTGCTGGGTGTCGCCGCAGTGGTGTGGCTTGCGTTGCAGTACGTGGCAGGACGCAGATCGTGACAACTACGCTTTACATTTTGTCAAGCGCAGTTCACTAATCTGCCCTTCCCCTACCCCCGCCCACCCCCCTCCGCCGTCACCTCCACCTCGATCCTCTCCATCAGCCGCGCAGCTACGAACCCGTCCGACCCGTCGGGCAGCCGCACCCGGAACCAGTCGCCCGCCGCCCCAAGCACCCGGAGCGACGTCCCCGGATCCAGCTCCCGCATGATCTCACCGCGTCTTCCCGGCGCCGCACGCAACCGGATCCCATCGTTCGCCGGCCGGACCCGCATCCCCAGCATCGCCACGTCGGCGGTCAACTCGGGAAGCTCCCTGCGCGGAGGATCCAGGAACGGCCACGGGTCGATCGGCCCCCGCCGGTACAGGCCGAAGTGGAGGTGCGGCGGCGTGGTTCGGGCGTTCCCCGTGTTCCCCACGAAGCCGACGGTGTCCCCGCGCTCGACCATCTGGCCGTTGCTCACGTGCTGGCTGTCCAGGTGGGCGTAGTACAGGCTGGCCTCGTGCACCGGTTCGCGGACCCACACGACCTTGCCGCCCATCGGCGTCTCCCGGACACGCCTCACCCTGCCGTTGGTGGCGGACAGAACCGCCGTCCCGCGCGGCGCGAAGATGTCGACCCCGTGATGCTCTCGGCGCCCGCCATCCCGGGACGCCCCGAAGACGCTCTGGATCGATCCCATGCCGCGCCCCTCGACCGGAAATCCCAGCTGCGCCTCCTCGCGCAGCGTGACGCGGTAGTTGCCGCCCCGCAGCAGCTCGGGCTGGACCCGCAGGATGAAGTCGCCCCCTCGCCACGGTTCGTGCGTGAAGGTGCGTGACACCGAGTCGGACGAGAAGACCGGCCGGAACGGATCTTCCTCCTCGTTCGCGGGCACCCGGAAGAGGTCGATGAAGAGGCGGGTGTCCTCGCTGGAATCGAGCGACACCTCGAAGGTCAGCTTGCGGCCACGCGGTATCGTGATCCGGTAGCCCACCGCCGAGGGACGCTCCGGGGTGATGTGGCCCGTCTCCTGGAAGGGGAGGGCGATGGTGGTCGCGTCCTCCAGGGCACTCTCACCCGCGCGCGACCAGTCCTTCCCGAGCGCCGTCTCGGCCAGCCCCGCGTCGGCAAGTTGCGCCTGATAGGTCTCGTGCGGGGTCAGGTCGCGGAAGCGGTCCTGCAGCATCTCCGCCTGCTCGCAGGCACAGAGCACCACCACCAGGGCCGGAATGAACCACCGCGAGGACCGAGCGGGGCGCACCGTTCCCGCGTCCGCTGGCAATCCCTCAAACGGTCGGTACCGGCGGCACCGCGGGCGACCCATGGTCCTCCTTTTGGCAGTCGTGGTGAACCCCCCGTCCGCCCTGAGCGGCGAGCCGAGGGGCAGCTGCGTGCTCAGCCCGCTCAAACGGGCCCCGCGGCCCTCACCTCCCGAGCCACACGGCCCGCAAACTGTTCGAAGTTCCTCCTAAACATATCAGCCAGTTCGGCGGCGGCATCATCGTAGGCACCGCCGGCTTCCCAGGTGTCGCGCGGCTGCAGCACCTCCGCGGGCACACCCGGCACCTGCGTGGGCACATGCAACCCGAAGGCCGGATCCACCGTCGTCGGCGCGCAGTCGAGGTCGCCGGTGAGCGCCGCCGCCACCATCGCCCGGGTGTATCCCAGCTTCATGCGGCTGCCCACCCCGTAGCGGCCCCCCGTCCACCCGGTGTTCACCAGCCAGGCCCGGGAACCGTGCGTTCGCAACTTCCTGCCGAGCAGATCGGCGTACACGGTGGCGTGCTGCGGCAGAAACGGCGCCCCGAAACAGGCGCTGAAGGCGGCCCGGGGCTCGGTGACCCCGCGCTCTGTACCCGCCACCTTGGCCGTGTAACCCGAAAGGAAGTGGTACATGGCCTGTTCGGGACTCAGGCGCGCGATCGGGGGCAGCACCCCGAAGGCGTCGGCCGTGAGGAAGACGACGTTCTCGGGGTGGCCGCCCCGCCCCGAAGCCACGGCGTTGTCGATGAAGTGGAGCGGGTAGGACGCACGGGTGTTCTCGGTGATCGAGCCGTCGTCGTAGTCGATCTCCCGGGTCCGCTCGTCGAGGATCACGTTCTCGAGGATCGTGCCGAACATGCGGGTCGCCCGGTAGATCTCGGGCTCGCCGGTGGGCGAGAGGCGGATCGTCTTCGCGTAGCAGCCGCCCTCGAAGTTGAAGACGCCGTCGTCGCTCCAGCCGTGCTCGTCGTCGCCGATCAGCCGGCGGTCCGGATCGGCCGAAAGGGTGGTTTTCCCCGTTCCGGAGAGTCCGAAGAAGAGCGCCGTGTCGCCCCCTTCGCCGATGTTGGCCGAGCAGTGCATGGGAAGCACGCCCTGGGCAGGCAGCAGGAAGTTGAGCGACGCGAAGATCGATTTCTTGATCTCGCCGGCGTACGGGGTGCCGCCGACCAGCACGACCCTTTCCGTGAAGTGGACGACGATGAAGGCGCCCGAGTTGGTGCCGTGCCGCGCGGGGTCGGACTGCATGGAGGGGGCGTGATAGACAACGAAATCGGGGGCGAAGCCGTCTTCCTCCCCGGGGTCGAGCCGCAGGAACATGTTGTAGGCGAAGAGGTCGTGCCACGGGCTTTCCGAGATCACGCGCACGTTGATCCCGTAGCGCCGGTCCGCCCCCGCCCGGGCGTCGCGAACGTACAGATCGCACCCGTTGAGACGCTCGATGATCTCGGCCTTGAGCCGCGCGTAGTGTTCTTCGCCGATGGGGACATTGACGTCCCCCCAGTCGATGACGCCGGCCGATCCGGCCTCGTGCACGATGAAGCGGTCGTTGGGAGAACGCCCGGTGTAGGGCGCGGTGTTGGTGACGAGTCCGCCCCCGTGGGCGAGTCTGCCGGTCCCCAGCCGCAACGTCTCTTCGTAGAGTTCCGCGGGAGAGAGATTCCGGCGCACGCACCCCCCGGGGGCCAGTCCCTGCGCGGTAAGGTCCACCTTCTACAGCCTCCGAATTGGCCTGGGTTGGGCGGTCAAAGGGTATCGATCCCGTATCGCGGGGCGAGACGGGGCAACCCGGTAATGTGTCCGTCTCCTGTCCGGGCGTCCACCGATGGACGCCGGGCTCCCGACTTCCCGCCCCACCAAGGGGTCATGTCCTCGCGTCCACCGACGCGATTCCTATGAGGTGCACGACATCGAGGACGCTGCATCCCCGCTGGAGGATGTGCACCGGCTTCTTCATCCCGAGCAGTACGGGACCGATCACCTCGGCGTTTCCCAGCTGCGCCAGCAGCTTGTAGGAGGCGTTGGAGGCGCTCAGGGTGGGGAAGACCAGGACGTTCGCGGGCCCGGTCAGATCGCTGAACGGGTACTTCGTGGCGATGATGTGCGGGTCGACCGCCACGTCGGCCTGCATTTCGCCGTCCACGAGCACGTCGGGCGCCAGGCGCTTGATCCAGTCCACCGCTTCGCGGACCTTGGCGGCCTCGGGGTGACGGACCGAACCGAAGTTCGAAAACGACAGCATGCCGATGCGCGGCTCGATCCCCAGGTCGCGCACGAAGCGGGCGGCCGAGATGGCGATCTCGGCGAGCGTCTCCGGGTCGGGATCGATGTTGACGGTGGTGTCGGCGAAGAAGAGGGGGTCGCGGTCGCGGAAGGCGACCATGTGCAGCCCCGAGATCTTCCGCACCAACTCGGCGGTGCCTATGACCTCCAGCATGGGGCGGAGGATCTGCGGGTAGTTCGAGTCGATCCCGGCCACCATGGCGTCCGCGTCGCCCGCGCCGACCATCATGGCCGCGAAGTAGACCGGCTGGTAGGCGCGTGCCCGCGCTTCGGCCAAGGTGAGTCCCTTGCGCTCCCGGCGGCGGTGGAAGGCCTCGGCGTACGCGTAGCGCGTCGACTCGACCGCGGGCGGATGGATGCACTCCACGCCGCGCAGGTCGACCCCCAGTTCGTCGGCGAAGCGGCGGATCTTCTCGGTCTTGCCGATCAGGACGATGCGCGCGGTCCCCTCCTCCATCACTTGCGCGGCAGCGCGGAGCACCCGCTCGTTGTAGCCATCGGCCAGCACGATGCGCGCGGGCTCCCTTCTGGCCCGCCCGAGGATCCTCCGCATGGCCTCGCGGCCCGGCCCAAGACTGGCTTCGAGACGGTCGCGGTACTCTTCCAGGTCGACGGCGATGCGCGCGGCGCCCGACTCCATCGCCGCCTTCGCAACCGCGGGCGACACGTGGAGCAGGACCCGAGGGTCGAACGGCTTGGGGATCAGGTATTCGGGGCCGAACTCGAAGCCGTCGTCCCCGTACGCCTTGACCACCGACTCGGGCACCTCGTCGCGGGCCAGTTCGGCGAGGGCGCGGGTGGCCGCCAGCATCATCCCCTGGTCGATCCGGCGCGCGCGCACGTCAAGCGCGCCGCGGAAGAGGAAGGGGAAACCGAGCACGTTGTTCACCTGGTTGGGGTAGTCCGACCTGCCCGTGGCCATGATCGCGTCGTCGCGGACCCGGGCCACCTCTTCCGGGGTGATCTCCGGATCGGGGTTGGCCAGCGCGAAGATGATGGGCGCGGGCGCCATCGACTCGACCATCGCGCAGTTGATCAGCCCCTTGGCCGAAAGGCCGATGACCACGTCGGCGCCCTCCATCGCCTCCGCAAGGGTGCGCACAGGCCGCTCGGTGGCGAACTGCGCCTTGTACTCGTTCATCCCCTCCTCGCGCCCCTCATGGATCACGCCCGCCCGGTCCGTCATGACCAGGTTTTCGGACCGGACCCCGAGCCGCAGACAGTGGCGCGCCGTGGCAATGGAAGACGCTCCCGCCCCCACGAACACCACATGCGCGCCGGCGATGTCCCGACCCGTGATCTCGAGCGCGTTGACGAGCGCGGCCCCCCCGATGATGGCGGTGCCGTGCTGGTCGTCGTGAAAAACGGGGATGCGCAGTGTCTGTCGGAGCGTCTCCTCGATCAGAAAGCACTCCGGCGCGCGGATGTCCTCGAGGTTGATGCCGCCGACCGTCGGCTCCAGAAGCTGGCAGAAGCGGATGACCTCGTGCGGGTCTTCCGTGTCGATCTCGATGTCGAAAACGTCAATCCCCGCGAACTTCTTGAAGAGGACGCCCTTGCCCTCCATGACCGGCTTGGCCGCCATGGCGCCGATGTTACCCAACCCGAGGACCGCCGTGCCGTTCGAGACCACCGCGACCAGGTTGCCCCGCGCGGTGTAGCGAAAGGCTTCCTCGGGGTTGTGGTGGATGGCCATGCACGGTTCGGCCACGCCAGGGCTGTACGCGAGGGTCAGGTCCCTCTGGGTGGCGACCGCCTTCGTGGGGACCACCTCGATCTTCCCCGGGCGGCCCTCCGCGTGATAGACCAGCGCGTCGCTCTCGAATGTCGACAACGAATCGTCTCCCGTGTAGTGCGGGACCGGCTGTGGCGCGCCCATGCCGGCAATTCCGGGTTGGAATCCTACCCGTCGCGCCGAAGTCCCGTCAACGGGCGAACCCTTTGACGCCCTTCAGGCTCTAACCATCTTGACAAGTGACCACTCTCGCAGCCTCCCGGTACCGGTACCAGACCCCGCATGAAATCAAGACCCCAACCCGCAGCCCGTCGACCAAACCCGACGAGCGCGGGGGCCACGCCGGGCACCACGAGCGGCGAGGGCCCGCGCTGGTGAGGCGTACTACCCTCGCCTTGACGGCTGCCGTGGTATTCCTGTCGCTAACCGCCGGCCGCCCGCTCGGCACGTCCGCGCAGGAAGTCCGCGACCCGGCGGGTGAGACCGGCTGCGACGGGCCCGTCATTCACGAGATCTTTGTCGACAACCATACGATCTATCCCCCGGTGCCCGATTCCGGCCAATCCATGAACTGGCCGGGCCGACTGGCGAACTGGCTCGCCAACCGGGTTCATCGCCGTACCCGGGGGAGCCTGATCCGCGACGAATTGCTTTTCGAGGAAGGAGATTGCTTCGACCCGTTCCTCGTCGAGGAGTCCGCGCGCATCCTGAGAGCCCTGCCCTTCATCGCGGACGCCGATGTCTACTCCGTCGCGGTCTCGGAGACCGAGGTGCACGTCGTCGTCGACACTCGCGACAAATGGACGCTCAAGCTCGACATCCGCCCCGAATTCGATCAGCGTCTCAGGATCACGCGCGTTTCGGTCACCGAAGAGAACCTGATGGGCACCGGGACCCTGCTGGGAGTGTACCTCATCGAGCGAGACGAGAGGCGGGATCTGGGGCTGGAGCTGCGTACGCCACGCCTGGCCGGGACGCGCATGGACGGCCGGATCGGCGCGGGCCGGACGCGCACGGGGAGGTTCTTTCACGAATCGCTCACCTACCCGTTCGTCGGAGAGGTGGGCCACTGGGCGTTTGTCGAGTTCTTCTCGCACAGGGAGGACCTGTTCCGGTACGTAGCTCCTGCCGACTCGGTATTGACGCATGTGAATCTCCCCATGCGTGCCACTCGGGCGGCGACGATGCTCGCGCGTCGATTCGGGACGCCGGGTGACCTGACGGTGGTGGGCGCGGGGTTCTCCTGGGAGGACGTATCCTTCGACGACTACCCCGACGGGGTCACGGTGGTGTCCGGGTTCGATTTTTCCAACCCCGACACGGCGGACGCCGTCACCGCGGAGGTGCTTCTGCCCCATGTGAACCGAAGACGCACCGCTCGCCTCGACCTGATGGCCGGCAAGCGGAACATCGGATTCGTCACCCGCCGGGGGCTGGATGCGCTTCGCAGCGAACAGGACATACGCGTGGGTACCCAGGCCCTTTTGACCGTCGCCACCACCCTGGGCTCACCCACCTGGGCCTCTGAAGGCGATTACCACGAACTGCGCGGCTGGGTTTCCCTCTTCGGCGGGGCCGCAGGGGACAACTGGGTCTTCAACTCCGAGCTGACGATCGAAGCGGCCCGGCACATCGGCCGAGCAGAAGGGGGCATGCGCGACGTGCTCGCCGAGGCCGGCGCCTACTTCTATTGGCAACCGGGCCGGCGGGGAGCAACAGTCGACACTGCGCCCGCGTCCCGGCACACGCTGGTTCTGGGGCTGAAGGGGGCGGGGGGATGGGATACCTCGCTTCCGTTTCAGCTTACGCTAGGGGGGCCGAGCGGAGTACGGGGCTACAGCAGGGAGGACTTGCCGGCCGGTCGAAAGCTGGTGGCGCACATGGAGGACCGGATTGTGCTCGGGACCCTTCCGGGCCTCTTCGATGTCGGCCTTACCCTCTTTGCCGACGTGGGTGCCGGCTGGCACGGGGGCGTTCCCTTCGGCGCGGATACCGGTCTCAGGGGTGCGGTGGGTGCGGGGCTGCGCATCGCCCTTCCGCCCGGGGCCAGGCAGGTCGTGAGAGTCGATCTGGCGGTGCCGCTGCACGCTGGAGGTCTTGCGGACTATCGGTTCCGAATCGGCTACGACCCGGTCAGCCTCCTGACCGGTTTCGGGGACCAGCAGGCGCGCCGCAGCAGGAGCGCGAGCGCAGCCAGGGCGATCTTCGGCAATCGGTAGAGGGGGAACCCTCGGCAGTTCGCGGGAGGATTCTCCCGGCAATCGAGGGAGCAGCGTCCACCGCATGTCCGGCCTCCATCCGATCCCGAAGCCCCCTCATCGTGGACGAAAACATTTGACTTCAAACACCGATGACGGTAGAATGGTTCCACTTTTCCCCGGTATCCACAATCGTACACAAGCGGATTCTCGCCGCCGCACGACGATTCGGCACCCGGGCTGCCGGGGAACGGGCCAGGGCAAACCATCTTTCCAGGAGGACGGCATTGTTCGGAGCTTCGCGAGGCCTCGATTCATTCGATCAGTATCTCCAAGACGTGGAGCGATACCCACTCATTTCCGACCCGGAAGAAGAAAGGGCTCTGGCAAGGCGAGCTCGAACAGGTGACAAGGAGGCGGCGGAACGCCTGGTTACCGCCAACCTCCGATTCGTCATCTCCTACGTGAAGAAGTACCAGGGCCGCGGACTCGGCTTGGCGGAGTTGGTCTGCATCGGCAACGAGGGCCTGCTCAAGGCGGTCAAGAAGTTCGACCCGGACAAGGGCGTGAAGTTCATCTCCTACGCCGTGTGGTGGATCCGCCAGACGGTGCTCCAGGCGCTCGCCGAGCAGACCCGTTCGGTACGCATTCCGCTGAACCAGAACTCCAATCTGGCCCGTCTGGCGCGGACCAACACCACGTTGACCCAGCAACTGGGCCGCACCCCGACGGACCAGGAGCTCGCCCGCGAGATGGGCGAACCCCTGGACACGGTACGCGCCCTGCGCCGCGTCGCCGCCGCCGAATTAAGCCTGGACGCCCCTCTCGACCGGGGCGACCGGGACAGCGCCAGCTTCGGCGAACGCTTCGCCGGGGCGGACGGCACCGAGATCGAGGAGGACGTGGAGGCGACTGCCCGCCGCAACTACCTCGAGGACATGTTCGACAGCTACCTCACCGAGCGCGAGCGCAAGATCCTCTACCTCTACTACGGGCTCGACGACGGCGAGGAGCGCACCCTCGAAGAGATCGGCTCGCTTCTGGGCGTCACCCGCGAGCGCATCCGCCAGATCCGCAACCGCGCCTTCGAGAAGCTCCGGGAAAGCCCCCAGGGCGACTCACTTTCCGGGTTCTGGATCACGAACTGACCTTCGCTGCGACGGTCGAGGCCTCACTCTCCACCTCCGTGTCGGGCCTAGCGGACGTCCCGTCGATCGCGCTGCCATCACGTCGCCCCCGCGCTACCGTTCGTTCGGTGAACTGAGCATGATCATCTCTCGCGCACGGACCTCCGCCGTCGGGATCGTGACTCCGTCCCGTTCGTAGGAGTCGTACTGCAGGTAGCCCTCCACGTACAGCTTGTCCCCCTTCGACACGTAGTCCTCGGTCACCTGGGCCAGCCTTCCCCACAGGTTCACCCTGTGCCAGTCGGTACGCTCCTCCGGTTCCTCGCCGCCCGTGCGCCAGTTCGTGGCGAGCGAGACCCGGGCCACCTTGACTCCGGCGCTCGTGACACGGACATCGGGGTCGCTTCCCACGTTGCCCACCAGAATGATCTTGTTTACCGAACGGCTCACGGTCGCTCCTCCGTCTGCGATTGCGGGTCCGGCTTCGCGGCACCCGGTGCGGTTCCCGCCAACTGGTCCCGGTGACTGTTGTTGCCTGACAAGATCGGTCCCAAAACGGGGCGCCTACATAGGAATTCGGGACAGATTTCGCCAGCAGTCCTTGGATAGAGCCGCCTGAGCACCGGGAGCGGTGAGGCGCCGGGCTGGCGAGGCGCGACGAGAGGGGAATAGCAGGGCTATTCGCCCGAGGAGCAACGAAGAGCGAAGCGATCCAGCGCGGATGCATCGCCGTTCGAATGCCGGGGGATTCTGTCCACGGGCTGCCAGGCAGTCCCCGACCCGGTCATCCCTTGCAGTCGTACCAGGTCCTTCCGGCCCCGGTGTCCACGCGCAGCGGCACATTCAGCTCCACGGCCGACTCCATGACCTCGACCACGGCGCCCGTCACCTCGTCCACCCGCCGCTCCTCGACCTCGAAGACGAGCTCGTCGTGCACCTGCAGCAGCATGCGCACGCCGGTCGCATCATCCAGGACGCGTCCCAACCGGATCATCGCGACCTTGATGAGGTCCGCAGCCGTTCCCTGGATCGGCGTGTTCTGCGCCACCCGTTCCCCGAACTGACGCACGTTCCAGGCCCGGGCGCGAAGCTCCGGCACGAAGCGCCGCCGCCCCATCAGCGTCTCCACGTAGCCGAGCCGCTTCGCCTCCGCCACCCGTTCGTCGAGGAAGCCGCGCACCCCGGCAAAGCGTTCGAAGTACTGGGAGATGAACCGCTTCGCCTCGTCCATCGATATGCCGAGCTGGCGGGCGAGCGAGAAGGGACCCTGCCCGTACAGCGTCGCGAAGTTCACCGTCTTGGCCTGGTCGCGCATGCCGCCCGTCACCTCGCCCACGGGCACGCCGAAGATCACCGCCGCGGTCTCCCGGTGAACATCCTTGCCCTCCCTGAACGCGCGCACGAAGACCTCGTCCCCCGAAAAATGTGCCAGGACGCGGAGTTCGATCTGGGAGTAGTCGGCGGTCACGAGCAACGTGCCCGGCGCAGCGACGAAACCGCGCCGGATCTCGCGTCCCACCGCGGTGCGAATCGGAATGTTCTGCAGGTTGGGGTCGGAGGAGGAGAGACGGCCCGTCGCCGCAACCGTCTGGTTGAAGGTGGTGTGGATCCGCCTCGTCTCCGGGTTGACCAGCGCCGGGAGGGCATCCACGTAGGTGTTTCGGAGCTTCTCCAGCTGACGGTAGTCCATCATCAGCTGCGGCAGCTGGTGGCCACGCATGGCCAGCTCCTCAAGCACAGTGGAATCGGTGGAAGGACCGGTCTTGGTGCGCTTGATGACGGGGAGCTGCAGCCGCTCGAAGAGGACCTCCCGGAGCTGCGGTGTGGAGTTGATGTTGAACTCGGTCCCCGCGACCCGGTGGATGTCCTCGCGGATCAGGCGCAGTTCTCCGGCCAGGCGACGGCTCATCTCCGCGAAGAAGGCGGCGTCGATTCCCACGCCGTTCATCTCCATGTCGGCGAGGACGGGGATCAGCGGCGTCTCCAGTTCGTCGAAGAGCTTCTCCATCCGCTGGGTCTCCAGCCTCTCCGCAAAGAGGTCCCACAACCTGAGCGGCAGCTCCACCTGTTCGCAGGCGAAGGAGAGGACATCCGCGGCCGGGACATCGGCGAAGGCGCGGCGCTTCTTTCCCGTGCCCATGACGCTCGCCGGCGCGGTCGCGTCACGGCCGAGAAAATCGGTGGCGAGCGCGGCCAGATCCTGGCGGCGGCGGCCGGGATCGAGCACGTAGGACGCAACCATCACGTCCCGCACCGGCCCCGCCAGCTCCACCCCGGCGCGCCGGCACGCGATCAGGGATCGCTTGATGTCGTGACCCACCTTGGTGACCGACGAGTCGGCCAGGACCGCGCGGAGCGGTCCCAATGCGTCCGTGTCGAGGCCGGGCAGGTTGGCGTCGCGGCCCGCCTGGGCGTCCCCCAGTTCCAGCGCGACCGCGCCGCCGTGCGACAGCGGCAGGTAGTACGCCACATCCGGCTCCGCAGCCACCGCGATCCCCGCCACCCGTCCCCGCACCGGCTGCAGGTTGTCGTTCAGCACGGCAACGGCCATCGACCCTGCCTCCCTGCACCTCCGAGCGATCCCGGCGACTTCGTCCGGATCGGTGACGAGCACGCATTCGGCCCGCGCCACCGCCCCCTTCCCCACCGGCCGGCCGCTCTCCCGGTCGAGCCGCTCCAGCAGCGTCCGGAACTCCAGGTCCACGTACAGCTTCCGCAGCCTCTGATGGTCGGGCTCCGAGACACGCAGCTCCTCCAGCTCCGCGCCGACCTCTACATCGGTCCGGATCGTGACGAGGTCCTTCGAGAGCAGCACCTGCTCCCTGTTGGCCAGAAGCGATTCCCGCGGCCGCTTCGCCTTCACCTCCTCGGCGTGCTCCAGGATATCCTCGACGCCGCCGTACGTCTCCAACAGCTTCCGCGCCGTCTTGGGCCCGATCCCGGGCGCGCCCGGCACGTTGTCCGAGCTGTCGCCCACCAGCGCCAGGTAATCCACCACCCGGTCCGGCGCGACCCCGAACTTCTCTCCCGCGTTCCGTTCGTCCACCCAGTGGGCCGCCACGCCGTGCGGCCCCCCCCGCCCCGGGTTCAACAGGCGGACCCCGGGCCGCACCAGCTGAAAGAAGTCCTTGTCACCCGAAACGATCACGGCCTCCAGCCCCCCCTCCACCGCGCGCATGGCCAGCGTCCCGATCACGTCGTCGGCCTCCCACCCCTCGACGGCGATCACCCGGTCGCCGAAGGCTTCCACCAACTCCCGGATGCGCGGCAGACTCTCCCGCAGCTCCTGCGGCATCTTCTCGCGGGTCGCCTTGTACTGCGGATAAAGTTCGGTTCGATGGCTGTGGCCCGAATCGAACACAATCGCGATATAGTCGGGATCGTGCTCGTCGCGGATTCCGTTGAGGAAGTTGGCGAACCCGAAGGGAGCGGACGTGTTCTCTCCGCGCGCGTTCGTGAGCGGGCGGTTCAGGAAGGCGAAGAACGACCGGTAGATCAACGCGTAGGCGTCGATCAGGAAGAGTCGCGGGGCGGTCTTGGGAGGGATGTCCATGGGCCGGGGAATGCCGCTGGGGTCCGCGAATCGCCCGCGCAACGGCGTTGCCGGGGACTTGCGCACCTGGTCGGCGGGGCAATATAACGAGTTCCCCTCCCGAGACGATGCGACACGACGCAACCCAGCCATGCACATACGCACGCGCCGGATAAGGCCCGGCAACCGGTGGAACAATCCCCACGGGCGGCGAGCAGGGCGAGGCACCGGGCCAACCGGGTCCGGCCAGGCCCTGGTCCGCCCCACGTGTTTCGCCGTGCTCGCCGCCGGGCTCCTGCTCGCCGGCTGCGAACGGGATACCGAATCCGACGACGCGCAGAACCAGGTGCCCGAACCGCCGGCAGCACAGGATTCGGACGCCCGGGCGCCTTCCGACACGGCCTCCGCGGCGGGTTTGACGGTTGCCACCACCGAACCCCCAGCCCCAACACCGGCCGGGCAGCAGCCCGACACCGCTCCCGCAACCGCCGAGGACTCGCTGGCCGTGACCCTCACGGACATCATGGCGGCCCAGGAGCGCATCCTCGCACGCCTCGACGCGATGGAGGCCGCGCGTCCGGTCGACAGCGTTGCGCCCACCGACCAGACGGGCGGTATCGACCTGGAGGAGGCCCGCGACGAGGTCACCAACCTCGGCCTGGCGATCTTCTGGTCGATCATGGTGCTCGTCCTGTTCCGCTTCGTGATCCGCGGCGTGATCTGGATCCTGGAGACGCTGGCCGAACGGAGCGTCAGGCGCCGCCTCACCTTCAAGTGGCTGATCCCGATCACGCGCATGCTGCTCTGGGGGATCGCGGCGTACCTGATCATTCGCACGATCTTCAGGGTTGACGCGCAGGGGATTCTCGCGGCCAGCGCGGCGCTGGGCGTGGCGCTGGGATTTGCCGCACAGGACCTGCTCAAGAACGTCTTCGGCGGGCTGATCGTCGTCTTCGACCAGCCGTTCCAGGTGGGCGACAAGATCTCGGTGGGCGGCACCTACGGGGAGGTCGTGTCGATCGGCCTTCGCTCGACCCGCATTGTCACGGCGGACGACGACTTCGTGTCCGTGCCGAATTCGCAGGTCGTCGAGGAGCAGGTGGCCAACGCCAACGCGGGTCAGCTCAACTGCCAGGTCCTGACGAACCTCTACCTGCCGGGACGGGTGGACGAGCGTCTGGCGAAGGCGATCGCCTTCGAGGCCGCGGTCAACTCCAAGTACGTCTTCCTGGAGAAGCCCATCCAGGTGTTCATAGAGGACGAATTCCACACCACTTTCGTCACCCGGGTGAAGGTGCGGGCCTACGTCCTGGACCCCCGGTTCGAATTCCTGCTGCGGAGCGACATCACCGAGCGCGCAAGGGACGGATTCCGCGCTGCCGGGCTCGCTCCCGAACACGACTGGTATCCGCTGGCCGTATCCGGCGGGCCGGAGACGGGTGATCCGGTGACGCCGTGAGCGACGCGGGCCAGGGTGGAGACGGGACCGGACGGATGACCGACGCGGAGATCGTCGGGAGCATCGCCCGGGCCGTTCATGAGCCGTTTGCGGCCGCGTGGCGTCGTCACGACGAGGAGGACCTGGGGCGGGTCCGCCGCACCCTGGAGCAGGCGGTGACTGCGCACGAGAGCTCCCTGGCGGCATTCGCCGAGGCCACGGATTCCGACAACGGCTCGCTGGACGCCGTATCCGCCCGGCAGGCGCTCGTGGAGTACCGGCGGGATGTGGCTCGCAACGTGCTGAAGCCCGTCCATCTGGTGCTCCGCCACGGCACCCTCGCGGTGAAGCTGCACCGCGCGCTGGTCTCGGCCGACAACGCGGCCCGCGAAGCCGTGCGCGAGCTGGAGGAGGTGGCCGAGGCACCGGTTTCTCCGGACGCGCTCGCCACCGCCGCCGGACTGGGGCCCGCAACGGCGGTGCGGCGGCTCTGGGCGCGTCTGCTTCGGCCCGTCGTGTGGAGGCACGAGGTCCATGAGGTGAAGGTGCGCTCCGTGGCGCGCCGTTACCTCGAAGGCGACGTGGTCCCGCGTCAGAGGCGTGCCTTTCGCGCCGGCCAGCGTGGCCGCGCGGGGTGGCTGGGGCGGGTGGAGCGGGCCTGGGCCGCGTGGACCAGGGCGGTGCTGTTGCCGCCGAGGCGAGGGGCGGGTGGGGAGGCACCGGGGGTGGTGGAGGTCGTGCGCGCGGGGGCGGACGCGGGGGCGGCGCTGCAGAGCGAGCTGGTGGCGATCGGGGACGGGGTGGGGTGGGGGGAGGGGGGGGACTTTCGGCGGTCCTCCGAAGTGCTCGCGGCTACAGTGGCCGTGGCGGGAACCTTCGTGGCGCCGACGCCGTCGCCTCCGCCGACACGACTGCTCAGCGACGACCGGGAGCTGGCCCTGGCCCGGAGGTGGGACGACTGGGCGGCACAGGCTGCGGCCCGCCTGCGGTTGCACCGGGGTCTCCTGGCCATGCACGCGGCGGCCGGTGCGATCAGCAGCCGACTGCTCGGTCACTGGCGGGAGACGATCCGGGGCGCCCATGCCGTCCTGGATCGGATCGCGGCCGTCCTGGACGGTGGCGTGGCGCGCGCGAAGGCGTTGCAGGACGACGACGACGGGCTGCGAGGTGCTCTCGAGGCGGAGAGGGGGCAGACCGCCCGGGCCCTGGACGGACTGATCACCACGCTGAATGACACCGGCCCTTTCCTCCGGGATCTGGCCAGGCACGCCGAGGAGGCCGTGGAAGACCTGGTCGCGATGTACCAGCAACTGCCGGAAGTCACCCTCCACGACCTGCCGGATTCGGGCGAGACCATACGCCACCCGGGGAGGGACTCCCGCCTGGTCGAGACCCGGGGACTCGCCGTGCAGGCCTTCGACACCCTTCGGATGGAGCGCATCCGCACTGCCCCGTCCGTAGTCGCGGAAGCCATGAATCGTGCCGGCGGTTCGGTGCGGGATCTGGGAGTCGTATCGGACTACGGGTACGAGGCGGCAATCGGCGGGTTGGAGGACGCGGCGATCCGTGACCTGGATCACGCTCGCGCCCTGGTCACCGACGGGCTTTCGCGAGCCGGCGACAAGTTGGCGGTTGCGCGGGCCGAGCTCCGCCAGGGGCTGGAATCGGCGTCGGACCGCGTTCGCGAAGAGGTCATGGAGGGCGCGGCGCGGCTGACCCGGAGGGTAACCGCCGATCGGTTGCGCGCCGGCTACCTGGACGCACGCACCTACCTGGCCTCCGAAGTTGCGCGGGACTGGAAGCAGAGGCGGGAACGCGTCGCAGCGGGCTGGCGGCGCGCATGGGAGCGCGCCCGGTCACTGGGCCGGCGATTCGGGGGACTGCTGGTCGCGCTCGGATTGCGTCCACAGCCGAAGCGGACTTCGGAGAGGGCCGAAAACACCCTGGCTTCAGCGGCGGAGTTCATCCGGACGCTCCCCGTCGTCTACCAGCGGCTCTTCGCCTTCGCCCCCCTGACGGACCCGCAGTTCCTCGCCGGACGCGACGACGATCTGGCGGAGGCCGAAGCGTCGTGGGCGCGCTGGAAGGCGGGAGGGCCCGGATGCCTTCTGGTGATCACGCCGCCCGGCGCGGGGATCACCAGCTTCCTGAACGTTGCCGCGACGCGCCTCTCCGAAGAGGCGCCCCGACTGGTCCGGCGGGTTCTGCGCGAGCGCATCCATGAAGAAGAGTCCCTCGCGGGTCAACTGGCCCGCTGGCTCGGTCTCGACGGCACCACGAGCCTCGACCAACTCGCGCAAATGGTGACCGCGGCCCCGGAGGGGTCGATTCCCCGGCTGGTGATCCTCGAAGGCGTCGAGCACCTCCACATGCGCTCGCCCGGAGGCGGGAAGCTCTGCCGGCGCTTCATGACCCTCGTCTCGCAGACCGAGTCGCGCATCTTCTGGGTGCTCTCCATGACTTCGTCGGCGTGGCAGCTGGTCCGGACACGCGCGCCCGAAATGGCCGGCGAAACAAGGCAACTGGCCCTCCGGCCCCTGTCTCCGAACGAACTGAGGGAGGCAATCACCTCCCGCCACCTGCGCAGCGGGCTCCCCCTCGAATACGTCGAGCCACGGGCCGGAGCGGACGCCCTGCGCACCCGGGCACGCCGCATCCACGCGACCGACCGTCAACAGCAACTGATCGAGAAGGACTACTTCGAGCGCCTGCACCGGGCATCGCTGGGATCGATCCGCCTCGCGCTGTTCCACTGGCTGCGCTCCGCGGACTTCACGACCGTCGAAGGCAGCCTTCTCGTACGCCCGCTGGATCCCCTGAGCCCTCCGACCGACACGCTCGATCTGACCCGGAGCTTCGCCCTCAAGGCCATCCTCGATCACGGAACCCTGAGCACCGGCGAGTACTGCGAGGTCTTGCGGACCTCGGCCCGGGAGTGCGCGCACACGCTGCGATCCCTCGAAGAGAATCACTTCATCGAGGCCTGCCGCTTCCCGAACGACGAGCCGCCAGCCCCCGGTGAGCCGGCCGCCGAGACGCGCTACCGGTTACGGCCGCTCATGACCGGCGCGGTGATCACGCACCTGCGCTCGCGCAACATTCTGCACTAGTGTCATGTCACGCATCAAACGTCGGATAGAGACGCTTGAGCTTTACGC
>JAPPGM010000101.1 GCA_028874995.1 Gemmatimonadota bacterium | reverse complement strand
GTAAGCTCAATGATCGCAACAGATCCGAAAACGAAATCGGACGTTGGATCAGCGTCCGCAACTTCGACCGGGCCATCGAGGACCTCTCACACGCCGCCCAGCTCGTCGAAGGGCAACCCGACGAGATCGAACCGGACGGCCAGCCGAACGAGCGCGGCATCCCCACCAGCACCCTGCAGTCGAACATCCACTACCACCTCGCGCTCGCCCACTACCTGAAGGGCGACTTCGAGGCCGCGCTACGCTCATACGAAGACTACTTCGCAATCACCACCAATCCCGACCAGCTCGTCGCGATTTCGCACTGGTGGTACATGGCGCTCCGCCGACTGGGCCGCGACGATGAGGCCGCGGCGGTGCTGGGGCCGGTCACGGCAGATCTGGACGTGATCGAGAACACCAGCTACCACCGCCTCCTGCTGATGTACAAGGGTGAGATCGAAGCCGACGAGCTGTGGGACCCGGAGAGCGAGGACCCGGCGGGCGTGGCGATCGCCTACGGAGTCGCGAATTGGCACTTCTACAACGGGCGCGAGGAGCAGGGCGAGGAGATGTTCCGGCGGATTCTGGAGGGATCGGGGTGGGCCGGATTCGGGTATATCGCGGCGGAAGCGGAGATCGCCCGCCTCGGCGGCTGACCAGACCGGCCCGCAGGCAGCACCCGGCGGGCCGAAGCAGGGCCGACCCGCCTCCTACCGCGACACGGTCGTCCCCGCCAGCTGCGCGATCGCGGCCAGCGTCGTCTGCGCCGCGTTCAAGCCGAGCCGGAAGTCGTCATCCGTGTACGTCGTCCACACGTCCGTGGGCTGGTGCCAGTTCGGGTTCCACCCGGCGCCCACCTGCGCCCCCCGTTCGTTCTCCCGCAGGCTGATCGCCGCGACGATGTTCATGAAGGGCGTGGAATCGGTGTTGGTCATGTGCGGGCCGACCGTGGCCGGGTAGTCGGTGGCGTAGCGCGCGTTTGCGAACTTGAAGTGGAACGCCAGGTTCATCGACTCCCGCACCATCTCGGAGTTCCACTGGAATTCGATGTTGACGTCGGCCTCGGGACGCTGGTCGCGGCTGACCCGGCCGTCGGGACCCGGCGCCCCGTGATCCCAGAGCATCATGTCGTGCTGGATCATCCCCAGCCAGCGCGGCTCGGGATACTGGCCGGAGCCCGGCGGATCCTCGACGCCCTGTAGCTCCTGGCGTTGCTCTACGTACGCCCGCGCGCCGTTCAGCCCCGTCTCCTCGTTGTTCCACAGGATGAAGCGGATCGAGCGCTCGGTCTCCACGTCGGGCGAGCTGAAGATGCGGGCCAGCTCCATGACCAGCGCGGTGCCGGACCCGTCGTCGTCCACCGCCTCGTTCACGCCGTGGCCGTCCATGTGCGCACCCAGGATGTACATCTCGTCGGGGTGAGTGGTCCCTATCTTGGTGCAGTAGACCTGCGAGCGGTCGCCGTCGACCGGCTCCTCGCGGTTGAGCTCGCGGATGCGCTCGTCGGGCTGCTCCATGAGGCCGCGGTTGACGCCGGTGCGGCCCCGGTAGCCGAAGATGGTGCTGCCGCCGGCGCCGCGTCCCCGGCGTCCCACGAGGCCTCCGGTCGCTGTGGTCAGGTCCTCGTCCTGCTGGCGGGGACGGGCGCGGCGGGCGGCGGCCTGCCCGGGTGCGCGGCGCGGCGGATCGGCGAACCGTCGTGGCGCATATACATAGTGGACGCGCTCGGTGTTCGTGCAGCCCGCGTCCTGCAGCCAGGCCTCGATCCAGTCGACCGCGTCGCGGTTGCGCTGCGTCCCCTGGCGGCGGTCACCGAACTGGGTCAGACCCTTCAGCGTGCCCTTGTAATCGTCGAGGGTGAGACGGGCGACGAGGTCGGCGACGGGGTCCGCTTCCTCCTCCTGGGCTGCAAGCGGGGACAGGGAGACTGCCGCGGCCAGCACCGCGACGAAGGGAATCCCGGCGGCTGCGGTACGGCGACGGCTGAACATGGTTTCCTCCGAGTTCTGGTCCGGGTGGCGACTCCGGCCGTCCCGGCGGGCAATGTTGATACGGGATCGGTAAAGTACGCGGTCCGTGGCGAATCCGCGCGAGCACCCGGGATGCATCGCTGTCCCGGTGCCGGCCGGTTTACCGGGCGCCGTCAGACCCTGGATCAAGGGAAAATGTATACTGTACATGACATAATGTAATGTTTTCATTACATCGCGATCCAGGTGTGGCGAAAACCTGGATGCATCGCCTCTCGAATGCCGGGGGGATTCTGTCCGCGGGCTGTTAGCTTAAGCGGCGGCGCTTCTCGGCCGCACCGCCTCGTCGCGCGAGGCGCGAGAGCGGCCGGTACCCATGAACCAGATTCGAGGAAAGGAGCCGGGCGAACCCATGCAGGTGTTCCAGCAGCTTGGCGAACACGACTACGAGAAGGTGGTTTTCTGCAACGACAACGACTCGGGACTCCGAGCGATCATCGCGATACACGACACGACACTGGGACCGGCGCTGGGCGGCGTCCGCATGCTGCCCTACGCCACCGAGGAGGAAGCGCTGGAGGACGTGCTGCGCCTGTCCCGGGGCATGACCTACAAGGCCGCGATCAGCGGCGTCGATCTGGGCGGGGGCAAGTCGGTCATCATCGGGGATGCGAGGACGGGGAAGAACCCCGCGCTGCTCAGGGCGATGGGCAGATTTGTCGACACGATGGCGGGCGAGTACATAGCGGGACAGGACATCGGCACGAATTCGCATGACATGGCGGTCATCCGGGGCGCGACCAGGCACGTGGCGTGCGTGAACGAGTCCGCCGGGGGCGCGGGCGACCCGTCGCGGACCACCGCATACGGGGTGAGCTGCGGGATCCGGGCGGTGCTCAAGGCGACGAACGGGAGCGACTCGATCGGCGGGCGGCACATCGTCGTCCAGGGATTGGGCAACGTTGGGTACGCGCTGGCCAAGTTCTGCCACGAGGCGGGCGCGCGGTTGACGGTCTCCGAGATCTACCGGCCGCTGGCGAAGAAGGCGGCGAGTGAGCTCGACGCCGAGGTCGTGGACGCGGACGCCATCTACGACGTGGAGTGCGACGTGTTCTCCCCCAACTCCATCGGCGGCGTGATCAACGACAACACCATCGCGCGTCTTCGCTGCAAGGCGGTGGCCGGCGGCGCCAACAACATTCTGGCGGAGCCCCGCCACGGGGACGAACTGATGCAGCGTGGGATTGTGTACGCACCCGACTACCTGGTCAACTCGGGCGGCCTCATCCGCTGCCAGGAGGAGGTCTTCGGCCGACCCACCGAGGACTTCACGATCTACTCCAAGGTGACGCAGATCTACGACCAGACGCTGCAGGTGTTCGCGCTCGCCGAGGAGTTGGGGATCAGCACCGCGGCCGCGGCGGACTGGATGGCGGAGGAGAGGATCGCGGCGGCGCGGTAGGTCGTCTCGCGGGCGCGGCATGCAGTTGGCGGCGCCCAACCGGCCATGGCGCCGCCCGCCGGTGAGATCACCCGCAATGCCGTTGGGCCGCCATTGGGTCGCGCGCGCCGTGGGCCTGCTTCGCCGAACGGCAGACGAGCCTACATCCTGTGTACGTGCTCCGGTCCCGGAAACCCGCCCTTGCGCACCTCCTCCGCGTAGCTGGCCACCGCTGAGCGCACCTCGGCGCCCATCTCGGCGTAGCGCTTCAAGTAGTGCGGACTCTCGCCCTCGCTCAGGCCGAGCATGTCGTGCAGGACGAGGATCTGGCCATCGCAGCGGGGACCCGCGCCGATCCCGATCGTGGGAACCGAGGCCGCCTCGGTCAGCCGCTTCGCGATGACTGCGGGCACCATCGCGAGCACGATCGCGAACGCCCCCGCGTTCTCGAGCGCCTTCACATCGCGGATCAGCTTCTGGAACGCGCCTTCGCTTCGGCCCTGCACACGCACGCCGCCGAGTTGATGCACCGACTGCGGCGTGAAGCCCACATGACCCATGACCGGGATCCCCGCCGTGACCAGCGCTTCGACGGCGGGAGCCATCGGAGCCCCGCCTTCCACCTTGACCGCACCCACGCCCGACTCCTTCAGGATGCGTCCCCCGTTTCGCACCGCCTGAGCCGGCGACACCTGGTAGCTCAGGAAGGGCATGTCGACCACCACCAGCGCCCGTTCCGTACCCCGCTGCACCATGCGCCCATGGTAGATCATCTGCTCGAGCGTGGCGCCGAGGGTCGTCTCCTCTCCGGCAAGCACCGTCGCGAGAGAGTCCCCGACCAGGATCGAGTCGACGCCGGCGGAGTCCACCAGCGACGCGAAGAGGGCGTCGTAGGCCGTGATCATGACGATCGGCTCGCCCGCTTCCCTGCGGCGGGCGAAATCGAGGATCGTGACCCTGCTCCCTCCGGCTTCGTCCATCTTCACACCTCGTAGGATTCTCCCGTTGCGGCGTCGATCACGCTGATCGCCGCGGTCGGGCAGTTTTCAGCCGCTACAAGTATATCCTCCAGCGCATCCCCCTCGGGATCGACCACCTCGGACTGGCGGCGCGCGTTGTGCGCGAAGACCCCCGGCGCGAACGTCAGGCACATGCCGTTGCCAACGCACCGGTCGTGGTCGACCTCGATATGCACCGGTGGGGGCGGACGCTTCATGCCGGCCCCCTCACACCCACCACCGGACCGGCAGCGACTTGACCGACCGGAACTGGAGACTGGGCTGGTACTCGATCCGGTCGGCGGCGAGTTCGAGACGAGAAAACCGTTCCGCCAGACCCCGGAAGACCTCCTGCCCCTCGATACGGGCCAGTGTGGCCCCCAGGCAGTAGTGGATGCCGGACCCGAACGAGACGTGAGGGTTGGGCTGGCGTCCGATGTCGAAGCTGCCGGGGTCGGAGAAGACGCGCGGGTCGCGGTTGGCGGCTGCCATGATCCAGCGCAGACGGTCCCCTTTTTCGATTCTCCGGCCCGCGATCTCGACATCCTCGGCGGCGATCCGTTGCGTGGACTTGACCGGCGGGTCGTAGCGCAGGCATTCCTCGGTCGCCAACCGCGCCATCCCGGCGGGGTCTGCCCGCAACCGCTCCCACTGGTCCGGGTGGCGGATCAGTGCCAGCAGCCCGTTGCAGATCAGGTTCATCGTCGTCTCGTGGCCGGCGAAGAGCAGCAGTCCCGTGTTCACAAGCACCTGGTGTCTCGTAAATACATCCCGCAACTCGCCTTCCGCCAGCACGGAGATGAAGTCCGGGCCCGGACGGTCGATCCGCTCCTCGACCAGCGGCGCCGCATAGTCGACGATCCCCCTCACGGCGGCCGCCAGCGGGCGCAGGCGATACGGCTCGCCCCGGTTGATGTAGAGGATCCCGTCGGCGAGGGCGCGCAGGTGGTCCCGGTCCTCGTACGGCACCCCCATCATCTCGGCGATGATGCGCACGGGCAGCGGCGCGGCCAGGTCGGTCAACACGTCCATCGCGCCGCGCGGACGAATGTCGTCGAGCAGTTCGGCCACCGCGGCCCGCACGAACGGGCGCCACTTCTCCATGGCCTTCGGGGTGAAGTACCCGTGCACGACGCTGCGCTGGCGAAGGTGCTCTGGGCGGTCCTGCTCGACGAGCTGGTCTGCGCGGAAGTCGCGGATCTCGTCGAAGAGCGGCAGGTCTTGAGGGTCGACGGGTGGGTACGGTGGTCCGGCGCCGTTCCTGATCACAGCGGACGAGAAGAGTTCGTGATGGCGCAGGATCCATACGAGTTCGTCGTAGCCGGTCACCAGCCAGAGGGCGAAGCGCTCGTTCCAGTGCACGGGCTCAATCTCGCGCAGGGCGCCGAAATAGCTGTACGGGTCGGCGACGACCTCGGGAGCGAACAGATCTTCGGTGAGGGTGGGAGGCGCGGCCGGCCGGGGTCTCACGGCAGGTTCACCGAATGTACAAAGAGTGAATCACAGATTACAAAAAGTAATGTCTGCATTACATCCGGCCGGCCCGATCGCCGCTCTCCACCCGAGTGAAGCGCAGATTCTTCACCCGCCCTGCGTCCAGCATCATCATGGAGAAGCGGCCCTCTGCCGGATCCGAAAAACGGAGCACCAACCCGCCACTGCGGAGCACGCCGTCCCGCACCTCGGACAGGGTCAGCGGATCCCACTTTCCCACGCGCACCGAGAGCCCCGCGGCGTCCGAGTCCCGGATGTGATAGGTCGCGTCCAGTTCCGGGCTGTAGAACGACCCGGCGTACCTGTCGCGTCCGGCGATGGTCTCGCCGGGCCCGGCCTCCTCGTCCTCACGGGTGCCCGCGGCCGCCGTGGTCTCCTCGCCGGATTCGCGAGCCTCCTCCGTCGGCGCCATCCGGTCCCCCAGGTACACCTCCGCCATGCCCGCGATAAGCCCCATCGGGTCGATGTGGGAGCCGTTACAGAGGGCGATGAAGGCGTAGCCGGTTTCGGGATACCGCGTCACGCCGGCCCGGTAGCCGACCCAGGCGCCTCCGTGACCGACGGTCGCCAGTCCCCGGTGCTCGCCGTGGGAGATCCCGAAGGCGTAGGGGATCGTGTCACCCGAGTTGAGAACCCCGCGCTGGTGCATCAGCGCGACCCATTCGGCGCCGCCCACCGCGCCGGTCTCCAGATTGCGGTCCCACGCGACCCAGTCCTCGACCGTGGTGAAGACGCCGCCGTCGCCCACCATGTCCAGGGTGGTGACGTTGATGCGGAAGCCGTCGTCGGTGGGCGAATAGCCGGTGGCCCTGCGCGCGACGACTTCGTTGTGGTCGTCGTGGAAGTGGGTGTGGGTCATCCCGAGCGGGGCGAAGAAGTGGGTCTCGCCGAATTCGCGGAGCGACCGGCCGGAGACCGCGGCTACGATCTGGCCGAGGAGGAAGTAGCCGGCGTTGCTGTAGAGGTATTCGGCGCCCGGCTGGAAGTTGAGTTCGCGCTGGCGGTTGATGATGGCGAGGACCTCGGGGTCGGTGAAGAAGTCCTCGTCACGGTTGCCGGCCAGCCGCATGAGCCCGATGTAGTCGCGCACCCCCGAGGTGTGGTGGACCAGATGGCGGACGGTGGGGGGGTTGGGGTAGTCGGGAAAGTCGGGGAGGTAGCGGCGGACGGGGGCGTCGAGATCGAGGTCGCCGCGGAGCGCCAGCAGGGCGATGGCGCCCGCCGTGAACTGTTTGGAGACGGAGCCCGAGCGGAAGACGGTGGAAGGGCTGTTGGGGATCCCGTGGTCCAGATTTGCCATTCCATAGCCCCCTGAAGCGGCGAGCCGCCCGTCCTGGATGACGCCGACCGAGCAGCCGGGGCCATCCGTGGCGGAGTAGTCGGCGAAGACTGCGTCGACGGGTGGGGGGAGGCCACCGGATTGGTCGGCTGGCGCGCACCCCACGACAAGCGCTGCGAGCAGTGCCAGCAGACCGTGGACGGTTCTCCGAGAGCACTGAAGACGGTGAGGTTCCGGGTGGAGTCCGTGCACGTACCGCGAGCGGTGATGCGCGGGGCCTGGTTCACGAGCAGCCAGGGAGGCTCGGAAAATCGGTTGCCTTACTTTCATGGCATGGAATCTGGAGACCGTCGCGGCTCGCCGCCAATCGCGGCCCCGATCGCCGTGTATCGTGACCGCGCCGACCGCTTCGACCGGGAGGCGGCCGCCCGGCTCGGTACCGTGCGACTGTACGGCCGCCTTCGGCTCGCCCTCTTTGCGGCCACCATCGCCGGCGTCTGGATCCTCTTCGCCGCTGGGCGGGGCGCGGCCGCCTGGGGACTCATTGCTGCGGCGGCGGTGACCTTCGCGTTCCTGGTCACCCGGCACCACATCGCGCAACGGCGCCTCTTCCGTGCCCAACTGATGGCCGATTTCAACCGGGAGGGCATCGCGCGCATCCGCCGTCGCTGGTCCGAACTGCCCGATCCGCCCATTGCCTCGTCCGCGAAGGATCACGACTACGCCGGCGACCTCGACCTCTACGGCCACGCGTCGCTCCTGCATCTGGCGGGCGTGTGCGGCACGGCCCCCGGGAGGACGACGCTGGAGCGGTGGCTGCTCGAACACGCCGACCCGGAGACGATCGCAATGCGCCAGGACGCGGTGCGGGAGATGGCCGGTGCCTACGACTTCCGTGACCGCCTGGTGGCCGAGGCGCGGATGATGGGGGGTGGGGAAGGGGATGGAATCGATGGATTCCTGGCGTGGGCCGAAGGTGGGGCGTGGCTGGCAGGCCGGTGGTGGGTCCGCGCCGCGGGCGTCCTGCTGCCAGCCGCCAACCTGACCGCCATCGTCCTCTATTTCCTCGGTCTGGTGCCGGTGCCCGCAATGGTGTGGCCACTCGTCGTATCGACACTGCTGTACACCAGACTCCGCAAGGGGCTCCATCGATGCTTCGACGAAGCAGATGACGGTGAGTCCGGGGTGAGGCGTTTCGCCCCGCTTCTCGCCGTCCTGATCGACGCCCCTCTGCAGTCGGCTTACGCGGCGAAAACCCTACGGCGATTGGGAGCAGGCCCGGCCGGGAACCGCACCGCCCCCGCCGAGATCGCCGCCCTGCGCAGTCTCCTCGACCTGTCCGATGCCAGACGCTCCCCCCTGCTCCACCTCCCCCTGGCCATCGTCCTCTTCTCGGATGTGCACGTACTGGCCGCGCTCGAGCGCTGGAAGGCGCGGTCCGGCGGCCGGGTGCGTGACTGGCTCGAATCGGCCGGTGAGGCGGAAGCCCTGGGTGCGTTGGCAGCCCTCGCCGCCGATCACCCCGACTGGGCCTTCCCGGCGATCGACCGGGCCGCGCACACACTGAGCGGCGAGGCGCTCGGTCATCCCCTCCTGGAACCCGCCGCCTGCGTGCCCAACGACGTCGAGGTCGGCCCCGCCGGTTCGTTCCTCCTGGTCACCGGCTCGAACATGTCCGGGAAGTCGACGCTGCTGAAAGCGGTCGGCGTCAACGCGGTGCTTGCCCAGGCGGGCGGCCCGGTCAGCGCCCGCTCCTTGCGGATGCCGCCGCTGCGAATCGTGACGAGCATCTACGTGGAGGACTCGCTGGCGGACGGGGTGTCCTACTTCATGGCCGGCCTGCACCGTCTCAAGCTGGTCGTGGATGCGGCTCGCGACGAGGGCGGCCCGTCCCGTCCAGCCATTGCATCGCCCACGGACTCACCTCAGGACGGCACCCGCGACCGGGCCGCCTCCACCCCTCACACCCTCTACCTTCTCGACGAGATCCTGCAGGGCACCAACAGCGCCGAACGCAGGATCGCGGCCCGAACCGTGCTGCGGCACCTCCTCGCCACCGGTGCGATCGGCGCCGTGACCACCCACGATCTCACCCTGGCCGACGCCGGGGACCTCGTCGAACGGGCGGTGGCGGTCCACTTCACCGAGTCGGTGGGGGAGGGAACCGAGGGACTCACCTTCGACTATCGGCTGCGGGACGGGATCGCCACCTCGACGAATGCGCTCAAGTTGCTGGAGCTGGCGGGGTTGGGGGATGGGGGCGGCGCTACGGAAGCTCCGGATCGCTGACCTCGACGTACTGCACGTCCAGCTCGTGCCGGGTCACGCGGAAAAGCTGGCCGTGGCCGATGCCATGGACCCCGAAGGCGACGACTGCCCGACGATCTCCTTCTTCATTCGGGTCCGCCCCCGACCCTCCTCAGCGCGTCGATGAGCATGGAGGTCTGCCGCTCGTACCCGTCTTCGCCAAATCCCTCTCGTTTGTACTGAATCACGCCGTCCGGATCCAGGTAGAAGGTCGTCGGGAAGGCACTGATACCGAAGTCGACTGCGTGCCCTCCGTCGTCGAAGAGCACCGGAAAGGTGTAGCCGTTCCTCGTGAGAATGTCATTCACGCCCGCTCGTGTGGATCCCTCGGTGGCCACGGTGAGAAAGACAACCTCGTCATCGCCCCCGTACTTCTCGAGGAGTTTGACGAAGTGCGGAAACTCCGCCAGGCAGGGAACGCACCACGTGGCCCAGAACTTGAGGACCACGACCTTCCCGGTCAGGTCGCCGAGCCGCCACTCGACACCGTTCTGATCGGCGAGCGCGAGATCCGGGGCATCGCGTTCCAGACGTTCGCCGATGGCCCGCCGCGCCTGTTCTGCCGCAACGATCGGCCGTCGCAGATCAAGTCGGGCGCCCACAACATCCGGGGACAGTCCGGCAGCCGCGGCCGCCGCTTCGGCCGGCCCGCGGTACGTCGAACCGCCATGTGCGACCGCCTCCACCAGCATATCGAGCGCGTCGGCCGGCTGGTCCGTGCGCAGCAGGTGTAGCCCGTACTCGCCGAGCGTTTCACTCCCCGGCGATTGTGTCGCGAGTTGTACCAGCAACCCGCCCGCCTCTTCGGCGTTGCCGAGTTGCGTAAGAGCCAGCGCCTGCAGGAGCCGCGCAGTGTTGATCAACCACTCCCGCTCCTCTTCCCGGGCGTCCCCCCGGCTTCCGGGACGCAGGTAGCCGGGGTGATCCGCGAGAAGGGCCGCCTCATGGTCCCGCGCTTTCTCGCCTACTGCCCGGGGTTCTACGCCATAGTGAAGCAACGCGCGAAGCGAGGAGAGAAGGAGATCGAGCTCCGGAACCCACCGCTGCAGGTCCATCACCGCATCAAACAGTGGCTCCGCGAATTCGTCCGCGAGCGGAGGTCCTCGGGGTCCGCCAGCTTCGTCGGCGGCCTCGTCCGCGGCAGGCGCCTTGTCGGCCGTGGACCGATCGGCCCATGTCTTCGCGACCGTGTAGCGCGTCCGCATCCACTCGCCGCGCAGTCTCAGGTTCGTCGTGGTCAAGCCCGCGTGAATCAGGCCGGACAGCTCGTCCATCGCATCCGCTGACGGACCGCTCAGGAGAGCTCGAAGCTCGATTCCCATGTCCCGGTGGTATAGCTCCTCGGCCAAAGCGCCGCGGTCGGGGGCCGCCAACAGGCGCGGCAACCAGCGATCCTTCTTCCGTTCCCTGTCGACCAGGGCGTAACCCGCCGCCAGCCGGTAGAGGGTCGGGGCCGCAACTTCGGAATCGCCACCGTGCCGCGACGCCAACTCGTCGAGCACGGCCTCGAGCGAGTCCTTCACGATCTGCTGCCCGTCGGACCAGGTCATTTCCAGGGCTCGAGAACCATCCTTCCGGAGAACCCACTCCCTTCTCATCCTCGCACCAACCGCAAGGGCGACGTCAGCTTCGCCGAGGTGATGAAGGAGCACTTGGTCATCCGGGTGCGATTCCAGATGTTCCCGAAGGAGGGCTCGGTAGGATTCGGTCTCTCCCAGATCCTGTGCCGCTTCCAGTGCATTGGTGTATACGCCCGGATGACCGGCCGCGTAGCGCATTGCATCGGGCAGGACTTGCACCAGCTTCTCCCCGTATCTTCGGTCGGCCTCGTAGGTCCCGGCCCGGAGCAGATCGAACAGGTAGCCGTCCCACGCCTCGGCCGTTTCGGGCTCCATTTCGAGCGCGCGCTCCCACGCCCGGACCGCCGCGCCGTTCAGGCCCAGATAGCTGGCCAACTCGGCGTATTGTCGATGTGCCTCGGCAGCATCGGGCGCCAGGGTCCGGGCCGAATCGAAGCGGGACATGGCCAGGTCGAGGCGGGCGGCTTCGAGGTCGGCGGCGGCATCTCCCATCAGTTCGGCATGAGAGCGGGTATTGTCGCACGCGGACATAAGGACAAGCGCCGGGAGGACGTAGAGTCGGGGCTGTCTCATCGGCTATCCTCCGTAATGCGCAGTTTCCATATTGGAAAGTGTAGTTGACATACACCGAGGTACGGAGCTGTCCGGCTACCTCACTTCACCCGGCAACCGCTTCACGACAATCGTCGGCACATCCAGCTCGTCGATTTCCCAGTACGCGACCATGCCATCCGGACCGAAGGCCCTGGGCATCGTGGTGGCGCCGGCCGTGAAGGAGCCGACGTACTGCCGGTCCGGGCCGAAGACATCGATGGGGCCTGCCGCGTCCCACGGCTCCTCGCCGGGCCGCCGGACCCACAAGCCTCCCTCCCACGTCGACCGTATCTCCCGAATGACCGAAACTTCGGGGTAGAACTCACGCTCTTCGATTCGTTCGCGCACGTCGTCGGGCATTCCCCCTTCGATTGTCTCGAATGTTCGCGAAAGCCTGCCGATCTCCCGTTCGATCGCGGCCGACCGGAGGCGACGGGTGACGGCTTCGGGCTCGACGGGCCGCCGGATCACTTCAACGACCGGCCCGCCGGGTGTGACGAGCTTGATGGCATAGGCCGAGGAGTCCGCGTAGGCGATCAGGCCGTCCGGCAGAACGTCCCAGCGCAGGGTCGGCTCGAAGAACATTCTGTCCTGGGAGCTGCTCAGCGCGGTTGACATGATCCTGGAGGGATCACTCAGGAGGTCGTTCGCGGATACCTCTTCGGCGCGATCTTCGCGGGCTACGTGCCATGCCCGCAATACGAGATCGACGGCGAACGCCTCGGCGGTCAGGTCGATTCGGCCGATGCTGAACTCGTCAATTCCCTCCTCCGCGGGTGATTCTCCAGTGATTTCGGCCAGGGCCTGGCGGATCGGCGACGTGCTACTCGATGATCCGCGCGCGTAAAGGGCCGTGCCGTTCGGATCCGGTCTTATGGATGTGAGTGAAATGTGGGCGGGCAACTTCATGGAATGATCGAACTCGCCGCCGGGGCCGAATAGGTGAACGGCGTTGTTCTGCAAGTCGTTGACGGCCAGGCGACCGTCGCGCCACACCACCAGGCGGAAGGTGAACCCGAACTCCCCGGGTCCCTCGCCCGCGCGACCGATGGTCTTGACGAACCGGCCCTGTGGATCGATCACCACAACCCTGTAGTTCCCGGAGTCCAGGATATAGAGATTCCCCGAAGCGTCAAAGGCGACCGGACCCCTGCCGGCAAACTGCGCCCAGTCGGGAGCGCTCAGGCCGCCAGCTCGGTACACCTCGGGGAAGTCCGCGGTCAGCGGCCGGTCCTGGGCGGCGGCAGGGACCGCCGCGGCGATCAGGACGAGAGTCATGGCGAAGGTGGTAGCCGAAACAGTGAGCAGAGATGCCGGAAACGGCACGGTGCGAGTGATTCGGCCTCGACAAGTCGCTTTTGTGGCGTGGGTGATCATGTTGTTTCCCGTTCCGTCGTGGCTCCAATTGCCCTCAACTTAGTGAACAGTTTCCCGCCCAGGTACGTGCAATCGCACCGCACCCGGATCGGACCCGGGGCCTACCACAGCTCCGCCCGCCCTTTCCAGCGATGAACTCGGTAACCCGCTTTGCTTCCATCCTGTGGCGGGGCGCGCAGCGCCAATCCGGGCCAGGAGATTGGATGTTTTGGCATTTCAGCTTGTTTACTCAGTAGACGGGTTGGGAAGTGGTGCCCCGGCAACCTGCGGCCAGGCGATACCCGTCATCAGACACACGGAAGAGACTCATGGTTGTCCTCGATTCGATCCTTCTGGACGTAGCCGGAAACCTCTGGGTGGAGCCGTTCGCCGTCTATGGTTCCGAAATGTCCCCCTTCGATGTCTACACACCGGACGGCACCTGGCTCGGGTCCGTCGCTATGCCACCGGGGCTCATTCTGCGGGCCGTGGGGGAAGGGAAGACACCGGCGTGAAGATCGGTGAGGATCATCCCACCGACAGCCGCCCGACCACCACGGTCTTCACCCCAAGCTCGTCGGTCTCGATGAAGGCAGCCAGCCCGTCGGGGCCGAAGGCGTCGGGGATTTCGGCCCCGTCCGCCGGCAAGGTGCCCAGGTACCTGCCGTCCGGCATCAACAGGTCGACGGGCCCGTTGTTGCTGGCCGGCTCCTCGCCACGCCGCCGCACCCAGATGGTCCCGTCCCACCCCACGAACAGTCCCCGAATGACCGGCACCTCGTAGAAGAACTCCAGGTTCTCGATGTTCTCGCGCCGCCGCTCCCGTTCCACCCCCGGATCCCTGCGAACGGGCTCGCCGTTGATGACCGAACCGGTGCGGCTCAGTTCTTCATCGGGGATGGCCTCCAGCTCTCTCAGCCGACGGTTCTTCTCTTCCCTGATCCGCGGACCTGTCATCGGTTCCGGAGTGAATGGGCGTGTGAGAACGCTGGAGATCCCCGTACCCGCCGCGGCAATCTTGATCGCGTAGGTCGTGGAGTCCGCGAACGCGACCGACCCGTCCGGGAGAACGCCCCAGTGCAGCCTGGGGTCGAACGTCAGCGGTCTGGGCAGGCCAAAGATGTTCGGGCCCACCCCCTCCCGACCGGGAGGAAGCCAGGCGTCGACCATGGTATCTGTGACGATCTCCTCGCCTGCCAGGCTCACAAGTTCGATCGGCCGTGATGTCGCGGGGTCCCTCCGGGGGATTCGGCCGTCCGGCGTATTCATCGTCGTAGCGAACGCTCGGCTACCGTGGGGCGTCGTGATCACCGCATTTGCACCGCGCTGAGCCATGAGGAGCCCGGCGATTGTCAACGAGGGATTGCCGCCCATTCGCACCATCCGCTCGAAGTCCCCGTTCGGATCGAACACATGGTAGGCGCGGTGCGTCAGGTCGCGAACCACCAAGCGCCCGTCCTCCATCGCCACCATGCCGGTGATGTCGCGAAACTCGCCGGGTCCGTCGCCTTCCCGTCCGACTTGCCGGACCAGCGTTCCGCCGCCATCCACCAGGAAGATCCGCTCGACCTGACCGTCGAGCACGTACAGCCGGCCCGCCCCGTCGAAGGCCACCGTCGAGACATCGCCGAACTGTTCCCAATCCTGGCCACTCAGGGATCCGATCCGGTACAGTTCCTCGAAGGTGGCCTCAAGGCGGCGGTCTTCGGCGGGTAGATCGATCCGTTCCTGCGCGGACGACAGGCCCACGGACAGGAAAGACAGAATCGTGACCGCCCAGGCCGAGCACACCGTGGTCATCCTCGGGCTATTCATGGTTCCTCCATCAGGGGTCTGGCAATCGGAAGGCCCGTCAGCGGATCCGATTTCGTTGGGGCTCGTCAAACCGGCGCTCAACATCCATTCCTTCCTCCCAAGGCTATCTTCGAATAGGCTCAACAGGCCAGGTGGGGTGTTGGGCGGGGCGCATACTGTCAGCCTCCTCTACCACTTTAACAGGACGAGCCGCCGAAACGTGCAACCCTCCCGGCACTTGCGGCCAGATCCGACCGAGGCGCCGTGGTCGCTCAAGAGGCCGAGCAGGGTCGGCGGAGACGTCATGTCCAGGACCGGGACCGGCCAACTTGCACGTTTTGAGACCGGGACCTGTTGTTAGGGCAGCGGTGGATCGCCACCACCGCTACGAAGACGTCCTCCGAAAGGACACCGGAATGACCGAATGGCCAACACTGGGACCACCCATGCGGGGTCCTGGGCAAGTGAACGCCGCATGGCGCTGCCTCGCAATGATGCTACCCGGCGTGCTGGCCCCGGGGGCAGTGGGCTCGGCGCTACAGGACACCAGCCAGGCCGTCGCGGAGTTTCCCGACTTCGTCCCCGTGGGGCGGTTCGGCGTTCTGGACGGGGACTCCACGTTGATGTTCGGCCGCCTGTCCGGCCTGGCAGTTGACATCGAGCGCGGCATCGTGTTCCTGGTCGACGAGTTGGCACACAAGCTCTCCGCAGTCACGAAGGAAGGTCGGTTTCTCACGTGGGGCGGGGGGAGAGGGGAGGGTCCCGGCGAGCTTATCGGCCCGAAGGCGGTGGAGGTCAGCGGATCGGAGGTGCATGTACTCGATGCCTGGAACCACCGTGTGACGCGCTACCAAATGGGGCCGGCCACGCTCCGGCACATGGACCAGACTCGGCTGCCGACGTCCGGGGGCTGGGAGTTCTGCCTGTTCGACGGCGACTACCTCATCCTGAAGCATGAGCACACCCTGGGCGGCCGTACGATCCACCGCTTCGATCGCGCGGGCAACGTCAAGTCCTCCTTCGGTGTGCCGTTTCTCCAAGGCGACGCGGCCATGCTGAACCTGACCGACATGGGGCTGCTCGCCTGCGATTCGGCGAACCGGAGGGTCTACGCGGCCTCAACCGCCGTCCCCCGGGTGCACGGCTACAGCGGCGACGGCACTCTCCTCTGGACCACCGAGCTGCCCGGAGTGGAAGGCGCCGTCATTGAGCGAACAGCGACCGGGGTGAAGTGGAGTTTGCCGGAGGGGAAGAGCACCTTCGGGAGCGTGGTCACCCTTTCGATCGTCCCAGACAGTCACCTGTTGGTACAGTACGAAGAGCAGGAATGGGAGCAGGGAGTCGGAGATGGCCCCGTGGTGGGCTCCTTTCTGATCGACGCTGCCAGTGGAGCGATCCTCGCCACATCGGAATACGGAGAATTGCCACGAATCAGCACCTTCGGCGGAGGCTACGCGTACGGTGCGGTCGCTGCGCCGGTGCCCGAGGTCAGGGTGTATGAGTGGCGGCAGCGAGCAAGTCGCCAAGCTGGAATTCTTCGCAGAGGTCTCGATCCTTCGTGAAATGAAGACGGGCTGGAACACGGTAGTCGTGAAGCGACTGCCGACGACGTTGGGAGGAGTGCAGGGGGCATCCGGTGCGAGTACCCGCCGAGGTTCGATGACGGCTTGCGTCGTGCGAACCTGACAACCTCCGCGCCGTTGAGTGTGTCAGTCCATTGCGACCGCACGTCGCGTAACGCTGGCGCACCGCCGAAGGAGAGCAGTCATGAAGCCCCACGCTCTCAAGAGGCCCACAATGACGCGTCCTTCCTTCCACCTCACTGCAGCCGCACTCCTCCTCGCCTCGTGCGTCTCGCCCGACAACCCTTCCTCGACCGCCGTTCGCGACAGCGCCGGCGTCCTGATCGCCGAGAGCCCCCTCGAAGCCTCGGGCGACGAATGGCGGCTTGAGCTTCCCCCCGCCCTCCAGATCGGGCGAAGCGTGGGCGGGAATAACGGACCGGACCTCTTCGGACACATCATGCAAGTCATACGGTTGTCGAGCGGGGACATCGCCGTAGCGGAAGGCATGGCCGGCGAAATCCGCGTTTTCGACGATGGCGGAGGGCATCTGCGCACGTTCGGACGACGCGGTGAAGGACCTGGAGAGTTCACGAACCTCTGGACGATTGCGGAATTGCCCGGCGATACGATTGTGGCATTCGATTCTTGGGGGAAGGCTTCCTACTTCACATCCTCCGGAACGTTCATTCGGTCCTTTCTCATTCCCCGGCTTCCGGGGGCGTCCGCCCCGCAGTTGACCGGCTGGCTCGACGACGGCACCCTGCTCATCAACGCCCTGACTCGGTCTCCCTCCCGGGACATGCGCGAACGGTCCACGTACTTCCTGTACGCGGTTGGCCGTGACGGGGAGGTTCTGGGGACCCTCGGCGAGTTCGCGGGCCAGCAGCTGGGCCGCAACGGCCATGCGCTGGCCTTCAGCGGGCGGGCGGAGTTCGCGGCGGATGGCAACCTGGCCTGGTATGGCCATTCGAGCCGATTCGAGTTGGTCGGCCATGACCTATCGGGATCCGTGCGCAGAATCGTGCGCGTGGACCGAGTCCCGAGGGCGGTGACACAAGCCGAGATCGACGAATCGCGGGCCGTGGTCGAGAAGAGCCTCCAGGGAATGTCGGGCCCTGCCGTGGATCGAATCCGGGCCACCGAGTTCGCGAGCACTCACCCGGTCCACGGCAGAATCCTGTCCGACGAAGCAGGCAACCTGTGGGTGGAGCGGTATCGAAGCGACTTGCTCGAGGAGTCCGGCCCGCGAGAGTGGGACATCTTCGACGACGAGGGCAGGCTCATCGGCTATCTGGCGACTCCTGGCAACTTCCGGATCACCTGGATCAGCGAGCAGTTCGTCCTTGGAGTGCACTCGGATTCCCTCGGCGTACAGACGGTCCGGATGGACCGATTGGACCGGTGACCAGTTCTGCTTACCCCAGTCCATCACCTCGTCGCACTACGGATTGACGACGGCGAACAAGGTCTGGATGGACCCCCTCCCCGAGATGCAGATCGACGCGGTAGCCGCTGGAGATTCCCCCCACGATCCCCTCCATGGGGGTGGCCCGCCCAGACGGCTGCTGGACTGAAGGGCACGGGCTCCGTTCGGTGGCCGGTGGCTCTTCCCGCGATCGATGTACACTCCACTTTACATTAAGTCAACCTCAGTTGACATGAGGGGATTTTCCCCCCACGCCGTCCAAGGGTTTACCCCCGCAATTTTCCGGGTTTTCCCCGTGAACCGCCGCCGTCCGAATCGGGTCTTAAAGGGTACTGGCGTCTCCTTCCGGCGCCGGAGGAAAAACGACCTTCTCAGAAAGGACGCAGTACCATGAGAAACCGCACCGTCACCTGCTATCGGGCCCTCGTCTTCATCGGGTCCCTGCTCACCTTCGTCGCCTGCGACGACCTCCCCGTCAACCCCCCCACCAACACAGCCCCGGCCTGGGACCTCGGAGACATCGCCGGTACCTACGAGGGAACGTTCCAGGGTCCTGGAAACGGCGTTAGCGACGCCGGTGAGGCCGTACTCACCATCGAACGGACCGAAGATGGGATCGCCGGGGCCATGATCCTCGATGGGGAGTTCGGTGAGGGCCCCGAGGCCGTTTCCTTCGCGTACACCGGTGTGGTGACACATGAGCTCCAGCCCCATGTAACCCTGTTCCTCGAGAACCCCGATTGCGGTGGGATCACCGAGTTCGGCGGGACCTACTCCCCCTCGGCCTTGTCCCTTGATCTTACGGGCAGGTACATCCACAGGGATCCCGACGGCTGTGAGGCGATCGCAACGCTCGACCTCTCCGTCGCCGTCCACAGGTCCGACTGAGAACACGCAGCCTCTCCGAGGCTCGCCGGCCCCTGGCGGTGGACGTCGCCAGGGGCCGGTGTTCGTAGTGGGGAGCTCCCCTGGAGCCAGGTCGAGGCCGAACGCGGCCGGTGGAACTCCTGGTGACTACCCGTGTAGTAACTACCCGAGTAATCGTCCGGTCCCGATCCACGGAGAGCATCGATGAAGCGGAAGCGACAACTTGGAGACCTGCAGTTCGCGATCATGCGCGTGCTGTGGGAGCGCGGCGAGGCTCCGGCGATCGAGGTTCACCAGGCGCTCCTTGAAGAGCGGGGCCTCGCCGTCACGACGATCAAGACGATGCTGCGGAAGCTGGAGGAGTACGGGTGCGTGGAGCATCGAACCAACGGACGGCAGTTCATCTACAGGCCGGCGATCGCGGAGGCCGACGTGCGCAAGGGAATGGTGGGCGACCTCGTGCAGCGCCTGTTCTCCGGCGACAGCGCGGCTCTGGTCAACCACCTGGTCCAGTCGGGCGAGATCAACGCGGACGACCTGGACCGTCTCAGGGAAGTCGTGGCAAGGAAGCGGAAGGAGAGAGGGAAATGACGGTGTGGCTCTTCACGTTCCTGGTCCACAGCACCCTGTGGTGCGGCGGCGCGTGGCTCGGCCTGCGGGCCTTCCCCAGGACCCATGCGCGTCTGCGGGAAACGATCTGGTACACGGCGCTGGCCGCCAGCCTCGTCACTCCGACAATCCACTCCGTCGTCCCGCGGGATTCGGCGGTCTGGCGCCTTCCCATCCCCTCGGTCGTAGCCGGGGGGGAGCACGGGTCCGGCGAAGAAACCCACCGCGAGGAGGACGCGGCCAACGCGAGCTGGCCGCCCGCTGCCGGCATCCTGTGGTCCGTCATGGCCGGTGGCCTGCTGGCCCTCTACCTCCTTCGACTGGAGAAGCTGCGGCGGCGCCTTCGTGATCGCGAGGCGGTGACGGATCCGCGAGCCTCCCGTGCACTGGCCGCACTTGCCGGGAAGGCGGCTCTGGCCCGGCCGCCGCGCCTGACCGTGAGCCACGACCTGGGCTCGCCGGTCGCGCTGGGCGTGGGGAACAGCCGCGAGATCTGCGTGCCCGTGCGCGCACTCCGCGAGCTGGACGACGAAGAGCTCGGCGCGCTTCTCGGCCACGAAGTCGCGCACCATCTGCGGCGCGACACGGTCCGGTTGGCCATTCTGCAGGTCGTGCAGGCGGCCTTCTTCTTCCAACCGCTCTTCCGGCTCGCGGTGCGCGAGCTTCGACTCGCCGCCGAAGAACTGTGCGACGCCTGGGCGGCCAGCCAGTCCGGTGACCGCTTCGCAATGGCGAGCTGCCTGACGGAAGTGGCCCGGTGGGTCGTCCGGCGCGACCGGCGCAGCCCGGTTCCGTGCATCGGTAGACGCCGCTCGCAGCTGGAACGGCGTGTTCGGCGACTCCTCGACGAGCATCGGTCGCTCCAGGGGCCGTCGCGCCCCCGTCGGCGCGTGAGCGCGTTGGGCTTGTTGGCGCTGGCCCCATTGCTCGCTCCGGTCGTGGCTCCCGGAGCAGACGTGTCGCACGCACGACGTAACGCCATCGAGGGCGCGTGGCCCCCGGAACACGAACGGGCGCGAGAGCACGAGTTCCGCGAGCGAAGGGAGCGTGGTCATGCGTGGCCGACACAAAGCGCGCCGCCTGTCCGCGAGGGTGAGATCCGCGGAACCAACACGACCCTCCCGAGCCCGGACCGCGACGGCATGTAGGGGAGGGTCCTCACAAGGGGTGCCGGCTAGCGGCAACCCAATCCACCAAGAGAAAAGGGGAAACCCATGAGGAGACATATCATTGCCATCCGCGCCGCGAACCTGGCTCTCCTGGCGGTCCTCGCCGCCTGCGCCGACAGCCTCACGGAACCAGGCGAGTCAGGTAGGCGCTGGGCTCCCACGGAGACTGCGACAGAGACCCGCAGCGGGGTTGAACTGGTGATCAGCTACAACTCGTCGACCGAGCGGTTCGACGGCACCGTGACCAACAAGAGCGACGTGACCGTCACGAACGTGCGCGTGGAGATCCACCTGTCCAACGGAACCGAGCTCGGTCCCACACCGCGGGCCGACCTCGGGCCGCAGGAGAGCCGGCCGGTCACGTTGGACGCTTCCGGCCAGAACTTCACCTGGTACAGCGTCCACGTCGAGGTCGGGTCGTCGTCAAGCTAGGCTCGGCCCTGAAGGGCGCCCCCGGAACTGGACCGGTCCGGTTCGCGGGGGCGCTCCTGGACGACCTGAGCGGCGTTAGAATGTCAGGGTGGCGGTGAGCCGCTGGCCGCGACCGCCGTCTTTGACCCAAAGCCGCGAGAGGAAGACCAAATGAGGCAAAGCACATCATGGATTGCGGGGATTGCAGCCGCTTTATTGGCCACTGGTCCGGGATCGGCACAGGACGGCCTGTACGCCGAGACGGCGCTGGGGAGCGGCTTGGCCCCGCACATGCTTCTCAACAGCACGGACAACGACTGGGGAACCCGGTGTGACAAGCTGATCAACCCGGCGGGCCTGGAGACCGGCACGGAATGCGACACGCCGCCGCCCCCGACGGCGTGGTCGAACGAGTCCCGAGGAACGCTGGGTGTCATGGCAGGACTCGCGGTCGGCTATCGACGGGGACCGTTACGGGTCGAGGCGGAATATCACTTCCGATCCGCGGCCTACCACGACTACAGCCTGACCGTCATCGGCGACATCGTCACGCTGGGCAAGGCCGACCAGGAACTCGAGATTGCCATCGGGGGAGTCGGCGACGTCAGGGCGCACAACCTGTTCGCCAACGTCCTGTACGACTTCCTGCGCGGATCGCGGATCGTGCCGTACATAGGAGCCGGAGTGGGCGGCGGCTACATGTTCCTGGACTACTTCAGCCTGTGGAAACGCAACGGCGACCCGTCCCGAATCGCGACGTTCGAGGACCCGCTGCTCAGGGCGAAGCTCGCGGGAACCACCACGCTCGGCGCCGCCGTGCTCGAGGACGGGGTGCTCGGAGTTCAGGGGATCGCGGGCCTGGATTGCGGAGTCGGCGACCACCTGACGGTGGGCCTGAAGGTCCGCCGTACGGCGTTCAAGGCGTTCAAGAGCGGCGAACGCGAGTGGGACCAGCTCCGGAGCCACGACTCGACCGTCGGCCGCGGGTCCCGAATCGTCTATGTCGTCGAGACGCCGGACACCGGAGCCTACGGCGTGACGCTGAACATGAGGTACCGCTTCTGATCCGCTACCGATTGCTCAAACAGCTTTCAATTCGCCATACCTGCATGCCGTGCCGGTCAGGCGGCTGTTGGAGGGATCTCCGCAGTGCGCAGAATGGTGACTGAAGGGCACTGGATTTTCGATTTGGACGACGTATAGTCTTTCATTTGGCCATGTGCCCTCCAGGCCTTTCGCGCTCAACCTGGCGTCCAGATTGCAGCTGCGCTGCCCACAATCCCATGTCACTCACCCTCTTACACTGCCCATCATCCGGCCCTCGCTCTTGCGAGGACATCCCCGTCCGTCCATGCTTCGATTTCCGACGCTCACCTGCCACCACCACAGGTGAAGAGAGCCCGAGAACGCACATCGAACCGGCAAGCGGCGCGTATCCGCCGTCCCTGCGGCATATTCTGTGGGTGTGCGCGTTGGGTATTGCCGCGTGCGACGCGGTTGATCCGCCGGTCGATCCGCCGGAACCGGAGCTGTGCGACGGCTTCTACCCCTGCATGGGAATGGAACTCGTGTCCCGTCTGTCGGCCGAGCAACTCGGTCTGTCCGAAGAGGATATGGACAAAGGGAATCTGAATGACATGTGGGGCTGGACCGATCCCCTGACGGGCACGGAGTGGGCGCTCGTGGGCCTCTCTCATGGAACCGCTTTCGTGAACCTCGGGGATCCCGAGCATCCGGTGCATGCAGCGTTTCTCCCCTTCACCCAGGGAGCACAGCGGAGTCTCTGGCGCGACATCAAGGTCTACAGCGACCACGCCTTCATCGTGGCCGACGGAGCCAAACACCACGGGATGCAGGTCGTCGACCTGGCGCGACTCCGGGAGATCACCGAAACACCCTCGCAAATCGAGCCGCTCACGGTCTACGACCGGATTCAGAGCGCCCACAACATCGCCATCAACGAGGAGACGGGCTTCGCCTACGTGGTGAGCGCCAACGGCGGCGAGGAAACCTGCGGCGGGGGGGTGCACATGGTCGACATCCGGATCCCCGCCGCCCCGACCTTCGCCGGCTGCTTTGCGGACGAATCGGAGGGCCTTCACGGGAGGACCCACGACGCCACGTGCGTGGTGTACCGCGGTCCCGACGCCGAGCATAGGGGCAGGGAGATCTGCTTCCTTTCGAACTACGAGGTGTTGAGCATTGCGGACGTGTCGGACAAGCACGCGCCCGTCGCGCTGTCCCGGGCCGCCTACCCATTCGTCGAATACGCCCACCAGGCCTGGCTCGATGAGAGCCAGGAGTACCTCTACATGGGCGACGAGTACGACGAGAGCATTGGACTCCTCGAGGCCACGCGCACCCTCGTGTGGGACGTGAAGGATCTGGATGACCCCGTGCTCGTGCGGGAATTCATGGGCACCACCCCGGCCGTCGACCACAACCTCTACATCGTCGGCGATCTGATGTACCAGTCCAACTATGCCGCCGGCCTGCGCGTGGTGAGCATCGCGGACCGGGAGAATCCGGTGGAGGTGGCCTTTTTCGACCCTACGCCGGACGACTCGAACGAGCCCGAATTCCACGGCTCGTGGAGCAACTATCCGTTCTTCGCCAGCGGCATCATCGCCTTCACGAACCATTCACATCCATTGGACCGGAGTCGGCCTCCGGGGGACGTGTTCTTCGTGAGGCTGACCGGTCGGTAGGGCCGCGCGGTTGAGCGATGTTCCGTCGTGGTTGGCAAGCCGCCGAGTCGCCCGGGTCAGGTCGTCGCCCAAGCCGCGAATGGTGAGCTGTTTCAGGTTCGGTCTCCTGGATGACTCACTAGGACGATGCGTTGTGACTCACATTATGACTCGCCAAGGCGATCGTCAAGTCGGCACCGGAGCAGGCCCAACCGGGCGCTGGCGCAACCCCCGCGCGTGCGATGGTTGTCTCAGATTCAGATACGCCGTTCCCCGTTACCTCCAGAGGCCCAGGTCATGAAGTCGATCCGGCTCGCCCTCACCCTCCTCGCCCTCGCCCTCTTCAACCTCGCGAGCAACCACGCCAGCGCCACCCTCCTCGACGGTCCGCCTTCGGCGATCCAGGACACCACCGGCATCCCAATCATCGAGAACCGGCGTCCCCCACCGGACTCGCGCCTGCCGTGGCGGATCAGCGCCGAGCCCTCCCTCTCCATCGGAAGCGTCGCCGGCGGAGGCCCCGACCAGTTCCACTGGGTCATGGACGCAACCCGGCTGCCGGACGGCAGGATCGTGATCGCCAACGCCGGCAGCAGCGAACTCAGGGTCTTCTACCCCGACGGATCGCACGCGGGGACGTGGGGAGGCCGCGGCGAGGGACCGGGCGAATTCGCCAGCGACGCTCCTACCGTCGTCGCACGCTGGCCCGGTGACTCCATCGCCGCGCCGAACCGCTGGGCAGGTCGATTGTCGATCTTCGACAAGGACGGCAACCACGGCCGCGACGTGCATCTCGAAGCCGGTATTTCCAACGTTGTCGACCTGCTGGCGGACGGACGAATCGTCACCGGCGGCATTGCGGGAATGCACGGGGGAATGACGGGATCCACGGGACTCGTGCGTCCGGACGTCGAGTGGAAAGTCCTGGGCCCGGACGGCAAGCTGGACGCTTCCTTTGGCGAATACCCCGGGACCGAATGGTGGGCGGTCTTTGCGCGGGGCGGACAGATCGAGAGCAGCCAGGTGCACCCCTTCGGCCGCAACACCGTTGGAGCCGTGTGGGGGGACCTCGTCGCGATCGGCGACCAGGCCGTCTACGAGATCAAGGCCTTCGCCACGGACGGAAGGCTGGTCAGGATCGTCCGCCGCGACGGTGACCCGGGGAGCCCAACCCGGGCCGAACAGGACTCCTACTGGGAGCGGCGCTACGCCGACCTGCCGGACGACCGGCGCGCCAATGCCCTGAGAGAGGTAAGGCACATGCCTCTCGTGGACTCCTACCGCGCCTTTTCGCGGATCCTGTCGGACCGGCTCGGCCATCTGTGGGTGCGGGAGCGCCGGAGTTCAATCTGGACCGTCTTCGACCAGGAGGGACGCGTGCAGGGACTGGTGGAAATGCCGTCCGGCCTCGGCGTCTTCGAGATCGGCGAGGACTACATCCTCGGCAGGGCCAGAGATGAACTGGGGGTGGAGTATGTGCAGCTGTGGGGGTTGGACCGGGGCGCGGGGTAGCAATCGCCAGGCGCCGGCACTCCTGGGAGCTTGACACGCCGAGCCGGACCGAACCAACCTCTTCGCGCAGTGTCCAATCCACCGCGATGCCCCCCCGTCTCGCGACAGAGAGCCGGTCCAATGATCAAGCGATCCCCACGACCCTGGGAGATCTTCACTTTGCTGGCTCTCCCCACCGCATGCCAAAGCTCCGACGAAGCCAATCATACGGGCTCGGCGTGGTGGTCGCGGACAGCGCCGGCGTCACCATCGTCACGAATGATCCGGTCGCGCCGGATTCGCGGCTTCCGTGGTTCAGCGAACACCCAGCTCTTTCGATCGGGTCCGTCGACAGTGGCGAGGCGGACGAGCTGTTCCGTGTCCGCGACGCCACCCTGCTCGCGGACGGGCGCATTATGATCGCCAACGCGGGCAGCAGCGAGATCAAGGTCTTCAACGCGGACGGATCCCACTCGGGTACCTGGGGGCGGCAGGGTGAAGGGCCGGGTGAGTTCAGCAGGGGTCCGAGCGTCATCGCGCTCTGGCCCGGCGACTCGATCGCCGCTCTGGACCCGGGAGGACATCGGATGTCGCTGTTCGACATGAACGGGAATCATGGCCGCGAAATAGCCCTCGACCCCACACTGCTCGGCGTCATCGACCTGCTCCCCGACGGCAAGATGTTCGCGCGCGGCAGTCTCCTGGTCAACCGAAGGGCAACGGGATCCCCGGACCTCATTCGCTCCGACCTCGAATGGGCAGTCCTGGATGTGGACGGTACCCGGGATGGTTCATTCGGCGAGTTTCCCGCATTCGAGGACTGGGCGGTCTCCACGCCGGATGGGGACATGGTCGAGCAGCCTCACCCCTTTGGTCGAAGCACCGTGGGGACCCTCTGGGGAAGCCTCCTGGCGATCGGGGTGCAGGACAGCTACGAGATCAAGGCATTCGCCGCTGATGGGTCGCTGGTCCGAATCGTCCGCCGTGAGGGCGACCCGCGCAAACCCGCGCAGGCCGAGCTGGACGAGCTCTTTGCCCGGCGGGTTGCCGGCCGCCCGGCCGAGGTTCGGACCCGAATGCTGAACATGGTGAGGGACATGCCGCTGGTGGAATCCTACCCGGTCTTCGAGGAGATCGTCGGCGACCGGGCCGGGTATCTCTGGGTGCGTGAGTACCGGATGTTCGGCGAGGGGCCCGCGGTTTGGACGGTGTTCGATCCGGAGGGGCGGATCCAGGGGCTGGTCGAGACTCCGCCCGGGCTGGATGTCTTGGAGATCGGCGAGGATTACGTGCTGGGGTTGGTGACGGATGATCTCGGCGTGGAATACGTGCAGTTGTGGGCGCTGTCGCGGGAGGCTGGGTGATCGCGGGGCCATGTATATTCCTGATTAAGGACCAAGGCTGAATGAGTGACTCAAGGACCACCCCGGGCTGGACCGCAGTTCTCGCGCTGGCACCGTTGGCCGTAGGGTGCGAGGGCCCGGGCGGCACCGCCGGCCCCGGACTCCACGCGGCGATGCGGGACAGCGCCGGCATTGTGATTGTCGAGAACAGCCAACCCGCCCCCGACTCGCGGCTCCCGTGGGAGATCGGCGCGCAACCGTCCCTCTCGATCGGCTCCGTCGAAAGCGGCGGCGCCGACGAATTGTTTCGGGTGACGGATGCCATCCGGCTTGGGGACGGCCGGATCGTAGTCGCCAACATGGGCACCAACGAGTTGAAGGTCTTCGGTCCCGATGGCTCCCATTCCGGAACCTGGGGACGCCGGGGCGAGGGACCCGGTGAATTCACCGCCCACGGTCCGACGGCCGTCGCACACTGGCCGGGGGACTCGGTCGCCGCTGCCGATGCACCCTACAGCCCCAGACTGCCGATCTTCGACATGAACGGCAACCACGGCCGCAACGTGGCCTTCGAGGCCACCCGGGGCGGTATTCTCGACGTGCTGCCGGACGGGAGGATGGTCTCGCGGGGCAGCCAGATATTCAACCGATCGGCCGTCTTTGAGACCAGGGACCTCGTTCGCCTGGAAACGGAATGGTCGGTTCTGGACGTGGACGGGACGCTGTCCGCCTCACTTGGGATGCTTCCCTACGGCGAGGCGTATTTCAGCGAATTGTGGGGAGGAGACATGCAGCACCCCTTCCAGCGCGGCACCGCGGGAGCCGTGTGGGGGGACCTCGTCGCGGTCGGAGTACAGAACAGCTACGAGATCAAGGCCTTTGCCGCTGACGGATCGCTGGTCAGAATCGTCCGGCGCGACTGGGACCCGCGAGCCCCAACCCAGGCCGAGTACGACGAGCGGGCACCCTGGGGGGTTCCCCCGGTGGACGCCTACCCGGCCTTCGCGGAGATCCGCGCGGATCGGTCCGGGTATCTCTGGGTGCGGGAATACCGGGTATCCGGCGAGGGGGCCGAGGTGTGGACGGTATTCGATCCGGAAGGGCGGGTTCAGGGGCTGGTCGAGACGCCGGAAGGGCTTGAGGTCTTCGAGATCGGGGAGGACTATGTGCTGGGGTTGGGGGAGGATGAGCTGGGGGTGGAGTATGTGCAGCTGTGGGGGTTGGATAGGGAGGGGGGTTGATCAACGCCTAATGGCGCATTTGCTTCCGTTGGACTGACGACGGGCCGCATGACCTTGAGGATCGCAGATTGTCACCAACGGGCATATGACATGAACGTGAAGAAACGCATAAGGCCGGTACGGCATTGCGTCTGGCCCGCTATTTCGGGACGACGCCGCAACTATGGTTGAACCTCCGGAAGACGTGGGAGCTTCGCCGTGCAGAGATCGAGGCGGGGCGGGAGATCTCCGAGCAGGTGACGCCCCGGGAGCCAATCGGCGCAGGGTAGCGAGCTTTCGCCGTCGGGCAAACAGATTGCTTCCTTCGATCAACCCTCCAGGAGATCCCGGAAGCCCTCGTGTCCGACCGCACCAAGTTGGTGGATGAACAACCTTGCGTCATCCCCCGTCGGAGGGTGCGCCAGCGCAGCCCCGAGAATGACTCGCGCAGGCTCACTACGGCCGACCAGTACACTGCGACCCGGCCCATCGGTGCTCGTCTTCACCAAGAGGCTTAACACCTCGAAGGTCTTGGCCGGATGATTCGTGGACATTTCGGCCAAGGAATCCATCACCGCGAAACTCGGCTTTGCCGCCCCGGCAAGTTTGAGCAGTCGCGTCAGCCGTTCCAATGTCCACTCCGGATCGAAGCGACCGGATGCGAACCACCACCCCAGCCGACTCAGGTGCCCCATCCGCTCGCGACCAGCTTCTTCCAATAGCCCGAGTAGTTCATCCGCCAACCGCTGGAAGCGGTGCACCGCCTCATCAGGTATCTCGTTTTCCTCGTCGGAGAGATACCTGCCGATCACCCATATCGGCCGCCGGGCACCCTCCGGCTCGGTGTTCTCAAAAAACCGCCTGAGCAGGCCGTCATCGTCCGACCAGGCAACCAAGCCACGACCGGCCATGGTGACGAGGTGCTCCCCGAGAAACCCTCCTATGTTTTCCCTTGTGGTCGAGTCGCGCTCTCCCATCTCGTCAAGGCGATCCACGGCCTGCAGATATTGGCCACGGAGCATCTCAAAGGGCAGGTTGTATACTCGGCAAAAGCGGAGATACGTTTCCCATGCGGCATCTCGAAGCTCCGGCTGGTCGTCTGGAAAGATCCTTTCTACGTGCCGCCGGGCCCAAGCCTCGTCCAGCAAGACCAGGTGCGGGAACCACTGTCCGTAGACCGACCGGATTGCTGGCGACGGGTCAATCTCTGGATCGAGATGCCTTTCGAGCCTTGCCCGAACCTCGGGGACTCTATCCATGCCAAGAACGCCGGGTCTGGCCCCGCGAGTCTCCATCACAGAGCGATAGACCCATAGCGAATAGGTGACTACGGCGTGTAGAGCGTTCCCTCGGACGGTGCTGATGGACTGGGTCGACAGGTCACCCGCAAACTGTGAATCCACCTCGGGTGTGGGGTCCGAGTCGTCTGCTGCTACGTCGATGATGGTCCAAACGGCTTTCCGCAGTCGAGTGTCGATCAAGTCGTCTCGCAGACCCGTCTCCAACAATCTGATACAGTCCTGGCGCACCGATCTCCACTCAGAGTGATTGCTCTGGCGGGCTGCGATCCAGGACATCAGGTCGATGGTGGCAGCCCAGTCAATGGAAACGTCATCGCGCACAGCTTGGGACAGGCCCTGCAACACAGCACTGACGTAGCGGGTCGGTACTTCCAAGAAGGCCTTGCGCGCTTCCAGAAAACCGGAAGGCGCCTCGGCGACCAGCGCCTCCAGTATTCCTGCCAGACCTTCCTCGTCCGGCGCCATCGGATCCCCGGATGGCTGCCACGATTTCACATATTGGGCGATCTCTTCGGGCGAAAGAGACCCCAGCTCTTCCCCGCTGACTGGGCTCGTCGGACCCATCCAGCTTGTCGTGTACGAGGTGAAATCAGGATGCTCTGGTTCTCCGAGTTCGGCTATTATCGCGGTATAGCGTTTCTTCCATTCCTCATCCAGATCGCGATGAATCCAGGCAAGCCGTCGACGCTGCCAATAGATCGTCCACTTGCGCCGCTCCTCGACATCGCCCGCGAACGAGTCATGGAACGCCGGACCTTCACTGATCCACTTCATCACTCGGTTCTTGCTGACATCATCCATTGCTGGAAAGACGGCACCGAGAAGCCTGCTGTATTCGTGCAGCAACCGCTCATCCCGGAAGTGATCCTCACACGCTGCCAGTTCCGCAGCCAACTCAGGATTTTGCTCGTGTCTTTCCGAAGCCAAGTGCAGTATCATCCGCCCGAAAATCGGTGATCGCCGCCGAGCCAAGGATTCGATCACAGTCGCGAGCGTGACCCCATTGTCGACGAGTTCGACTGATGCGTCCCTGATGGCATCTATCAGAGAATCAGACACGTCGGTCCCTTGGTTCTGGCCGTGTGGTTCAATCGCCGGACGCCAGATCGACTCGGAGTACCTGCCCAGTCTGTCGGACTCGACCGCCTCTTCGAGCAGATCGCAAAGCATCTCGAAGGTCTTGATCCCGCCATGCGTGAGCAGTGCGGGCACATGTCGGTCCACAAACTCCCGGTATTCGTACGAACTCAGTTGGCCGACGATGCGGCTGGAAAGCTGTGCCACGACGGAAGCTGCCAGCTCGGAAATCTCCCGGTGCTCCTCGTCCGCTGGCTCACCGTTGGACCCCTCGAGTCCGCTGCCGTAGGGCTGAGGAGGTTCGCGGACGAATCCGGGGCGATCGGAGTCGACGACGCAGCGGATCGCCAGCAACGAACGCGCCAGTTCCAAGGCGGCGCCGGTCTTTCCCAGCTTGGCCAAGCGTTCGATCACAGCTCCCAAGGCCTCACCAAGTGGAAACTGAATGTGCTGCTGCCGCGAGATCCACCGGGCCTCCCTAGTAGCCCATCGGGCCATCGATTTGGCCTCGAGACTGATCGCCGCACGCGCCAGGTCTTCGTGGACAGAGATGTTGTCCGTGTCGGGAAGCTGACCGACCACGTCAGCCACCCGGGTCGGTGCGACAGGGGCCATCCTTTTCAGGTACTTCGACTCAGGCCACGTGGGGTAGCTGACATAGTCGCCATGTTTCCTTGGCGGAGGAGGGTCCTTGAAGAAGCCCGCCTCAACCAAGGGTTCGATCCACTCAGGGGACTTGAGCTTGGAGAAGAAATACGAGTGGTTTTCGGCACCTTGCTCTATCAGCTCCAAGGCTTTCGCGACGGTGGCAGGGTTAGGCATCGCCGGACTCCCTTAAGAGAGCGTCGATTGCGTCCAGGTCGTCGAAGGTTCTGGGGACCAGCATGCTGGCCAGGAAGACCTCGAGCTCACCGATCCTCCTGCGGAATTCGTCGAAGCCGGGGTAAGCACGGTGGTGTGAGGTGTGCTGAAAGAAGTCGCGAATTTCCCTCCAAGCCCGATAGCGTCTGTCGCGAAGCGGTTTGGCCAAGACACGGCCGGAGGGATCCAAGTGAACCAAGGTCCGCTGGAACTGTGACCTGCGAGATGGACGATCCGAATCCACCCAATCGAAGAAGTCGTTCAGCTTCTTGAGGAAGCGGTACAGATGCCCATCGAAAGGTCCCGTCCATCCGCCGGACTCGGAGTATCCTGCCGAATTGCGCTTCGCTTTCGCGAAAGCACCTCTCAGTTTGAAGACCTCATCCTTCATGTTCCGCGTACTCCTTCCTTCAGCGGTCGGCAGCTCGGTTTCTCCGATCTTCTCCATGAGCTCTCTCATGCTGTGAGCCGACTGCGCCACGCGATCTGGATTCGCGGGGTCGCGGAGGACCTGAAGTCCACCGAGATACATCGCGCCCAGTTGCTCATCACGTTCGCACAGGGCGCTATGGAGCCGCTGCTGCTCCCGAGACAGGGCCACGGATCGCTTCGGGTCAGGATGGACATTGGATTCGTGATCTTCTTCGGCTCCACGCCTTGGCGGGGTCATCTGGGTCCTGCGGTGGGACGTTGGACTGAGTAACGAAAACCCGGCCGCCATCGGCAGCCGGGTGCGGTCGCTTCGCGGGCGGATTCCCTGTGGTGCCCACCGTCCGACCGGGGCAGGAGCGTTGGAAGCTGTCGGGTACGTGGTGGCTTGGGCTCACGTGGGCCACTCGTCCGCCGAAAGATAGACCGACTTCCCTTGGGCTGGAAGGAAGGTCACCGGACATGGCTCTTTTTGATCATCGAGGCTCGGAAGCACTCCGCGCCGTCCAACCACGATTGAGGACTGGACTTGGTGGCCACCGTGGCTCTCGTGTCTCCCGCCATGTAGACTTCCGATGGTCCGCGGTTCCGTGAACTTGAACGAACTCCCCCATGCCCCCCGCCACCCCACCCCTCACCCTCGTCATCCTCGCGGCCGGCCGCTCCACGCGCTTCGGCCGCCTCAAGCAACTCACCCCCATCGGCCCCGGCGGCGAGGCCCTCCTCGACTACGCCCTCTACGACGGCGCGCTGGCCGGTTTCTCACGCTTCCTGCTCGTCATCCAGGAGGACCTGCAGGCCGACTTCGACACGCACCTCCACCCCGCCGCCACCGCCGGACTCGACCTCCGGTACGCGTATCAGTCCCTCTCACACCCCGGCCTCGTCGACATCCCGCCCCCCGGCCGCACCCGCCCCTGGGGCACCGGCCACGCGGTCCTCACAGCCGCCGAACAAGTCGACGGCCCCTTCGCCCTCTGCAACGCCGACGACTTCTACGGCTGCGGGGCGTACGAGTTGCTGGCCCAGGCGATGAGAGACGCGCCAAGCCACCCAACGCCGGCGACCCGCAAATCCCCCACAGGCAATTCACCGCCCGGTCCACCACATCAGCCATCAGCCCCCACCCCCGCCCTCACCGTCGGCTACCCCCTCAAAGTCACCCTCTCCGAGAGCGGCGGCGTCTCCCGCGGCCTCTGCCAAGTCGACCAAACGGGCACCCTCCAGAAGCTCACCGAAGGCCTCGGCATGCGCCGCGCCGGAAACCGGGTCCGCGGCCAGGACCTCGCCGGAACGCCCCTTGACGTCCCCCTGGACACTCCCGTCTGCACCAACCTCTGGGGATTCCCGGAGATCGCGGCCCACACCCTCCGTGACAGATTCCCCTCAGAATCTGTCCCCGAATCTGTCACAGGCATCCTTTCGCACCTCCGAACCCTCTTTTCCGAGTTCCTGGACACCGACCCCGGGACAGATTCCGAGTACTATCTGTCCGAAGCCATGAATGAGCTCATCGCGCGCGGGCTCGTCCACTGCCGGGTTCTGCCCACCGACGAGACGTGGCTGGGCGTCACCTTCCCCGGCGATCACGCCGGAGTGGCCGAAACGCTGCGGACCCTTGTAGACTCGAAGGTCTACCCCCGGAGCCTCTGGGACTCCCCGCCCTCCACCAGCCGCGACTGAAGACCCCATGCAACTCGTAACCCTCGACTGGTTCGTCATCGCGCTGTACGGGCTCACCGCCCTGTCGATCGGCCTCTACTTCGCGCGGCGCGCGGGCAAGGGCACCGACGAGTTCTTCCTTTCGGGCCGACAGCTCCCGTGGTGGCTGCTGGGCACGTCAATGGTGGCGACGACCTTTTCGACGGACACGCCCAACCTGGTCGCCGACCTGGTGCGGACCGGCGGGGTGGCGCAGAACTGGGTGTGGTGGGCCTTCCTGATCACCGGGATGTGCACGGCCTTC
>JAPPGM010000020.1 GCA_028874995.1 Gemmatimonadota bacterium | reverse complement strand
ACCCGCCGCATCGCATCGCACCCGATCACGTAGAACAGGTGCTTCTTTCCCGCCGCCGGCGGCCCTGCGGCCGGACGGGCGGGCACGTCCTTCGCCCCTCCGGCCACCGTCTCGCTCCAATCGTGGAGCCATCCCCGCACCGGCCCGGACACCTTCGCACGCGCCGTCGCGTCCAGCTCGTCGCCCGCGTCCAGCGCGAGCCGACGGGCGGCGAGCAGCAGCGCGGCCACGTGCTTGCAGTTGTGGCCGACCGGGCAGGAACAGCGTCCTTCAACCGGTACGAGCTTCCCGTCGCTGCGCGGTCCGAGCGTTACCATGACCGCATAGGGTTCCGGCCGGCTGCCCGAAACCTCGCCCTCGATGCGGTCCGGCGGCAAGAACGTCGCCGTGCGCACCCTGCCGCGTTCGAAATAGTCCAGACCCCGCAGGAACGAGGTCTCCCCGACCGCGCGCTCGACGTCGTATAGCCCGAAGGTTTCCAAGCCGGCCCGTCCGCTTCCTGAGCAGCAACAAGATTGCGGCTCGCCGCGCGGACACGCAATCCGCCCACATGGCATTGCGGCCCCGGTCGGCCATCGCGCGCCCGAGCACGCCGTAACAGCCCCACGCCGCATCGTGCAACGCCGCCGGAGCAACCTATTTTCGAACGGAAGAAATGGTCAAGTCCGGGCCCCCAGCGGCGCACGCCGGGGCTCCGATGCTGCGGCTCCGATGCTGTCGGTCCGGCCTCTCTTGACCGGCCGGTAGCGCTCCTACCCTGAGCCCTGGAAAGGGGCCGCGACCCCTCCCGTCCTTACCGCTTCCCCGGTCGCCTATGCCGGTCCGGGTCCGGCCGGCGCGCGAGTCTCCCCATCGCTGTCTCGCCACGCGACCGCGGTCCCGTCCTGCCATCGCGGTCGCCTCGCCAGGAGCGGCGCAAGGCGGCGGCGGGGCGAAGGCCGGGCGCCCGGAGTCTCCCCGCGCCGTCTCCCCGCCATCCGGACCACGCCCGCGATGGAGACCGACTCCGTCCAGGCCCAGCGCATCCCCGTCGCGCGACACCCGGCCCCCGCCGGCCGACTATTTCGGCCCAGCCTCACCAACGGAGGGATGACAGCCATGCAGACCGTCCACCCGTCGCCCGAAGCCGTCCGCCTCGCCGTATCGCGGATACAGCGCGCCGTGGACACGCACGGCGGCGACCAGCAGGTCCCCATGGACTTCGGAATCATTCTTCGCCACGGCTGTCGCTCCACCGCCTGCCATGCAGGCTGGTACACCCTCGGCCGCTTCATGGACCATTCCGCGGTCCGCTGGCTGCGCGACGAGACGTTCCACACGGACCCCGGCGAGACCCTGATGGCGCTCACGCCGGATGGGAAACTCACCCATCTGATGTACCACGACGGCGCCCACGTTCTCGCGCGCGACCTGGGATTCATGAACGCCCCCGCGCTGAAAGGGTGGGCAGAGCGGCACCCCGGCATATGGGGCGGCCCTCACGGCGATCGCATGTTTGCGGGCGACGGGGCAGTGGCGTTCGACAAGGCACCGTTGGCGCCCGTCATGGTGAGCGAGATCGTCGCGTGGTGGCTCGCGGTGGCGGACCGGCTCGACGCGGCGATCCCGGTCCATCGCGACCGGCTCACCGCTCTCGCGGTGTGCGAGTGCCGCGACCCCGACACGCAGGAGACCATCTCGATCGAGCCCTGCACGGGCGGCTTCCGCCTCGTGCGGCGCCCCTACCCCGTGAGCCTGCCCCCGTTGCAGGTCTGATCGCGTTCCGTCCGACGGTGCGCGCCCCCTTCCGTCGACCACTCGAACCCGCATCAGCGAGGACGCCATGGACACACGCACCGATGTCATCGAAGTCGCTGCGCTACTCGTCGCGGCCCGGACCGTCCTGACCGATCCCGCGCGCTGGTGCGCGTACCCGCACGCACTGGATGCCAACGGGCACCGCTGCGAGGGGCGGGCGAACAACGCCGTCTGCTGGGGTGCCCTCGGCGCCCTCGACCGCGCGGCCGCCGACGCCGACGCCTCACACCGCCTCTTCCTCGAAGCCCGCCGGCAGGTGAACCAGGCCTCGGTCCGCGTGGCCGACAGCTGGACGGGGACTGCCTGGATCCTGGACTACAACGCCGCGCATTCCATGACCGTCGCCATCTTCGACGAGGCGGTCCGCGCCATGCCCAGGCCGGACGCGCCCGGTGCGCTCGACATCCTCGCGATCGCCCGCACCGTCATCGCCCGTCCCGACCGCTGGGCGCAGGGCGCCATCGCCCTCGACAGGAAGGGGCGGTCGCTTACCACCTTCGACGGTGGCTGCCGCTTCTGCGCCGCCGGCGCGGTCGGGCTCGCCACCCACGTTCTGGGCACGGACGAGGCCGCCTGCCGCAGCCTCGGCCCGGCCGTCGATCGAGCAGGCCGCCTGCTCGACTGCGCCGCCTACAAGCTCGGCGAGTTCGAAAGCTACATCGGCCTCAACGAGCACGACAGCCACGCGCAAGTCGTCGCCATGTTCGATCACGCCCTCGACATGGCGCGGGCCGAAGCGGCCGGCGAACCGAAGGGGACCTGACCATGGGCGACAGTGACGCCTCAACTCGGCGCCAATCCGGTCGGCGTCCCCGCGCCGCCGCCGCCCTCCATCCACAGCCCAGCAACCCCTACCGGGTGCCGCGCCCTGCGGTGATCAGCTTCAGCGGGGGCAGGACGTCCGCCTACATGTTGAGGAAGATCGTCGACGCCTACGGCGGCCGGCTGCCGCGCCAGATCTCGGTTGTCTTCGCCAACACCGGGATGGAACGCGAAGAGACCCTCGAATTCGTGGACATCTGCGGTCGCACGTGGGGAGTCGAGATCCATTGGATCGAGTATCTGTGGGATGCGCCGCACCGCACCCGCATCGTCGACTTCGCCACCGCGTCCCGCAACGGCGAGCCCTTTGCCGCCTTGATCGATCGAAAGGGATTCGTGCCGTCGCAGGGCATCCGCTACTGCACCGGGTTTCTTAAGAGAGATAGGATCGAGGCCTTCGCCCGCCACCGTCTCGGCCTCAAGCGCTGGCACTCCGTCATCGGCCTGCGCGCCGACGAACAGCGCCGCGTCCTGCGCATGCGCGCCATGAACTGCGGCTCGCGCACCGGCAGCCGCGCCGTGCTGCCCCTGGCCGATGCAGGCGTGCGGGAAGCCGACGTCCTGGAGTGGTGGATGGGCCAGCCATTCGACCTCGGCATCCCTTCATACGCCGGGAACTGCGACCTCTGCCATCTCAAGGGCCGGGCCAAGCTGATCCATCTCATCCGTGAGGATTCCGCCCGTGCCGACTGGTGGATCGCGCAAGAGGCGAAGGTGGCCAACCGCACCGGCCCCGACGGCCGCGTCTGCGAATCGATGAAGCGGTTCCGCCTCGGCGAGACCTACGCCGAGCTGAAGGCC
>JAPPGM010000125.1:28978-34223 GCA_028874995.1 Gemmatimonadota bacterium | reverse complement strand
GGGGCGGCCGCGCGGCTTCCGGATCACGGTGCGGGAGGTCACGCCGTCGGCGGGGGCAGGGTTCGTGGTGGTCAAGACCGGGTCGATCATGACGATGCCGGGGCTGGCGGCGAAACCGGCCGCGCTGGCCATGACGATCGACGAGGATGGGGTGATCGGGGGGCTGATGTAGGGGTGTGAACAGGCAGCAACAACCCACGATGAGCACAGGCGTCCGGGTCGCGAGATGGCTGGTGGCGGTGCTGATGATCACCTACGGCTTCGCCAAGCTGACCGGTTCCCAGTTCACCGTGATCGACTCCGAGGCCTCGAAGCCCATGGGCGAGGTCAGCGGATTCTGGCTCACCTGGTACTACTTCGGATCCTCCACCGTGTACGGCACCGTCATCGCCCTCGTCGAGATCGGCGGCGGGCTGCTGCTGGCCTGGCCGCGGACCTCCCTGGTCGGCGCGCTGGTCCTGCTGCCGGTCGTGGGCAACATCATCCTCATGGACATCCTGTTCGGTATCGGCGCCCTGCCAGCCTCGGTCACGGTGTTGATCTGTCTGCTGATCGTCGTGCGGCCACACGCCCGGCGGCTCGTCGAGGCCGTAATGCTCGACTCCGGGCCATCGCGAAGGGCTGAGGCGGTTCGGGGTGTCGCCGTCGCGGCGGTGCTCGCGGGCGCGTGGAGGTTCACGTACTGGATGGCCAACCACAACAATCGCAACCCCACGCCCATCGATGGGATCTGGACGGTCGAGGCCGGCGAGGGGCCGCTCCAGCGTGTGTTTTTCGAATACAATCGCGCCGGGATGGCCGCGTTCCGGTTCGAGGACGGAGATGTGGTCCACCACTTCGAAGTGGACACCGGCGGCCGGGTGCGGGTGTGGGAGGTGTGGAAGGAGAAGGGGCCGTTGATCTATGAGGGGGAGATCGTCGACTCGGGACGGATCGAGTTGCGGACGAGTGGGGACGGCTCACCCATCGTCCTCGCCAGGAAACAGGTGAATTGACTCCCCGGGCCGCCCTCTTCATGCGGATCGGCAACGCCACCGCGTGTGCCGTTTGTCTGCTCTGCCGGGCCTCGCCGATTCCCCTGACCGCCCAGGCGCCCGTCGTCGAACTCCCGGCGGAAGACGTCGTGCTGTCCGCCGAGTTCGAGGACGTGTTCCGGGTGGGTGGCGGGGGCTCCCCGTGGGAGTTGTTCACCTCCATCACCTCCCTGGCCTTTGATGCTTCCGGCAACCTCCACATCACCGATGTCGGACCCGACCTCGGCGACGTCATGCGGATTGTGGTCGTCGATTCCCTCGGAGGATTCGTAACGGAGTTCGGCCGTCCCGGAGAGGGCCCGGGCGAGTTTCGGGCCGCCACCTCCGCCGTCACCTTCCGGGATGGGACGATGGTCGTGGCAGACTACGGTCATCGCGCGTACCACGTCTTCCGGCCGGGGGGCGAGTTCGACCGGATGGTTCGCTTCCCTTCGGAAACCGAGCGGGAGTCCCCTGGCACGCGGACCTATCTCCTGCGCGCGGCGGCTGGCGAAACGCTGCTTGGCTACCCGAAGCGTGCCGTCACGTTTCAGCAGGGTGAGACACCGGGGGGCGGCTCTTCCTTTTCGATACGACAGCGCGAAGGCCCCAGAGTGCTCGAGCGGTTGGGCGTCGACGGGAATGCTGTCCGCGCTGAGGAGATCGTGAGTGCCTGGGCTCCGGCGGAATTCGAGCAGGTGAATCGGGTTGCTGCCTTTACGCCGAAACTCCTGTTCGATGTCCTGCCCGACGGTGGGTTCGTGTTCACGGATTCCACCGGATACGCGATCAAGTTCGCGACTTCCGACGGGACCGTCGTCCGGGTGGTGACGAGGCCGATCGAGGCCCGCACGGTCACGGAGGATATTCGGAACCACTATCGTGAGTTGCGCGTGGCGCAGGTCGAGCGGGATTTCGGCTACAGCGACCTTCCTCCCGAAGTGAGGGACCAGATGCGCGAAGCCATGAACTATGAGGACTGGCTCGATGAAGCCCGCTCCTACCCGGTCCACGGGGAAGTCCCGGTCATCGACGACCTGAGAACCACCTGGACGGGCGGCGTCTGGGTGCGGCGCACTCCGGAGGACGGCTACCCGTGGGAGGACCACGTAGCCGGCAACCTGCTGTCCGGCTTGGCATTCAGCACCGCCCAGGCTCCCGCTTCGCCCATTGACGTCATCAGTGCCGGCGGCCGGTACGTAGGGACATTCTCCCGTCAGAGCGGAGCCACCATGTTTGCGGCCTTCGGACCGGGCGGGCTGGTCGCTTTCGTCGAGAAGGACGAGTTCGATGTGCCCACGGTAGTGGTCAAGCGCCTGCCGCCAGAGGTAAGGTAGCCGTCTACGGCAAGGTGAGCAGCGCCACTCGTCAGATCCGCCGGGGAATCATGCCGCGCGCCGCGTCGATCGCGCCCTCGAACGCCCGCGTCTGTATACCGGAAAACAGCCGCGCCAACGGCCGAAGATCTCCTTCATCGGCCACCTCCAGAGCGCCGATGTACTCCGCCCGCCCGGCATCCGTCACCACCAGCGGAAACCACCCCGCGCGGATCATCACCAGCGTCGCCAAAGCCCGCGCCACTCGGCCATTTCCATCCTGAAAGGGGTGGATCTGCACGAACCGGTGATGAAGCCAGGCAGCTTCGACCTCGGGCGGTACTCCCCGCTCCCCGTGCTCCAGGTGCATCGCCAGTAGCCTGTCCATCTCCGGGGCCACCTGCTCCGGCGGACAGTACTCGTGCACCCGGCCGTCCGGCCGCACGGGGTTGTTGGGCCGCTTCTTGTAGTCCCCTCTGATCAGAGGCACTGCCACGCGCCGCCCGAAGACGTCACGGCCGCTGGCAGTCTCCTGATGGGCCAGAAGCACCGAGTGGAGTTCCTTGACGTAACTCGTCGACAGCCGACGCTTCCGCCCGACGAAATCGAACAACCCGTCCACAGCGGCGGCATGGTCCTGAAGCATGTCGAAGACGAGTGCCGGATCGCGGTCCGTGGCCGAAGTGGGGATCAACTCCTCGCGCAGTCCGTGCTCGATCAGAACTTCCGTGATTCCCCGGGTCAGCCTGTAGACCCGTTCGATCAGCCCCGTCTCGATCGCCCACTCGCGCTTCAGGCGCTCGCTGAACTCGGCTATGGCCGCGTCTGAGCCAGGGTTTTCGCGAATCCTGGTCCAATCGGCCGCCAGCCGGTGGAGCTTGGCATCGGCAAGGTCCTGCCAACCGGAGGGGAGATCCTCGATGGGCCGCCAGCGATGAGCCACTTCGGCTCTTGGGGGATCCGAAGTCATGGCGGCGTACCCTTCCGATGGATGCGGGACCTGGTGGGAAGTTCGGTAAACATAGCGTCAGGTGGCCGGCAACACCCTGATGTCGGGACAGTCGAGAAGCGTACGATCCGCCGTCACCAGCGTGAGCCCGTGGACCATGGCGGTCGCCGCGATGAAGCGGTCGGGGGTCAAGTCAGGTACGTGAACACGCGTTCCGGCCCGGCCCCGCGCGGGGAAACGGTGCAGGCCCCCGTCGTCGCCCAGCGGCCGGAGACCCTGCGTGGCGCTGGACCAAGCGGCAGGGCGTCGCACCGCAGATCAGCCGCGTGTCCCTCGGCGAGAGCGGGCATTTCGGCTCCTGTGCGCCTCATAGTACGCCCGCAGGATGGCATTGATGCGGGTCTGGTATCCTCTGCCCTGGGCCTTCAGCCACGCCAGGACATCTCTGTCCAGTCGGACGGTCACCTGCTTCTTCCCAGGCGGCACCACCACGCGTGCGGTCGCGAAGAACTCGGCGTCGAGCTCTGCGATGTCCGAGTAGTCGATGTCCTCATCCCTCATCCGGTCGATCCGCCTCAAGTCGCTTTTCGTAGGCTCTTTGTTCACGGCTGTTGGCCTTTCTCATCGAGATGATCCGAGTGTTCCTGCCGCGCTGCGTGTGGGCGATCACAACGAGGCGCCCCTCGAGGTATCCCACCGTGATGCAGCGTTCTTCGCCATACGCGATGCGCCTGTCTTCGAACGTCAGACACGGCCCGTCGAACACCGCGGCCGCGTCCTCGAAGCTCAGGCCATGCCTTCTGAGGTTCTCGTCGTTCTTGTTCCGGTCCCATTCGTACAATTGGTCTCGAATCCCTCAAAGCTCCGTTAATTTGTGTAACTACACATGATACTACAACTGTAGCTTCAGTCCAAACGCGAATCAGGCGCCCGGCAGCACCGCGATGTCGGGACATCCGAGCAGCGTCCGGTCCGCCGTTACCAGAGTGAGCTTGTGGACCATGGCCGTCGCCACGATGAAGCGGTCGGCCGGATCGTCGTGGGGAAGGCGGACGCTGCGGCTTCGGAGCGCAACCTCGTGGGTAAGGGGGAGCTCCCGCATCGGCCTGGTCGCAAGGGCCGTGCGGATCCACCTCCAGGGATCGGGGGCAAGGTCCACGCGTCCCCTGCCCGCGAGTAACAGCGTCTCCCAGACGGTCACGGGGGAAAGAGCGAGCATGCTGGCCGGGTCGGTCACGGCATCTCGTGTCCGGGCGGACAGCCGTTCCGGCTCCAACTGGCTCCAGAGCCAGACGTGGGTGTCCAGCAGCAGGTTCACGGCGACTCGCCATCATCTTCGCCGGACATCGCGTCCGAACGGTACACGTCCCAGTCGGACAGCTCGGATACGGGGGAGATGATGTCGCCCGTGATCTCGCCCATGTCTCGCATGGCCCCCAGCCATTCCACCGGTTCGGCCTCGGCGTCCGGATACGGATCGGTCGTATCGTCCGGGACCGCCGGAGACGGGCCGTAGGCGGCGCGGGCCCGCTCGCGCATCAGTCCGAAGCTTAGATCCGGGACCGCATACCGACTCAAGAGATGGCGCAGTTCGCCCTCCAGCGAGCGGTGATTCCGCTTGGCCCGCGCCTTGAGCCTCGCGATGACCTCGTCGTCCACGTTCCTGATCGTGAGTACGCCCATCCGTGTGTCTCCGTGTTCGATGACGAATACATAATGTAGCGATAATGCAAGCGTTTTGCCAGCGTGGTCAGCCGTCGATGCTGGCTGTCCGGTCGTCACTGGCGAACCGCACCACCCCAGCCCATCTTTTCGACCGCACCGGTTCCGCCACCCTTCGGTCCTCCAACCCCTCCCCCATGCCCGATCCCACCGCCTACTGGGCCCGCAACCTCCGCTACCTCGCGATCCTGCTGGCGATCTGGTTCGCGGTCTCCTTCGGGTGCGGCATCCTCTTCGCCGACGCG
>JAPPGM010000125.1:0-28949 GCA_028874995.1 Gemmatimonadota bacterium | reverse complement strand
CCAGCAGGGGTCGATCTACGTCTTCGTGGTGCTGATCTTCGTCTACGCGCGCCTCATGAACCGGCTGGACCGGGAGTTCGGGGTGGCGGAGGAATGAGGGGAAGCCCGGTGACGCGGACCCACCCGGGCGACCGCCGACTGCCCCCACAACCGACACCGCGCCGCTACCGGCCGGCCCCGCGCCGCTGACGCATGGACGTCCGCCTCTGGACCTTCATCCTGGTCGGGCTCTCCTTCGCCCTCTACATCGGCGTCGCCATCTGGTCGCGGGCAGGCTCCACGAAGGACTTCTACGTGGCGGGCACGGGCGTCTCGCCCCTCGCGAACGGGATGGCCACCGCCGCGGACTGGATGTCGGCGGCATCGTTCATCTCGATGGCGGGATTGATCTCGTTCATGGGGTACGACGGGTCGGTCTACCTGATGGGGTGGACGGGCGGGTACGTCCTGCTCGCCATGCTGCTGGCGCCTTACCTGCGCAAGTTCGGGGCGTACACCGTGCCCGAGTTCGTGGGAGAACGGTACTACTCGCAGGTGGCGCGGGTGGTCGCGGTGGCGTGCGCCATCTTCGTCTCGTTCACCTACGTGAGCGGGCAGATGCGGGGGGTGGGGATCGTCTTCAGCCGATTCCTGGAGGTGGACGTGACCTGGGGCGTGGTGATCGGGATGGGGATCGTCTTCTTCTACGCGGTTCTGGGCGGGATGAAGGGGATCACCTACACCCAGGTCGCGCAGTACTGCGTGCTGATCTTCGCGTACATGGTGCCCGCGTTCTTCCTGGCGGTCATGCTGTCGGGGACCTTCATCCCTCAGCTGGGCTTCGGCGGGGCCGACCCGGAGAGCGGCGTCTTCCTCCTCGACAAGCTCGACGGGCTGCACCGAGAGCTGGGCTTCACGGCCTACACCAACGGGACCAAGTCGACGATCGACGTGTTCTTCATCACGGCGGCGCTCATGGTGGGGACGGCGGGGCTGCCGCACGTCATCATCCGCTTCTACACGGTGCCCCGGGTGCGGGACGCGCGCGTCTCGGTCGGGTGGGCGCTCTTGTTCATCGCGATCCTTTACACGACGGCGCCCGCGGTGGCCGTGTTCGCGCGCACCAACCTGCTCGACACGGTGGCGGGGCAGCCGTATGAGACGATGCCCGAGTGGTTCAGCAAGTGGGAGGACACCGGACTCATCACCTTCGATGACAAGGACGGGGACGGAAACATCCGGTACGTGGCCGACCCCGCCGAGAACGAGCTGACGATCGACCGCGACATCATGGTGCTCGCCAACCCGGAGATCTCGCGGCTGCCGAACTGGGTGGTGGGGCTGGTGGCGGCGGGGGGGCTGGCGGCGGCGCTGTCGACGGCGGCGGGACTGCTGCTCGTGATCTCGTCGGCGATCAGTCACGATCTGCTGAAACGGGCGCTCAAACCGGACATCTCGGAGAGGGGTGAACTGGTGGCGGCACGGATCAGCGCGGCGTTCGCCGTGGTGGTGGCGGGGCTGCTCGGCATCAATCCGCCGGGATTCGTGGCCCAGGTGGTGGCCTTCGCCTTCGGCCTGGCCGCGTCGTCGTTCTTCCCCGTTATCATTTTGGGGACTTTCACGCGCACCATGAACCGGGAGGGGGCGGTGGCCGGGATGCTCTCCGGGATCACCTTCACGGCCGCGTACATCATCTATTTCCGTTTCATCAACCCCGCTGCGGACTCTCCGGAGAACTGGTGGTTCGGCATTTCGCCCGAGGGCATCGGCACGCTGGGGATGGTGCTCAATTTCGCTGTGGCGCTGACCGTGTCGAAGTTCACGCCCGCACCGCCGGCGAGCGTCCGCGAACTTGTCGACCGCATACGGGTACCCGGAGGCAACGCGTAAGGAGGATCCCCATGAGATTGCCGGCTTCGTTGCACCGAATGGCCGCGGCGTCGGTGGGGGGTGGGGTGGCCGCCGTTCTGCTGGCCGGACCCGGTCCGGCGGAGGCCCAGACCGAGGCCCACTTCCAGTACGGGAGGCTCACCAACCCGTTCACCGAGGCGAAGACCGGCACGGTCATCCTTACCATGCAGCACGCGTCCATGTGGAAGTTCGGCGACAACTTCTTCTTCGTGGACTTCATCGACGACGGCGGCGAGGACGGCTTCAACGAGAAGGACGCCTACGGCGAATGGTATTCGAATTTCAGCCTGGGGAAGATCAGCGGGAAGGACCTGGGGTTCGGTCCTTTCGCCGACTTCGGCGTGTTCGGGGGCGTGGCGCTCGGGACCGACGCGAACTTCCGGCAGTGGCTGCCGGGTGCGCGGATCGCATGGAACCTGCCGCGTTTCATCTTCCTGAACACGGACCTGATGTACGGGATCGACGGGGGCAAGGGGGTGGAGGGGGGGAGTCCGCCTGAGCTGGACGGGCGCTTCGTCCTCGACGTAAACGGCCTGCTTCCCTTCAACCTTGGCAGCCTGGCCTTCTCCATCACCGGCCATGCGGAGTACGCGGGCGCCACCACCGACGAGTTCGGCAACGGTGTCCCCGCCTCGATTCTGGCCCAGCCGCAACTGCGGTTGGATATCGGGAAAACCATGGGGGGATCGGGGAACGGACTATACGCGGGCATCGAGTACCACTACTGGAGCAACAAGCTGGGGACCGAAGTGGACGAGAGCGTGGTTCAGCTGCTGGTGGTCTGGGGGTTTTGACCTTGATCATGCAACGACGGAGGACTCCGGCGTTCATCGGGCCGGGACTGGTCCTCGCGGCCATCGCCTGCACCGAGACCCGGAACCGGGAACCGATCTACATCGCGGCCACGATCTCGGAGACCGGCCTGCGGTCCACCCCCGCCATCGAGATGGAGAACGGCTATCGATTGGCTGTCGAAGTGTTGAACTTCGGGGGTGGGATTCAGGGCCGCGAGGTGGAGTTGGTGACGGCCAACGACGAGAGCGATCCCGACGTGGCCGTGCGCCACTATCACGACTTCGTCCAGAGGGTCGACCTGCTGCTGGGTCCCTACGGCAGCCCGGTCACCGCGCCGGTGCTCGACGTGACCGAAGCAGCCGGGATCCCCCTGGTCGCACCGCTGGCCGCAACGCCCACGATCTGGGCCGGGAAGGGGCGGCAGTGGAGCGTGCAGATGCTCCCGCCCGCCCCAGCCTACCTGCAGGGGTCGGTGGAGATTGCGGCGGTCGGCGGGGCCCGCACGGTCGCGCTCGTGTACGAGGACTCGCAGTATGCGGCGTCTCTGGCGAGCGGAGTGCGCGAGGCCGCCGACGCGCACGGTCTGGAGATCGTGCTCGACAGGGCCTACCCCGAAGGTGAAGCGGACTACACGGTGCTCGCCAGCGCGGCCCGGGACGCCGGGGGCGACCTGTTCATCGGCGGCGGCTACTACGAGGACGCGATCGGCCTCACCCGCGCGGTGTCCGAAGTCGGCTACGAGCCACTCCTGATCAGCCTCTCGCTGGGACCCGCGGACCCGCGCTTCGCAGACGAACTCGGCGGCCTCGCCCGTTGCGTGACGGGCTACGCTCCCTGGATCCACACGATCGGCACCTCGGGGTTCATCGCCGAGAGCGACCGTTTCGTGGAGAGGTACGGAATCCTGTACGGAAGGCCACCGGGTTACCACGCGGCGGCGGGGTTCGGGGCGGTCGAACTGATGGCCGAGGCGATCGATGCGGTGATCTCGCCCGCAGGCAACTTCGACCGCGCTGCCGTCCGCGACCACCTCTTCAGCTTCACGACCGAGACGATCCTCGGGCCTTTCGGGGTCTACCCGCCGGGGGACGCGCAGGCTGGCGCCCAGCGCGTCCTCAAGGGGTTGCAGGTGCAGTGGCAGGACGATGGCGAGGGCGGGCTGGTGCAGCGGATCGTCCACCCGGAGGCGGTGGCCCAGGCGGAGCCCTGCTTCTCGCGGCAGGGGGCCCGTTGATCGAAGACGTGTCGGAGATGGACTGCCCGGACTGAGCGATGCTCGGAAGGGCCGACTTCCCGGGGGAACCGGATGATGGGGTCACCCGCGTCTGCTCGCGGGTCCGGCAGTGGCAATGTCCTTCTTCACGGGTTCCCGGCGCCCGGCCTGCGGGCCGGGGACTTCCTGGTCGGCCGCCGGCAGCGCAACGGCCTTCCCGCTGTCGGCCAGAAGGTTCTCCAGGAAGGCCACCTTTTCGTCAAGGCGGCGCACCTCGTCCGCCAGCTCCGGGCCCGGATCGGGCCGGGTCCCCTCCCGGAGCCACCGGACTTCGGCTTCCAGCCTTTCCAGCCGGTGCTGCAGCGGCGGCCCGAGCAGTCCCTTGCGGGCGAACAACCATGCGAGCACGCACCCAAAGGCGACAGACGAGAGAATCATGACGAGGATCAGGATTGAGACGACCGACATGGGAACCTCCTATGCGTTGGAGTACTTCACCGCCACCGCCCCCGCCACCCCCAACCCCCCCAGAATCACCACCGCGCCCACCGCCAGCCCGGGTTGCGTCCCCACGATGATCCCCAGGATCAGCAGATACAGCACGATCGTCACACCCGCCGTCCACACCCCGCCCGGCACCCGCAGCGGCCGCTCCAGCTCGGGGCGCGTCCGGCGCAGCCTGAAAAACGCCGACAGCACCATCAGGTCCACCGAGATCGCCACCAGCATCATGAACTGGATCAGGAACTCGAGCGCTCCGGTCGAAGCCAGGACCAGGATCACGATCCCGATCAGGAAAAGGCCCGCGACCGGCGTGCCGCGCGGCGAAATGTACTGGAAGATCTTCGGCGCGAGTCCCGACCGCGCCAGCCCGAAGGCGACGCGGGGCATGCCCAGGAAGTTGACGTTCCCGGAACTGATCAGGATGAGCAGGCTGGCCACCACCACGAAGGTCGCGGCGGTGTTCCCGAAGACCCCCTGCACCGCGTCGCGGGCGACCAGTTCCGAACCCGCCATCTCCTGCGGGGTGAGCGCAGCCAGGTAGGCCGTGTTGACCAACAGATAGAGGACCGCCACCGCGATCGCTCCCCCGATCAGGATCCGGGGCAGCGAGCGGCCCGGGTCGCGGATCTCCTCGGCCATCTTGGCAGCGTCCTCCCACCCGTAGTAGGCGAAGGCCACCGACTGGTACGCGAGCGCGAACCCCAGCAGCGACGCGTGCTCGACGGTGGGCGGCGCGATCAGGCCGCTCCCGTCGCCCGCCGCGATCCCGGCCGCCGCGATGGCCAACAACACCGCCACCTTGATCGCCGTGGTGATGTTCTGGAAGGTGGTGCCGACCTTGAGGCCGCCCAGGTGGAGGATCACGTAACCCGCCACGACGCCCACGGCGAGCAGACGCACCGAACCGCTCCCCACCAGGATGATGATGTACTCCGCGATCGCCACCGCCTTGATCGCTCCCGAAAACGCCCGGCTCACCAGCAGCTCGGACCACCCCGCGACGAAGCCCGCCACGGGCCCGAAGGCCTCGCGCGCGTACACGTACTTTCCCCCGGCCTTCGGCAGCGCGGCGGCCATTTCCGCGAGCACCAGCGTGCTCAGCGCCGCGACCACCCCACCCAGCACCCACACCGACAGGATCAGCCACCCGTTGCCCAGGTACTCCGCGATCAGACCGGGGGTGCGCAGGATCCCCGCCCCGATCACGATCCCCACCGTGATCGCCAGCCCGTCGCGGATCCGCAACACTCGCTTCATTTCACTCATCGGTCCGTTCCCGTCATGACGGTCATCTCCTGGCGGCCTCCGACTCCAGTTGTGCGAGGGCGGCCCGCGCGACCTCGTCGGCCGGGGCGAGCTCCACGGAGAGCCGCGCGTGGGGCAGCGCCTCCTCGATCCGGCCCGCTCGGCCCAGCGCGATGGCAAGGTTCAGATAGGCGCGGGAGAACTCCGGTCCGACCGCCACCGCGCGCTCGTAGGACCGGATCGCCGAAACCAGGTCGCCGGAGCGCAACTGGAGGTTGCCGAGGTTCAGATACGCCAGCGTCTCGTTGGGATTCAGGCTCAGCGCACGCTCGTACTCCCGGATCGCCCCGGCCGCGTCGCCGGCGGCGGCGCGCGTGATCCCCAGATCGACGTGAACCGAGGGCTGGACGGGGTCGGCGGCCAGGCTCTCGGTGTAGGCGGCTATCGCCCGGGTGTAGTCGCCTCCGTCGTGGTAGAGAGACCCCAGCGCCCGGAGCACGCCCGCGTCCCCGGGCAGCACCGCCCCCGCTCGCAGCAGCAGGCTTTCGGCCGCTCCCAGGTCGCCCCCCAGCATCGCGTTCTGGGACAGGAAGCCGAGGATCATCGCCCAGCGGCGCCTCACCGCGAGCGATTCCCCCGACGCGGCGGCCGCGCCTTCAGTGGAGTCCGCCACGTGGAGCGTGGCCAGCGCCAGCGCCCGCAGGTCCGGGTCGGGGGTCGCGGCAAGCCGGTTCACGCGTTCGGCAGCGTCCCGGTCCAGGTCTCCACCCGGCGGCACCCACCCGGCGAGGAACCCGGCGAGTCCCTGGAAGCGCGGCATGGCCCCGCGTTCGTCCGGGTGCAGGAGCAGCCGGGCTGCCAGTTCCGCACCCATGGCGTCGGTCACGGCGAGCAGGCCTGCCGACGCCGGATCGAGAGGCTTCGTCGCGCCCCACCATTCGTCCACCTGCGCCTGCAGCTGGAATTCGCTCAGGTCGGTGTGGCAGCCGCGGCAGGCGCTCACCAGTCCGAGTCGCGCGTCCAGCTCCGGACGAGGCACCGGAATGGTGTGGTCCGAGCGCGCGAACGGCACCGCGCCACCGACCCCGGGGTGCTGCAGGTAGGGCATGTGACAACTCACGCAACGGGCGCCGGGCGAGTCCGGGGGATGAAAGGCATGCGTCTCGGGGGCCACGGCCTTGGCGGCGTGGCACGACGTGCACTGGCGATCGTCCGTCTCGTCCGCGAGCGGCGCGCGGTTGACGTCCCAGTAGCCGAGTCCGTGAGGCTCGTGACAGCTCACGCAGGTCATGTTGCCGTCCACATAGCAGGAGGACATGAGGTGCGTCCCCTGGTAGCCGAAGCTGCCCACGCGCCCGTCCGGCAGATAGATGTCGCCGCCGAGAATGGGCAGCTTGAGCGCGTAGTAGTCGGCGAACCGGGCGCCGGGCAGATGGCCCTCCTGCACGACGTCCTTTACCGCGTGGCACTGGAAGCAAACGTCCAGCGACTCCTCCACCCCGTCCGTGACGCGGCTGGCGAGGCCGATGTCCGCCGGGTTCGCACCGGTGTCCGGGGCGGTCATCAGCTCCACGTGCCGCCGGGCGGGACCGTGGCAGGATTCGCAGTTGATGTCCAGCGACGTCCAGTGCGTCTCGAACCGGGCACCGGGCTCCAGGCGCGCCGAAATCTGGCTGCCGTGGCAGGACTGGCAGTTCGAGAAGTCCCGCAGGGTTCCCAGCACCCGCCTCGGCGGCCAGTCGCCGCAGTCGGCCAGCGCCATCTCGGAGGTGATCGGCACCCACCCCCGGTCCAGGCGCGTGCCGGTGTTGCAAAACCAGTCGTCCAGCTGGCGCGAGTAGTCGAAGGGGAGGAAGCGGACGGTACCGTCTGCCATGCGGGTGACGAATCCCTGGGTGCCTCCCCCGAGCAGGTGGCCACCGCCGATCACGCCGTCCACGTCGATCGTGACCTCCGGGCGACCTTCCCGCAGCACGCGAAAGAGGTAGCGCCCCGCTGAATCGACGACGGGCACGACGGTCCCGTCCCGGAAGGCGATGGGCGTGCCGTCGAACGGGGCGATGACCGTACCGGGGCCGGGTTCTCCGCCGGCGCGGCCGTGCGTGGAGCCGGCCCAGCGCCCGTACTGGTCCTGGTGGCACGCGGCACAGGCCTCCGAACCGGCGAAGTCGGCGGCGGTGACCCGTATGGCGGGCTGGTCCCCGCCGGTTGGATAGTCCGCGGTGTCCGAACCTTCGCCGCACGCCGCCAGCAGTGGAAGCGCCACGACAAGCGCCCGCGGGCACGTGCGCACTGCATGGACGAATCTGGGCCCGGACGAGGAGCGGCGGACGACGGCGCCGGCAAGTCGCCTTGAAGGGCCGGGACGCCGAACGGGACTCATCGGGTGGCCCGTCCGTCACGCGACCAGGCGGGGCCCTGGCAACGGCAGAGAGTGCGCATGTACCTCACCAGCGCCCGCTTTTCCCCGTCGTCCAGCGAAGCTCCGAAGGCGGGCATCCGGTGACTCTTCCCCAGGATCCAGCCCCCCGCGTGGACGCCGTCGTAGAGTGTGTCGTCGGGGCGGAGCGACATGGCCGCCGAGTCGTTGTGCGCGGTGGGCGCAACCGGCAGGAAGCGGGCGTTGAAGCCGTCACCGGCCCCTCGTACGCCGTGGCACGGGGCGCATTGGGCCTGGTAGGTCGCGGCACCGGGGGTGGTGTCGGGGGGATGCGGGCGTGCCGCACCGGCCACGCGCTCGCTGCCGGTCCACGGGGCGTCGCGCAGCAGCAGAAAGGATGCGATCAGGTCGAGCCGGTCGGGCTGCTCCAGCGAGCGGGGCATGATCGTGCCCGGGGCCAGCGTCCCGGGGTCGTGGATCACCGCACGCACATACTCCGGCTGAAGCCGGTGCGCGATGCCGTCCAGACGGGGGCCGATGCGGCCGCCGTCGTCGCCGAGCTGGTGGCAGCCAAGACAGCTCCAGCGGTCCCGCAGCAGGGCCTCCGCCTTTTGCATTGAGAAGGGGGAGAGTGCGACTGGTTCCCATTGGGGAGCGGCCGCGACTGGTGGCGAAGGGAGGGGCCGGTTCGCAGCCGGGGTGGTGGTGGTCCCGCCGGGTGTCATGAGGAAGCTGGTGATCGCCGTCACCTCCGCCGGGGTCAGGCGGAAATCGGGCATCTGGCCCCCCCGTCCGGGACGGAGACCCGCCGGGCGGATGGTGACCGGGTCGGCCAGGTAGCCGGCGAGCCAGTCTTCCCGGACGCGCAGGGCGGTGAAGCCGAGGTCGGGGGCCGTGACCCGGGGGGCGGCTTCGGGGTGGAGGTGGCAGCCGGCGCAGTTCAGCGCCTCGAAGAGGGCGTGGCCCTCGGCGCGGTCCGCGTCGGGGTGACGGTCCACCGCGGCGCGAAAGGCGTCGTCCACGCCGCGCATTTCCCGGTCGTTGGTGACAAAGAGGGCCAGAGCGACCCGCTGGCGCTCGTTGAGGTCGTAGCCGGGCATTCTCGCCGGAGCGATGTCCGGTTGCACCGTCCGGGGATCGGCCAGGTAGTGGAAGATGTAGGCGGGCGCGAGCTCCCGGGCGTCGGCGCCGAACGAGGGGGCCACGGAACGGATCGCCTCGCCTCCCGGCCCACCGGCATGGCACGCCCCGCATCCCAAGGAAGTGACCAGTTCACGCCCATCGGGAGCTGCCTGCCGCGTACCCGACCCGCCCAGGAGGACGGCAGCCACACCAGCGCCCAGCAGCAGCGCTTTCCTCAATTGAGGACCAGGAAGACGATGATCCAGTACGGCACGATTCCGCACAGGGTCGTGACGACCGCTCGCACCGTGCCGAAGCCGCACGCCTGACGGACCGCTACCACTCCGGCAAGCAGAGTCCAGGCGTGGACCAGAAAGTGAATTCCCCCCACCACCGGCCCCAGAACCATGAGGAGACCGGGCAACCTCGCAAACCCCAGGGTACGCATCAGAGCGCCCAGGGTGGCTTCTCCGCCAAGAAGGTCGCAACCGACCTCGTATGTGATCAATACCCAGAACAGCCACTGAAGCACGCTCACCCCGGCCACCCACGCCATCGAGACCACCCCCAGCCCGTAATCCTGAGTGCTGGCAGCCAGCGACACGAGCACCACGATCAGGATCGCCTGGCCCATCGCGTTTCGACCCTGCGCCACCTCGCTGTACACCTCACTCCTGAGCATGGCGGCACCGAGTATCCGGGCAGCGAAGCCGCGTTCAGGTGCGTCGCTCATCTGTGACTCCATGGTTGGGCTCGAAGACGCGCGGGTGCGGGGAAAAGATGCGCCTGCCCTGCGGCGGGCGCCACGTTTTGCCTTGTTCGGGGTTGATACCGGCGACACCTTACCGTCCGCTCCCGAGCTTCGCCAACAACCCGGCCGCACCAACACTGCCGCCGCCGGGCGCGGGCGGAGAGGCCCCCTCACGCGGACCCGAAGACCACGCACACCGAGATCACCCTCCCGGACCGGACAGCCGATCCGTCCTTCGCCCACCGAAACGCCCTGGTGGACGAGAGCGGGCACTGGAACTACGCCGAGCTCCTGAGCGAGGCAATACATTGGCGCGACCGGCTGGCGGCGGCGGAACCCGGCGACCGCATCGCCTACCTCGTTCCCCCGGGACGCGCTCATGTTGCCGTGCAGTTCGGGATCTGGGCGCGCGGGGGCATCGCGGTACCCCTCGCGGTCTCCCATCCCCTCCCCGAACTCGAATACGTGCTGGACGATGCCCGTCCCAGCGTGATCGTCGCCGACCCCGCCCTCCCCCAGACCCCCCATCTCGCGGCCGCCACAGGTGCGCGGGCGGCCGCCTTCCTCACCCTGCCCCCATCCCGCCGCACGACGACCGTCCCCACCACACCCCCGCCACACCCCCACCACACCACATCCCCACCCCACCCCGGCACCGCCCCCACGCCCCCCCACCACACCGATCCCGCCCTGCTCATCTACACCTCCGGCACCACCGCCCGACCCAAGGGCGCCCTTGTCACCCACGGGAACCTCACGGCCCAGATCACGACGCTCACCACCGCCTGGGGCTGGACGGCCTCCGACCGCATCCTGCACACCCTCCCGCTGCACCACATCCACGGCGTCGTCAACGCCCTGGCCTGCGCGCTCTGGTCCGGCGCGACGTGCGAATTCGGGCCGGGCGCGCCGACCTCCACGTGGGACCGCCTCGCCTCGGGCGAGATTACCGTCTTCATGTCGGTTCCCACCGTCTACACCCGCCTGGTCCGCGCCTGGGAGCACGCCCCCGCACGCACCCGGAACCGGTGGTCGCGGGGCGCGGCCGACCTTCGCCTCATGGTCTCCGGCTCCGCGGCGCTTCCGATCGACATCCTCGAGCGCTGGCGCGAGATCACCGGCCACACCCTGCTCGAGCGGTACGGCATGACCGAGATCGGAATGGCGCTCTCCAACCCCCTCTCGGGCGAGCGCAGGGCCGGCTACGTCGGCCCGCCGCTCCCGGGGGTGGAGGCCCGCATCGTCGACGGCGAGGGCCGGCCCGTCGCACGGGGCGAGCAGGGCGAGATCGAGGTGCGCGGCCCACAGGTCTTCCGCGAGTATTGGGGCCGCCCCGGCGAGACCGCCGCCGCCTTCCGCGACGGCTGGTTCCGGACCGGCGACGAGGGCTGCGTCGGCGAGGGGGGTTACTTCCGCATTCTGGGGCGCCGCAGCATCGACATCGTGAAGACGGGTGGGTACAAGGTGTCGGCACTCGAGGTGGAAGAGGCGTTTCGCGCGCACCCGGCGGTCGACGACGTGGCGGTCGTCGGCGTCCCGCACTCCGAATGGGGGGAGCAGCTCCGCGCCGTGTGGGTTCCGTCGACGGGATGCGAAGGTCTTGAAGCCGCCGAATTGAGGGCCTGGGGCAAGGCACGCCTGGCCCCCTACAAGGTCCCCCGCCTGTTCCGGACGGTCCCCGAGCTGCCCCGCAACGCCATGGGCAAGGTGCAGAAAGCCGCGGTCCGGCACATGTTGGTGCGATGATCGACGCCATCCTCGACAACCTGCGGACGTACTGGATCGTCCACGTTCTGCTCCTCGCCTATACCGCCGTGCTGGCCCACCATGCCTGGTCCGGCAACCGCAGGACGCGCGGCGTCACCGACTACTTCGTCGGCGGGCGATCCATGGGACCCATCGCCATCGGGCTGTCCTTCTTCGCCACCTACTCGAGCACCAACTCCTTCGTCGGCTTCTCCGGCCAGGCGTACGACTGGGGGATCACCTGGTTCCTCCTGATTCCATTCGTGATCGGAATGTCGTTCCTGGCCTGGGTGGCCGTGGCTCCGCGGCTTCGCACCTTCACCGAGTCGCTGGGTTCACTCACGATTCCCGACTTCATCGGGTTCCGCTTCGGGAGTTCGGCCGCGCGCGTCATGGCGGCGGCGATCGTGCTCTTCGCGTCGTTCTTCTACATGACCGCGGTCTTCAAGGGGATCGGCAACCTGCTGGAGGTCTTCCTCGACATCCCCTACCGGGCGGCGATCATCATCGTCTTCTTCATCGTAATGATCTACACCGTCGTCGGTGGCTTCATCTCGGTTGTGAAAACCGACGCGGTGCAGGGGGTGGTGATGATCGTGGCGGGCGTGCTGCTCTTCAGCGGCACGATGACGGCCGCGGGCGGGCTGGAGTCCCTTGCCGCGCTCGCCGGGGACCCGGTCACCGAGCCGCTGCTGAGCTGGGGAGGAGGCGTGTCGGTGCCGCTTGCACTCGGGGTGATCTTCGCGGGGACCGTCAAGTTCGTGGTCGAGCCGCGACAGCTGTCGCGGTTCTACGCGCTGAAGAGCCGGTCGGCGGCGCGAAGAGGGGTGTGGGTCTCCACGGCCGCCTTCCTGCTCGTCTACACGCTGCTGGTTCCGGTGGGGCTCTACGCGCGCAACATCATCCCGGGTGGTCTCGCCGACACGGACCTTGTGGTGCCACAACTGCTCACCATGCCCGAGGTCTTCTCGGCGGGGACCGGTGCCTTCCTTCTCCTGGCGATGGTCGCCGCGGCGATGTCGTCGCTCGACAGCGTGCTCCTGGTGATGGCCTCCACGACGCAGCGCGACCTCGTGGGGATGTGGCGCGAGCCCGCGTCCGAGCGCGCGACGCTCAGGACGACGCGTTTCTACGTGGGGCTCTTCGCCCTCATCACCGCTGTCATCGCCCTGAATCCCCCCGCCGGGATCGTGGGTCTGACCGCGTTTTCCGGAGCCGTGTACGGGGCGTGCTTCGCACCCGCGCTGCTGATGGGCCTGTACTGGAGACGGGGAAGCGGGAGGGCGGCCGTTGCGTCGTTCGTCACGGGGTTGGCGGTACTGTTGCTCTGGAACCGTCTCCCGGGGACGGGGGGCGTCCACCAGGTCTTCCCGGGGGTGGCGCTGTCGTTCCTGGCGTACTGGCTGGTGGCGCGTTACACGCAGAGCTACCCGTCGGACGAGTTGGACCGGCTGTTCGAAGCGGAGCGGGCCGGGACCGCCGGGTAGACGGCACAGGTCCGGCAGACGGTCAGCGCCCGACCAGCCGTCCGTCGCTGACCCACACCTCCCCACCCACCGCCACCGTCGCATCGGTGAAGAAGTTCCAGCGAACGTACCCGCCCCCCACCTCCCCTCCCAACTCCGTGTTGTCCCCGAGCGAGAGCCTCACCACCCCGGCCCCGTAACCGTAGTACGGGATCCATTCCTCGCCCTCGGGGATCGCAAGCAGCGGGTTGAACCCCACCGCCAGCTCGCGGAAGGTCCGCCCCGCCTCCCCCGCCCCCTCCATCTCGGCCATCACGCCCTCGCGCCCCACCGCCGCCCGCACTTCCACCACCCGACCCCCCTCGAAGCGCAGCACCAGCCCCTCCACCCGCTCACCGCCCCAAGCGGCATCAGGAAACGCGATCCGCCCCTCCACCGTCGCCAGCACCGGTGACACACGCACCGCCCCCGGCGGCAACTCGACCTCGCGATCGATCAGGTTTCGCGCCTCGGCCGCCCGCGCCGCCGACGCATCCCCGTCCTGCCGCGTCACCGGACGGTCTCCCGTCTCGAAGCGTATGTCGGTCCCGGCCGGGGTCGTCACCCGCACCGCCCCCTCGCGCAGCGCGGCCTCGAACGCGCCCAGCGTCGCCGCCAGCGCCGAATAGTCGGTGTCCAGCAGCGCCGCCTGGTAGAGCTCGTCGACCCGTTCGTCGACGGGCAGCTCCACCATGTCGAAGGCGGTCGCGCCCGCCCAGTGGAAGTGAATCGTCCGGCCCCGCCCACCCCTCAGCACATCCTGAAGAGCCCGGTACACATCGTAGGGCACTTCCGGCGCAGGCAGCGCGCCCGGGAGCTTCACGGCCGCGTCGACGCCGGCCAGCGCGGCGCCCCATCCCTCCGGTTCACTGCCCAGGCCGGAGGCGAAGCCGGACGGGGCCGCGCCGGGAAGGGGTGCGCCGAAGACATCGACGGCGCCGAGGTCGGTCGCTCCCGCCGCCGTGACGCCCCCGCGAAGCAGGGGCACCAGCGCGTCCCAGCGGTCCCCGCCCCGCCCCACCAGCAGCACGCGCTCACCGGGTTGCAGCGCCATCCGCTCCAGCAGCACTTCGGAGATCGCCGCGAAGTCCAGGTCCCCGGGTTCGGCGGCGGCGGGTCCGTCCTCCGCGTCCGGGGCGCACGCCGCAAGCGCAACGACCATGCCGGCCGGAATGCGGCAGAACGGTACCCGGCGGCGGTCGGGCATCATCTCAGTGCAGCTCGTCCCCGGTCTGGTAGAGGATCACGATGGAACCCTCGCCGTCGTCGTCCGCGCCGATCTGCAGCGCGAGCCGGCGGTGCTCGTCGCCCCAGGCGGTGGTCTCGATCGCCGCCCGCTGAAGGCCGTCCCCGTCCGAGCGCGAGGTCACCGTCTTCACGTGGCCCTCCAGGGCCTCCCGGTACCAGTCGAAGATCTCCTGCGGGGCGGCGTCGACCGTGAGCCTGGCGCCGCCCACGGAACCCTCGTCGACCTCCACCGAGAAGAGCCGCTTGCCCAACCGGGCTCCGGGGTACACGGGAACCCATCGCGGGAGCGCCGACGAACCGCTGCCGGCACCGAAACGCAGCTGGCGGTTCGGGGTCGAGATGTCGAGAAAGCCGCCGTCCTCGCCCCCGCGGAGCTCCACGGAGGTCCTTCCCGCATCGGTATCCACGTGCAGGACGCCGCCGGACCCGTCGACCTCGCCGTCGAAGCGAACGGTCTGCCCGGTTTGCGGATCCTGCTCCGCGGATTCCGAAAGGTCCACCGTCACCAGCTCGTCGTCCGCTCCAACGCGGAGCACGACCTTGCCTTCGTCCTCGTCCGCGCTGACCACGGTGACGTTGGGGCCGAGCCGTTCCGCCATGGTCGCGAGCGTGGCGGCCGGCGCCTCGGCGAAGTCCCCGATCATCGAGGAGACCCTCTTCGCGAAGTACAACCCGGCGCCCGCCACCGCGATCAGCGCCACAATGAAGAGGCCCCCGCCCACGAGTGCCATCTTGCCGAATGCCGACGAGCCGCTCGAGCCCATGTTGCGAGTTGCTTCCCTGTAAGGATCCGACATCCTTCTCCTCCGTTTGCTGTTGTGTCCGGTTGGCGCGACCGGTTGCGCCCTCCACCCTACGCCCCCCACGCACCACGGTTTCACTCCCACCCCTTTCCCGCGGAGAAGGGATCGCGGCGAACACCCCGTGATTATAGGTTGCGGTGTTTCGCTCCACCAACCCCCGACGGAGGTGGTCCCATTCCCTATCCCGCCGCTGAAGCATTGGTGATCGCGCTGGCAATCTACGCCGCCGTCGGAGTGGTTTTCACCGTTCCGTTCGCGCTGAAGGGCGCGGGCGCCATAGACCCCGCCGCGAGGGGGGCGACCTGGGGCTTTCGCGTCCTGACCTTTCCGGGGGTGGTGGCGCTGTGGCCGCTCATGCTCGTGAAGTGGATGCGCGCCGGAGCGAAGGGGCGGTCGTGAAACGCGGCCACCGCTCGGCCCACCCGTGGATAGTGCTCGCGTGCGCGATCCTCGCCGCCTGTGTCCTCCTCTACGGGTGGGTGACCCGTTCCGGGCGCCCGGAGCCCGAGCCGATGGCGGCGGCGGGCGCGCGGACCGCCCCGGGAGCCCGATCGTGAGCCACGTCTACCGGGCGGTGGGCTGGTCCCCCCAGAAGCGGAAGTACGACCTCCTCATCGCGCTCTGCATGGTGGTGTACCTGTGCGTCTTCACGGCCGTCACCCTGGCCACCCAGCCGTACGTCACCTTCGAGACGCTGCTGCTGAGGGCGACCGGCAGCCTCGGCTTCGTCATGCTCTCGTTCATCCTTCTGATCGGCCCCCTGGCGCGCATCTCGCCGCGCTTTCTCCCGGTCCTCTACAACCGCCGCCACCTTGGCGTGGCCACCTTCCTGGTCGCGCTCGTCCACGGGGCCTTCGCGACGCTGCAGTTCCACGCGCTGGGCGAGGTCAACCCGCTCGCCAGCGTACTCTCCACCGACGGGAGCTTCGCCGACGGCGGCGCCTTTCCCTTCCAGCCGCTGGGGGTGGTCGTGCTGGGCGTGCTTTTCCTGATGGCGGCCACCAGTCACGACTTCTGGCTCGCCAACCTCACGCCCCGGGTGTGGAAGGGGCTGCACATGGCGGTGTACGGAGCCTACGCGGTTCTCCTGGGGCACGTGGCACTGGGTGCGCTGCAGGGCGAGGAGAAGGGATTCCTCTGGCCGGTAACCGGAGCGGTGGCCGCGACCGTCTTCGCGCTCCATCTGCACACCGGGCTTGCCGAAAGACGACGCGACCGCGCCCGCGCCGCTCGGGCACCCGGCGGCACCCACGCCGCTCCGCCCTCCGAGGTCCCCCGGGGCTATATCCGCGCCGTGCCCGCGGACGGGATCCCCGACGGCGAGGGCAGGGTGGTGCCGCTGGACGGCGAGCGCGTGGCCGTCTTCCGCAACGGCACCGAGATCTCCTGCCTCTCGAACGTCTGCCGCCACCAGATGGGGCCGATCGGCGAGGGCCGGATCATCGACGGCTGCGTCACCTGTCCCTGGCACGGCTTCCAGTACGACCCCGTGACCGGATGCGCTCCCCCACCCTTCGACGACCGGCTCGAGACCTACGACGTGGCCATCCACGACGGCTTCGTGTGGGTGAACCCGGTGGCGAACCCCCTCGGCACGGCCTCCCGAACCGCGCGGCTGCCGGGGGCGGGCACGGCCGCGCCACCCGGGGAGGCCCCATGACGGACTTCTACGTCGGCTACGCCGATCCCCCGCCCCCCCGCATCCGCCGCTTCCTGCGCAAGGTCGTCCTGGCCACCCTGGCCGCCGCCGCCGTCGCGGCCGCCGTCATCGCCCTCGGCCACCGCCGGCTTCCCGCCGCCCACTTCGAGTTCGGCCACATCCGCGCCTTCGAGGGATTCGTGGTGGCGGACCCCTACCCGTCGCTCATCGTCCCCGGCGACACCGCTTTCCCCCGCTACCTGCTGACCGCGCCCGGAAAGTTCGGCGCGGACGAGCTGGTGGCTTCCGTGGTGGGGCGCGCCGCCTCGCTGCGGGGGACCCTCGCGTACCGGGACGGCCAGGCCATGATCCAGGTCGAGCCCGGCACGGTGGCGCAGCGCGAGACGCCCGAACCTGCTCCGGAGGTGCCGGAGTTCGCCCTCGGGGAGCGCTACGTGGAGGGCGAGATCGTGGGGTCGAAGTGCTACCTGGGCGTCATGAACCCCGGGTCGGGCGTCACCCACAGGGCGTGCGCGACGGTCTGTATCCGGGGAGGGGTTCCGCCGCTCCTGGAGGTCCGCCGCGAGGACGGGAGGCGGGAGGCGATCGTCCTGGCGGGAAGCGGCGGCGAAGCCATCGACGACTCGCTGGCGGGGCTGATCGCCACGCCCGTGGGAATGACGGGCCGTCTCGTGAACCGGGGGGGCACCGCCTTCCTCCACGTGGATCCCGCGCGCATACGGAGGCTGAGGTGACCCGGCCCGGGCGGGGTTCGCGGTCCCCGGAGGACGCCGGCACGCCCGCGTCAGGCCGCCGCCACGCGCCCGGCTTCCCCATCGCCGAGCCGGATCTGCCGCGCGATGTCGTCCGGTCGGGTCCCTACCGCCTCACCTTCGCCCGCACCGTGGAAGAGCTGCGCGCGCTGCAGCGGCTGCGCTTCGAGGTGTTCAACCTCGAGCTGGGGGAAGGGCTGGCCGCCTCCCTCGAATCGGGGCTGGACCAGGACGACCTGGACGACGTCATGCACCACATCCTGATCTCCGACCGGCGGACCGGTGCAGTGGTGGGGACGTACCGCATGCAGACCGCGGCCATGGCGGCCGCCAACAGCGGTTTCTACACGGCGCGCGAGTTCGACTTCTCGCAGTTCCCCATGGAGATCATCGACGACGCGGTCGAGGTGGGGCGGGCCTGCATCGCGAAGGACCACCGGAGCCGCCGCGTGCTGCACCTGCTCTGGCGGGGACTGGCGGTCTACCTGACCCGGACGGGGAAGCATCACCTCTTCGGCTGCTGCTCGCTCACCACCCAGGATGGGCGCGTCGGCAACGCGGCCCACGCCTTCCTCGTCGAAGGCGGACACCTCCACCCGCACGCGCGGGCCTGGCCGCTCCCCGGTTTCGAGTGCGGGCTGCACGACCACGGAGACGCCCCGGAGGAGCCGGTCGACATCCCGCCGCTCTTCCAAAGCTACCTGAACCTTGGCGCGAAGATCTGCGGGCCCCCGGCGATCGACCGGGCGTTCCGGACCATCGACTTCCTGGTCGTGCTCGACGTGCGCGAACTGGAACGCCATGTCTTCCGCAGCTTCTTCCGCTAGAACCGTTGAGGCGGAGCCCGCGCCACCGCAGGTGCCGCCGCGCCGGTGGCCGGTGGTCGCCGCGAGGGGGCTGGCGGTCCTGTCCTGGACGACCGCCATGGCAACGCTCCTGCTCGTCCTCTGGCTGCCGGCGGTTTGCCGGCCCCGCTCTGCCGCGCTTCTGAGAGCCAGAGCCCGCCGACGCGTGAAGCGTGTCTGGGGCAGGGGCCTCATGCGCGTCATGGGGGTCCGGGTCGCGACCGTCGGGCGGCCCCCGCCGGCGGGAGCGCTGGTCGTCTCCAACCATCTGAGCTACCTCGACATCCCGGTGCTCGATTCGGTCATGCCGATGGTGTTCGTCGCCAGGGCCGACCTGCGTCGCTGGCCGTTCTGGGGCCCCATGGCCACCCTCGGCGGCACCATCTACGTCGATCGCGCCACCAGGCGTGACGTGCTGCGGGTGCGGCGGGAGATGGGCGAAGCCATGGCGCGGGGGGACAGCCTGATCGTCTTCCCCGAGGCCACCACCACGGGCGGCGACACGATCCTGCCCTTCAAGTCCGCGCTACTGGCGGACGCGGCCGAAACCGCCGCTCCCGTGCACTGGCTGACCCTGAGCTACCGGACGCCCCGGGACGGCCCCGCCGCGCGCGACCGGGTGTGCTGGTGGGGCAACGCGGACTTCCTTCCCCACGTTCTGGGCCTCTTCGCACTCAGGGGGGTCAGGTGCACCATGCGGTTCGGGGACGCGCCCGTGCGCACCGGCGACCGCAAGGCTCTCGCCGCCGAACTGCGACGCGCGATGCTCGAGGACTTCGTGCCGGACGCGAGAACCCGGCCGGGCGGCCGACGATGAGGAGACCGCGGATCCGCAAGCGCGTGGTTCTGGCGGTGTATCTCGCATTGCTGGCCGCCTCCCACGCGGTGCGCGCCTCGCGTCCCGAACCGCCGCCACCGCCGGGGCTGTCGTTGCAGGAGGTGGAGGGGTGGCCGCAGCCGAAGCGAGGACCGGTCACGATCGCCTACCGGGAGTGGTGGACAGATTCTACCGGGAATCTGTCCTCAAGCGACAAGCAGGCGATGGATTCGGCCCGGACTCCGGTCGATGACGAATCACTCGTGACAGATTCTATCACGAATCTGTCCGGGAATCTGTCACGAGACGCAGACGCCCCCGAAGTACCCGTCCTGCTTCTCCACGGGAGCCCCGGTTCGGGAGGGGTGTTCCGCCGTCTCGGGTCCGTACTGGGCGTCGGTCGCCGCGCCATCGCGCCCGATCTGCCCGGGTTCGGCGGATCGACGACGAAGATCCCCGACTACTCGATCCGGGCTCATGCCGCGATGACCCTCCAGCTCCTGGACTCGCTCGCGATCGGGCGCGCGCACGTGGTGGGCTTCTCGCTGGGCGGCGGGGTCGCGCTGGAGATGTACCGGGCCGACAACGCGCGCATCGCCTCCATCACCCTCCTCTCCTCGATCGGCGCGCAGGAATACGAGCTGCTCGGCGAGTACCACCTGAACCACGCCATCCACGGTCTCCAGCTCTTCGCCATCTGGACGCTCCGCGAACTCGTCCCCCACTTCGGGTACGCCGACGACGCCTTCCTGAGCCACAGCTACGCCCGGAACTTCTTCGACACCGACCAGCGACCCCTGCGCGGCATCCTGCGCGGCTACCAGGGCCCGATGCTCATCGTGCACGGCGCCGACGACCCCCTCGTCCCCGCCGCCGCCGCCGAGGAACACCACCGCATCGTGCCGCAGTCCGAGATGGTCATGCCGGACGGCAACCACTTCATGACCTTCCTGGAGCCGGACCGGATCGCGCCACCCATCGAGGACTTCCTGGACCGGGTCGAGGCCGGGACGGCCAGCGTTCGGGCCACCGCCGAGCCGGCGCGCGCCGCGGCCGCCGCCACCCCGTTCGACCCATCCACGGTTCCCCCGGTCATGGGGTTCGCCCTCCTGGTGACGCTGCTTCTGATCGTCGCCGCCACCTTCGTGAGCGAGGACCTCACCTGTATCGGGACGGGGCTGCTGATCGCGCGGGACATCCTGCCGTGGATGGCAGGAGTGGGCGCGTGCCTGGTGGGACTCGTCGTGGGCGACCTGCTGCTCTACGCGGGAGGACGGTTGATCGGGCGGCCCGTCACCCGCATCGCGCCGCTCCGGTGGATGATCCGCGAGGAGGAGCTCGAGCGCGCGTGCCGCTGGTTCACGCGCCGGAGCGCGGCGCTCCTGATCGGCGGCCGTTTCGTGCCCGGAACGCGTCTGCCCACCTACGTGGCCGCGGGTGTGGTGCGGATGCCGCTGATCCCGTTCAGCCTCTGGATCGCGGTGGCGGCGGTCCTGTGGACGCCCCTCCTGGTCGGGGGCACAGCGCTCTTCGGAGCCGTCGCGGCCGAGCGGATCGGCGTCCTTCAGCACCGGGCGCTGCCATGGCTGATCGTGACCGCGCTCGGGGCGCTGATCGCGCTGCGCGCCGGGGTCCCTCTCCTCAGCGCGGCGGGACGGCGGCGGTTCCTGGCCCGCTGGGGGCGCGCGCGCCGCTGGGAGTTCTGGCCACCGTGGCTCTTCTACCCGCCGGTGCTCGCGTGGGGTGCGTGGCTGGCCCTGAAGTACCGGTCGCTCACCGTCTTCACGGCCGCCAACCCCGCGTTTCCGGACGGCGGGCTGGTGGGGGAGTCGAAATCGGAGATTCTGGGCGCGATCGGGGAGCGGGCGCGGGTCGCGCGGACGGTGGTGGCGGGGGAGGGGGGGGCGGTGGCAGATGCGGTTGGGGGCCTGCCGGTCGTGGTCAAGCCGGACGTGGGGGAGCGGGGGGCGGGGGTGGCGATCGTGAGGAGCGAGGAGGCGCTGCGCGCGAGGCTGGACGTGCCCGGACGCAAGCTGATCGTGCAGGAGTACGTGCCGGGCGAGGAGCTCGGCGTCTTCTACTACCGGTTTCCGGGCGAGGAGCGGGGCCGCATCTTCGGGATCACCGGGAAGCGTCCGCCGGTGGTGACGGGGGACGGACGGCGGTCGCTCGGCGACCTGGTCCTCGAAGACCGGAGGCTGCGCTGCCAGCGGCGTGTCTTCGGGCGAACCCTGGGGGCCGGGCTGGACCGCGTTCCCGGCCCGGGCGAGCGCGTCGTGCTCGAGGAGCGGGGGAACCACTGCTTCGGCTGCGAGTTCCGCGACGACGCTCACCTGGAGACACCGGCGCTCGCCGCCGCGATCGACGAGGTCAGCCGGAGCATTGACGGCTTCTTCTTCGGGCGCTACGACATTCGGGGCGAAACCATGGCGGATATTCAAGCCGGACGCTTCAAGGTGATCGAACTCAACGGCGTCTCCTCCGAGGCGACCAACATCTACGACCCGCGCGGAACCCTTCGGGCCGCCTACCGCACGCTCTTCCGGCAATGGGAACTGGCGTTCCGGATCGGGGCGGCGAACCGGGCCCTGGGGGCGCGGGCCACACCCGCGCTGCCGCTGCTGGGCCGCCTGTTCCGGCACTTCCGGCCGTCGGGGGCGCGGTGGGCGCGCCCGGAAGCGCAATCGAGCAGCCCCGCACGGGACGCGGGCTGACCGTGGCCTGGATCGAGGAAATCCCCCACGAGGAAGCCACCGGTCTGCTGCGCCGGGAACTGGACGCCGCGGTGAAGCGGGCGGGCCGGGTGTGGAACATCGTGCGGGTGATGAGCCTCAACGCGCCCGTGCTCAGGACGGCGATGGACCACTACGCGGCGATCATGTTCGGCCCGTCCCCCCTGTCACGCTTTCAGCGGGAACTGCTCGCCACCGTGGTCTCCGCCGAGCTCGACTGCTTCTACTGAACGCAGGCGCACGCGCATGACCTCCGGGCCGAGGTCGAGACGATGGGCGTGGGCGGCGGGGAAGGGGACGCGCTCGTCCACGCGATCGTCTCCGACTGGCGCGGGGCCGGCCTGTCTTCGGCGGATCTGGCGCTCTGCGGGTTCGCCTCCAGGCTGACGCGGAGCCCATCCCGAATGTCCCCTGCGGACCTGGAGAGGCTGCGCGCGGCCGGGTTCGACGACCGCGCGATCCATGACGCCACCCAGGTCATCGGATTCTTCAACTACATCACGCGCATCGCGGACGCGCTCGGCGTGGAGCCCGAGGAGTTCATCGCCCGGTGGGGTCTGGACGAAGGACCCTCTTTCGTCGTACCTTGCGCCGTCCGGTGCACGGGCGGGCCCGTGGCGAACGAATCACCAAGGAGCAGAGCAGAAATGACAGGACAGGGCGGAAAGCGGATCAGGGTCACCATGCGGTGGCTGCAGATTCTGGACAATCTGGAACCCTTCTTCAAGGAGAAGGGCGAGTTCGTATTCTGGGCGAAGGTCGCCACCGACAACCATGGCGGCCAGGTCCAGGAGACGCGGATGCCGTCCAAGGGGCACTACTCGATATCGGACCGCCCGCGCTGGAACCGGCTCAAGGACCTGGACAAGGTGCTCTTCGAGGGCGAGGTGACCGACCACCTGGCAATCGAACTGCGCGGCGAGGAACTCGACATGTTCAGCGCCAACGACCAGCTGGATACGTACGAGCGCACCTTCACCGGACCGATCGAGGATCACATCGCGGTCATCCAGCCCGGTGACGAGGGTTCCGACGACCCCGAGAACATGTCCAACTGGCGGATCGGCTACGAGATCGAAGCCGTCTGATCATCCGGGTCCGCCGCCATCGCCAGGCGGTGGGCTTCCGTCCCGCGTAGCGTCTTTCTCCGGGCCCCCGCGGGGGTCCGGGCGGCGATCGTCACGCGGCTCAGGCCAGTGAGGCCGCCACCCTCCGGATCTTCTCCACCATCGAATAGAAGCCGTTGCGCCGGTTGGGGCTGAGCGCCTCTCCCAGCTTCAGGCGCTCGAAGATGTCCGATAGGTCCACGGCCAGGGCCTTTTCCGCCGGCTGGCCGTTGTAGATCTCGGCCAGGATCGCGAAGAGCCCCTTGACGATGATGGACTCGGAGTCTCCCACGAAGCGCAGCACCGGCGGATCCGCTCCCTCCAATCCACCGGCCAGCCAGGCCGGGCTCATGCAGCCGCGCACCTGATTCTCTTCCGTCTTCAACTCGGGCGGCATGGGGGGAAGACGCCGTCCCAGCTGGATGATGTAGTGGTAGCGCAACGTCCGGTCGGCCAGGCTGTTCAGGCGTTTTTCCAGCTGTTCGATCGTCATGCCGGGAAGCCCCCTTGCGGGAATCCGAATAAAAACCGAAATTGGGACATGCGCATTCTACCTGTCAGGGGCCGGTCGGCACGAGCGGGGGCGGACGGGCCTCCCGCGGGGGCCGCGCCTCCGATCAAGGGTCGCGGAGTACCTTACGACCCGCCGAATCGTTTCGAAACGGTGCATGTCGAAATGGACCCCCGCGAGGGGGAGGGGGAAAGGCCCCGCACCGAGTTCCTGGCGGACGCCACCCGCACCATCATCGCCCGCAACAACAGTCCGGACCTCGGCTTCGGAACCTCCCTCAACCCCTATCGGGGGTGCGAGCACGGCTGCGTCTACTGCTACGCCCGTCCCACGCACGAATACCTCGGCTTCTCTTCCGGCCTGGACTTCGAACGCAGGATCCTGGTCAAGCGCAGGGCTCCCCGGCTGCTGCGGCAGACCCTTTCGTCGCCATCGTGGCGCCCCCAGGTGATCGCGATCTCCGGCGTCACCGACGCCTACCAGCCCGTGGAGCGCCGGCTGAGGCTCACCCGGGGCTGCCTGGCGGTGCTGCGCGACTTCAGGAACCCCGTCGCGATCGTCACCAAGAACCACCTCGTGACCCGCGACATCGACATCCTGGCCGAGATGGCGGAGCACGACTGCGTCCACGTCTGGGTCTCGGTCACCACGCTGCGCAATGAACTGCAACGCGTCATGGAGCCGCGCACCTCCGTTCCGGGGAGACGGCTGGCAGCCATCCGGTGCCTGTCGGAGGCGGGCGTTCCGGTCGGCGTGTTCGTGGCGCCTCTGATTCCGGGGCTCACCGATGAGGAGATGCCCGCGATCCTGAAGGCGGCTGCCCAGGCGGGGGCGCGGCATGCCTCCTTCCTGCTGCTGCGCCTGCCGATGGGGGTGGCCGACCACTTCACCGACTGGCTCGAGACCCACTTTCCTGATCGGAAGGAGAAGGTGCTGGGGCGGATCCGGGAGGTGCGGGGCGGCAGGCTGAACAACAGCGGCTTCCACAAGCGTTTCCGGGGCGAGGGCGAGTACTCTGACCAGCTCGGGGCGCTGTTCAGGGCCGCGGCGGGGAAGGCGGGACTGGATGGCGAACCTCCGCCGCTGTCGACCGCGGGATTCAGGCGGGACGGGGGGGTCCAGGCGGATCTGTTCGGCGCTACATGCGGCTGAGCATGTACGCGTACGCCGCCAGCGCCTCCACCTGCTCGTCGGTCAGCTGCATCCCCGCGCGGGGCAGCATGGAGCCGAGGGCCTCGATCGGCTGAGCCACGCCCGTGTTGATCACCTCGACGATCGACTCGTACTCGCCGTCCACGTTGAGCCAGGTGTCGTCGGTGAGGTCGGGGCCCAGCGGCCCTCCCGTCGCGTCCTCCATGTGGCAGGTGTGGCAGACTCCGCCGCCGCTGAAGAGTTCCCTGCCCTCTTCGACCATGGCCACGGTCACGCCTTCCGGGAGGAGGGCGGGATCGATGACAAAGGCATCCGCGGCCGCTCCCCGGGTCTCTTCCGCCGCTCCGGCCTGATCGTCGGCGGCCCCTGAACCGGATGAGCCGGCGTCGCTCCCGCCGCAGGCCGTCAGGAGGGCCAGTGCCAGCGGGAGGAGCGCGGAGGTGGCACCGGCATCTCCGGCGACTCGCGGGCCGGGTCCGGCCCCTCGCCGCCCGCGGTGTTCGCTGGTCCTCTTTCCGGCATCCCCGGTCATGCTCGTCATTATCTTCATTCCCGTGATGGATTTCCTCTCTCCTCCCGTCCACGGAAGCTCGCCATTGAAAGCCGCAGCGGTCAACCACATGCGGGGCCACTCGCGATCATCTCGGCACGCGGAATGACCTCGCCGGTCACCAGGGTCGCGATCGTCGGCGCCGGACCTGCGGGATTCTTCGCGGCGGAAGCGCTCCTCAAGAGCGGAGACCCCGTCGCGATCGACCTCATCAACCGCCTGCCCCCCCCGTACGGGCTGGTGCGGGACGGCGTGGCCCCCGACCACCAGGCCATCAAGTCGGTGGCGCGGGTGTACGCGAAGATCCTCGCCCGGGACGAGGTCCGCTACTTCGGCAACGTCACGCTCGGCGAGGACATCACCGTCGACGACCTCCGCGCCCGCTACGACCAGATCGTCTACGCCGTGGGGGCCCAGAGCGCCCGCCGCCTGGGCATTCCCGGCGAAGACCTGTCAGGCAGCCATGCCGCGTTCGACTTCGTCGCCTGGTACAACGCCCATCCGGACTTCCGCGACGCGCACTTCGACCTGGACTGCGAGCACGTGGTGGTGATCGGGAACGGGAACGTGGCGATCGACGTGGCGCGGATCCTGGTGTTGTCGCTGGACCGGTTGGGCAGGACCGACATCGCGGACCACGCGCTGGAGGCGCTCCGCCGCAGCCGGGTGAGGCGGGTCACCCTGCTGGGACGGCGGGGGCCGGCGCAGGCGTCGTTCACGAATCCGGAGCTGCGCGAGTTCGGGCGGCTGGAGGGGGTGTGCGCGGAGGTGGATGGCGCGGAGCTGGAGCTGGACGCGGCCAGCGAGGCGGAGATCGAGGGCAATGCGGTGAAGACGCGCAACATGGCGACCTTGCGTGGCTATGCAGAGTCCGCGTGCGGGGACGGGGAGCGGGTGGTGCGGTTCCGGTTCCTGGTGTCGCCGGCCGAGGTGGTCGGAGAGGGCGGACGGGTGACCGGGGTGCGGATCGAGAGGAACCGGCTGGTGGCGCAGGAGGAAGGATACATGCGGGCCGAGGGGATGGGGGAGACGGAGGTGTTGCCGTGCGGGATGGTGATCCGGTCGGTGGGGTACCGGGGGGCGCGGTTGCCGGGCGTGCCGTTTGACGAGAGGCGTGGAATCGTGCCGAACGAGGGGGGGCGGGTGGTGAGGGGGGTGGGGCTGGGCGGGGACGGGTCCGCGGGTGTGGCCGAGGGCGGGGGGGCGGCTGGGGTCGAGGTGGTGCCGGGGGAGTATGTGGTTGGGTGGGCGAAGAGGGGGCCGTCGGGGGTGATCGGCACGAACAAGGCGGACGCGGCGACGACGGTGGCGCTGATGCGCGAGGATCGGGAGGCGGGGGTGGGGGCGGGGGGCGGGCGTCCGCGTGAGGCGGGGGGCGGTGGTCGCGGCGACGGCGGAGGACGGTCGCGTGAGGAGGGTGGAGGTGGTCGCGGCGACGGCGGGGGACGGTCGCGCGAGGAGGGTGACCTGGCCGATCTGCTGCGGGAGCGGGGGGTGCGGTGGGTGGATGTGGGGGGGTGGGGGCGGCTGGACGCGCGAGAGACGGAGCGGGGGAAGCCGCAGGGGCGGCCGCGGGTGAAGTTCTGCACGGTCGCGGAGATGCTGGGGATAGCGGAGGCGGCGGAGTAGGGACTCCGCAGTCAGCGGTTCCGACCGCCCGGAGTCAACCACGGTTGTCATTTGGTAAAGCACACTTTACCCACGTGCCGTGCACTCGACGATACGGGCCCGCGGGAACATCCTCGCCTCGAAACCGCGATGGCAATGGGCCCGTCGGTTCCTGCAAGCCGCGGGCGGGAGCCCTCTCATGCCAAACCCAAGGAGACGAATCACATGGAATCCCAAGCCGGAACCAGGACGACCGACAACGGCGGATTGCGGCGCCAACTGACATTGCTCTGGACCGCGATCGCGGTCCTCGGTCTCGCGTTGTCGGCTACTGTTGCCTGGATTCTGATGACCGATGCGGCCATGCCCGACGTGCTGACCGCGGAGCGATTGGAGATCGTGGAACCCGATGGCTCGCTGTCGATGGTCCTCGCCAATTCCCAGAGACCCGCGGTTGCAACGATTGACGGCAAGGTCCTCATGGAGGGACAGGATGAGGAGCGAAGGGGTACGCCCACCATCGTCTTCTTCGATGGCCGGGGAGACGAGGTCGGCGGCATGATGTTCGGAGTCAGGGAGACGGAAGACGGATACAGCGCGATCAGACACCTGTCCCTCGACGGGCACAACCAGGACCAGACCGTCGTTCTCATGCACTACCAGAATCCGGAGGGATCCACGTCCGGCTTGAGAATCGTTGACCGGCCGGACGTTTCCATCCTCGATGGCCTGGCCCGGCTGGGGCTGTCGGCCGGTGCGTCGAGGGAGCAGCTTCAGGCCGCGATTCAGGCACTGCCCGAAGAGGGGAGGGAGGCTCGGCTGCAGGGGCTGTCCGGCACCAACCGGGCATTCCTCGGATCGACTCCCGGTGGCGAAGCCACGCTCACCCTGCGCGACGGCGAGGGACGCCCGCGCATCGTCATCGAAGCTCCCCGTGACGGCGAACCGTCAATCCGGATTCTGGACGAGGAGGGGGACGTTCTTCTCCGATTGCCGACATCCTGACGAGATCGCTCCGACCCGGTCCCCCCACCGACCGGGCGAGGTCCGGCTGCGCAACTGCGAACGAAGGGTCAGCCGGTCCCCGCCGTCAGCCGCCACGCCTGCGCCACCAGAAAACACACCACGAACCCCATCGCAAGCGGCAGCAGCGCTGACAATGCCGTCCACCGCCCGCTCCCCGTCTCCTTGTAGATCGTGTAGATGGTTGTCGAACAGGGGTTATGCAGCAGGCTGAACAACATGAGGTTCACGCCGGTCAGCAGCGTCCATCCTCCCGCCGTGAGGAGTCCCTCCACCTCCCCCACCGAGTCGCTCTCGAACATGACCCCCGCACCGGCGCCCAGTTCGGGATTGCCGAGCGTCACCACGGTCAGCATGAGCACGGTCGGGATCACGATCTCGTTGGCCGGGATGGCGATCACGTAGGCCAGCAGGATCACCCCGTTCAGCCCGATCAGGATGCCGAACGGATCCAGCAGGCCGATTCCGTGCTCGGCCAGCGAGGCGCCGCCCACCGAAATGTTCGAGATCAGCCAGATGACGGCGCCGGCGGGGATCGCGAAGAGGACCGCGCGCCACAGGATGATGAGCGTGCGGTCGATGACGGAGGTGTAGAGGGTCTGCAGGACGCGCGGGGGGCGGTAGGGGGGAAGTTCGAGCGAGAAGGTGGTGGCCTCGCCCTTCAGCACCGTGCGGGAGAGCCCCCATGAGGTAAGGAACATGAAGACGATGCCAAGCAGCGCGATGGACACGACGGCCCCGGCCGAGACCACCCCGGCCAGATGGGACGGCACCAGCGCGCCGATGAAGATCGTCGCGATAAGGATCTGGGTAGGCCAGCGCCCGTTGCAGAGCGAGAAGTTGTTGGTGATGACCGCGATCAGCCGCTCCCTGGGACTGTCGATCACCCGCGTGGCGACGACGCCGGCCGCGTTGCAGCCGAAGCCCATGCTCATCGTGAGCGCCTGCTTGCCGTGCGCGCCCGCGCGGCGGAACAGCGAGTCGAGGTTGA
>JAPPGM010000185.1 GCA_028874995.1 Gemmatimonadota bacterium | reverse complement strand
CACGATGATCAGGACGTCGAAGGCCAGCACCGCCAGGTGCGGGTAGGTGATCCACCTCTTGTGGCGCTTGTTCTTCCCGTCGATGTAGTCGGCCCGCCGCCCGTCCCCCTTCTCCCTGAACTTCATGATGAAGTAGACGAAGATTAGCTCGGCGGCGAGGAACCAGACGCCCACCACAACGAGCACCAGGAAGATCAGGAAGTCGATGTCCGCCGCGTAGGTGGACCCGATCCGGATCAGCCCGATCCTGTCGAAGAAGTGACCCCAGCTCTCGAAGAAGCCCATCTACCGAGAATCCCTTTCGCTCATTGCATGATGTGGGTGTAGACCACCGCCGCGCCGATGAAGCCGATGGCCAGCCAGAACGTCCAGCGCAGCGTCTTCTTCGCGAAGATGACCGCCTCGTTGGTCTCGTCCGGGGCCGCGGGGGGGATCTCGGCGGCGAGCTCCGCGTGTGTGGGGCGGTCGGTGGTCGGGTTGGCTGCCATGGTCGTCAGCGGCTCAGGGTGAAAACGTAGGCGGCGACGGCGCGCACCTGCTCGTCGGTGAGGGGCCGGTTGGCGCGGGGTGCCATCTGCCCGGGATACTCCACCGGTGCCGGCACCCCGTTGGTGATGATTTCGATGATGGATTCGTACTCGCCGTCGATGTTCAGCCACTCGTCGTCGGTGAGGGGTGGCGCGAGGGGTCCGCCCACACCCTCCCGCAGGTGGCAGGTGAAGCAGATGCCCACTGTAGTGTTGAAGATGTCCTGACCCTCCTGGACCATCTCCACGGTCACGCCCTCGGGGAGGATGGCGGGATCCACGTCGACCGGGGGCAGGGGCGGGAGGGGTGGGGCGGGAATCTTTCGGGGCAGCCGCTGCATCGTCATGATGTATGCGGTGACGTCGAAGATCTCCTCGTCGGTCAATCCCTCGGCGTAGGTGCGCATGTTGTCACCGGCCGCGTCGCCGACCCCCCGCACGCCGTCCCGGTACTTCCGGAGCGACGACTCGATGTACCAGTCGTTGAGATGCAGCAACGAGGGGGGATTCAACTCGGGTACGCCCTGGTCGACCCCACGGCCATCCCTGCCGTGACAGCTCACGCAGGCCTCCATGTACGTCGTCTCGCCGGCCTCGACATCGCCCCCCTCGGCGGTCGGCGGCGGGTCCGGAATCGGCAGGCTGACCACGTACTCCACGATCGACTCGATGTCGCCCGAGTCGTCGACGAGCGCGCGCGACATGGGGCGCATCCGCAGCCCTTCGGTATCAGTGTGGTGATACCCCCGCGCGCCCCCCCGGAACTTCAGGAGCTGGGCCGAAAGGTACCACTCGGACCCCCCCGCGATTGCCGGCGCCCCCAGCGACTGCTTGCCGGCGCCGTCGTCGCCGTGGCACGGCGAGCAGGTGTCGAAGAGCATCTTGCCCCGCGCCAGGCCCGGCTCGGAGCCGCCGCAGGCCGCGGTCAGGGCTGCCAGAACGGCGGCTGAGGCGCCACCGCGAATATTCTTGGAGAGTTGTCCTGTCGGGAACCTCGTCATTGTCCTCGCTCAGCGGGCTGGTTTCTGAAAACCCGTCCCTTAAGATCGCCAATTCGGCGCGCGGATTCTAGCGACCGGCGGCGGGCAAGGCAACGGTCAGGGGGGCTGCCCCCGAGTTCCGCGGGCCTGGCGGCATGGAAGCCGGAAGGACCGGGACGTTTCAGCTGAGACGCGCGAACGGTCTTCAGTACACGTCCAGGTCGGCGGCGGACACGACGTGGCCGGTGTACCCCGCCTCCCGGATCTCGCGCACCAGGTCCTCGTCGGTGGCGCCCCAGTAGAGCTGGTGGTAGAGCACCAGCAACCCCGGCCGCGCCCGCCCGGCCAGTTCGGCCAGCTCCGCCGTGGAGGTGTGCGAGTCGGCGTGGTAGGCCTGCCACTCGGGGGGGCGGCGCTGGAACGCCTCCGCCGAATACACTTCGTGAATCAGCACGTCACAGCCGTCGCACGCCTCCACCAGCGATTCGCTCGGGCGCGCGTCGCCGGAGATCACGATGGAGCGGCCGCCGGCGTCGAAGCGGTAGCCGAGGGGGTGCGGCCACGACCCGTGCAGTACCGGAATTGCCGTGACGCGCACGTTGTCGTCTTCGTAGACCAAGCCGCCGGTGGTCTCGGTCACGAGCGCGCGGTAGGCGTCGGCGTTGGCGTCGCGCGGCTCCAGCCCGAAGAGCCGCATGTGGATGTCCTCCCGCCACGCCTCCTCGATGTGGGCGGCCATGGCGGCCGTACCCGGGGGACCGAAGATGAGGAGCGGTTCCGGACGGTCCAGAACCCACGGCGAGAGGATCAGGTCGGGGAGACCCACGGTGTGATCCGAGTGGAGGTGGGTGACGAAGAGGCGGTCGAGCCCTTCCGGAGCGAGCGCGGCGATCTCGTGGTCGCGTGCGGCCGCGGCGGCTCGGCGCACCACTCCAGCGCCGGCGTCGACCAGGTATGCATGTCCGCCGGCCACGACCGCCACCGCCGGGCCCCAGCGATCGGGGTCGGCGTTGGGTGTTCCGGTGCCTAGGATGACGACGCGGGGGGTGGTGGTGTCGGGTGGGGAGGGCAGCTGTGGGAGGGTGGACAACCCCGGAGTACCGGCGAGTGTGCCCGCGTCCGGGACGGCATTCGGTGTTGCGGTGGTGGCCGGGAGGGCGGCGAGGGCGGTGGCGAGTAGTCGGATTGGAGGTCTCATGCGAGTTGATTCCGGCTCGAGTGGCAACTGTGGTTGACAAAATGTAAAGCGCAGTTAACGCATCGGGCGAACCACCCGCCTTCTTGGCACCGGAGGTGGGTTCGGGGTGGTTGCGGCCTTGCAACCACTGTTTGAGACTATCTGTTGCGTCACGGAAGGTACGCCCCCGGGGACCGTGTTGCCCGGGGTGAACCGGCCGTGACGTTGGGCTGGAAGGATGGTTCACAATGATCAGGACGAAGATGGGGACGAGACACAATCACTCACCGCACCGCCGCCGGCCCGCGGCCGCCAGCCCGGCGCTTCACCGCATATGGCGCCTGGGCGGATCCATCCGCGGGCTGCCGTTCGCGCTTCCCGCCCTCCTCGCCCTCGGCACCGGTTGCGCGACCTATCGCGAGACCCGGATCGAGGACCTCCCGCCGCAGCAGCGGGTGCGAATGCGCCTCGCGCCGGAGGAACTCGCGAGGAACGTCGCCTTCGTATCCGGGAACGAGGGGCTCGTCAGCGCCCGCTTCGTCAACCTGGCAGGTGACTCGGCCACCTTTCTCCTGACCACACCGACTTCGCACCGCCAAGTCGACCTGCCCCTCGGTTCGATCCTCCTGCTGGAGCGCAAAGAGGCCAGCCACGGGCGCAGCATCCTGCTGTCGGCTGGGATGGTGGCTGTCGTGGCCACGCTTGCGTACCTGGGGTTCGAGGGTGACGCCAACACCGGACCGAACCCCGACGAGGACCAGACCGACCAGTTCGCGCCCATGGTGCGGTTCGCGCTCCCATTCAAATGGTAACTGGCAACGAGGATCGCCCCCCCCTTGCGGCGGGGCGTTACATACGGAATTGTATACAGTAGGAGCCCGGATGCATCGCCGGTCGAATGCCGTGGGGGTTTCTTCCACGGGCTCCTGGGGTCGCGAATGGCTCGCGGCCCTGCTCTACGTCAACACTCCAGGAGGGAGGTACAATGTCAGCAACACGAGTTAGCCGGGCGGTCGCCCGGACCGCCATCCGGCCGCTGATCGCGGCGGTCGTGATCCTTGTCGCGGTTCAGGCGCCCGCTCACGCACAAACGGGGAGCATCACGGGTGTGGTCCGAAACGCGATCAACGGGCAGCCCATCGCGGGTGCCCAGGTCGGCATCCCGGAATTGAATATCGGGATTCAGGCCAACAACGTCGGCCGCTATCTGCTGCAGCCCGTGCCGGCCGGCACTCACACCGTCGAGGTGCGCTTCATCGGATACGGGACGGTGACCGCCGAGGTCGTGGTCACGGCCGACGGCGCCGTCGTCCAGGACTTCAGCATGCGTTCGGAGGCGATCAGCCTGGAGGGCGTGGTCGTCACGGGTACCGCGGGCGCCGCGCGCCGGCGCGAGATCGGGAACTCCGTCACCCAGATCAACGCGGACGTGTTCGAGTCGGCGCCGGTCAGTTCGGTGGCAGACATCATGCAGGGACGCACGCTCGGAGGCACGGTGCTGACCAACGGCGGCCAGGTCGGAGCGGGATCGACCTTCAAGCTGAGAGGCAACAATTCCGTCTCGTTCAGCAACGTACCGCTGGTATACCTGGATGGCATCCGGGTCCGCGAACGCGGGCTGATCCATTCCGACGAGGCCAACCAGCAGACGAACCCCTTCGACGACATCAACCCCGCCGATATCGAGCGGATCGAGGTCATCAAGGGGGCCGCCGCGACGACCCTGTACGGCACCGAGGCGGCGGGCGGCGTGATCCAGATCTTCACCAAGCGCGGCGTCGCCGGCGTCCCGGCGTGGAGCCTGACGGTCGACCAGGGAATCAACAACCTGGGCCACATCGGTCCGCCACCCGACGTCAACCCCACCGGCCTGGGGCTGAACAACTGCAATTTCACGGGCGACGCCAATTTCTCCGGCGGCGACTCGCAGTTCCCGGCCGATCCGTCCTGCCCGGCCAGCGGTTCCTGGCTCAAGACCGGCCGCACGCAGAGCTACAACCTGTCGGTTCGGGGCGGTGCCGAGCGCATGAACTACTTCGTGTCGGCCAAGTGGGGCACGCAGGCCGGCGTCTTCGACACCGGATACGACAGCGACGGCTTCAAGCGCCCCGAGCAGGGGCAGGAGACCTGGAACCTCCGCGGCAACTTCGCCTTCGCCCCCGCCGAGGATCTGGACGTTCGCTTCAACACCTTCTACGCCCACAGGGACGTCACCTGGGTGCCGGACGGCAACAACGCCGAGGGTCTCCTCCTGAACGTCTTCCGTGGCGGCAGGGACTACACCAATGACGAGGACGGCAAGCTCCTCGACATGGACATCACCAACATCAACGATCGCTTCACTTCTTCGATGAACCTGATCTGGACTCCCCTGGAGGGAATGCAGCACAGGCTCAACGCGGGGATCGACTGGACGCGCAACGAGTACTTCGAGGAGCGCCCATGGGGTTACTTCTACGTACAGCTCGGCAACCGCGAGACGGATGAGCGGACCGCCAGGAAGCTCACGCTGGACTACGCGGGAAGCTGGACCGGCGAGCTCTTCGGGCTGTCCTCGAAATTCTCCCTCGGTGGCCAGCTCTACAACGACTTCTTTACCGGAACCAACGGCTTCGGCGACGACTTCGCGGGCCCGGGCGAGAAGGTCCTCCAGTCCGGCGCGATCACGGAGGCGTTCGAGGTCAACAGCACCGTCACCAGCGGCGGCTTCTTCTTCGAAGAGGTGCTCGGCGTTGCGGACAGGTTCTTCCTGACGCTCGGGCTGCGCGTGGACGGCCACTCGGCTTTCGGTCAGGACTTCGGTCTCCAGAGCTACCCCAAGGCGTCGTTCGCCTACGTGGTCTCCGACGAGAGCTTCTTTCCGCAGGGCTTCGGCCTGCTCAAGCTGCGCGGCGCATTCGGGTCGTCGGGCAAGGCGCCCGGACTCTTCGACGCCGCCCGCACCTGGGCATCGGTGGCCGGCGACAACGGGAAGCCGGGCGTGACCCCGGACAACCTGGGGAACCCGACGCTGGGTCCCGAGCGGAGCACGGAATACGAAGGGGGATTCGAAGGTTCGACGCTCAACGGCAAGGTCTCCTTCGAGTATCAGTACTTCTATCAGAAGACCTCGGACGCGCTGATCCCCGTCACGCAGATTCCGTCGGGCGGGTTCGTCGGACGCCAGTTCGAGAACGTGGGCCTGGTAAGCAACCGGGGGCACGAGGCGTTCGTCAACGTCAATCTGTTGTCGAGCGACGCGCTGATCTGGGACGTGGGCGGGGGCGTGGCGACCGCCATGTCCAGGGTGGAGGACCTCGGTGTCCTCGACAACATTCCCGTCGGCTGGCGCAACTACGTGCAGGCACCGATGGAGTGCACCGAGGAATTGTCGAACGGGACCGACTTCGACGGCAACGGCTTCATCGGCCAGGGGTGCGAAATCGGGGAACTGGTGTACTTCCCGCTGCCGGCCTTCTGTCACGACCGGGTGCAGAACCCCGACGAGGTGGCGGCACCCCGGTACGCGACCCAGTGCCTGGGTTCGACCACACCGACCCTCAACTACAACGTCAACACCACCCTGACGCTCGGCCAGCGCCTCACCCTGGACGTGGTCGGCGAGGGAATGGGCGGCCACTGGCTGTCATCCGGCACCGCGTACCAGAACGCGCGGCGTAGCGTCTGGCCGACCTGCCGCGACGTCAACCAGGCCATCTCCGACGGTCGGCGCGACCAGCTGACGGCCGGCGAGCGGGCGCTCTGCGACCCGTCGGTGACGCGCTACGGCATGTGGACGCAGCCGGCGGACTTCTTCAAGCTCCGCTCGGTGTCGCTCAGCTACCGGCTGCCGCAGGAGTGGATTCCCGGTCGCTTCCGGTCCGCCACGCTGCGGTTGCAGGGCAGGAACCTGCTCACCTTCACCGACTTTGAAGGCGTCGACCCCGAGGCCTTCGAGGACGGTTCCGCAGACGTCCTGTTCCGGCAGGAATACTACAACCTCCCTCCGTTCCGCAGCTTCGTGCTGTCGGCCCGGGTGGACTTCTAGGCCGGGGGGGACAGGAATCATGAAAACGATCAAGAACCGATTCTTCATGCTCGGCGCGCTGGTGGCGGCCTTCGCGGTCACCGGCTGCGACGAGGGCCTCTTCGACGTCAAGAACCCGGGACGAATCCTGGACGACGACCTGAACACGGCCGCGGGCGTGGCGTCGCTGGTGACGGGAATGTCCTCGGACTTCTCCGCATCCTACGACAACCTGGCCTTCACGACGGCGATCCTGTCGGATGAAATCGTGGGGTCGGGAAGCTACTTCTCCACGGGCCGCTACCGCCGCGGGCTCTTCGATTCCGAGGACGCCAACGGCTTCTGGGCCGGTGTGCAGCGCGCCCGCTGGGTGGCCGAAGCCGGTATCCTCCGGATGAAGGCGATCGAGGGGTACCAGTTCGACGGGAATGTCCAGACGGCCAGGGCGTACCTCTTCGCGGGGCTCGCCAACCGCTGGTTCGGCGAGAATTTCTGCAAGACGGTCTTCAGCGCGCCGTACACCGAGGAAACCCCAGGGCCCGCTGGTGAAATCGACACCGGGGTGGAGATGGACCGGGAGGCCGCCTTCCGGCGGGCCATTCCGCTGCTGGAGGCTGCGATCCAGCACGGCGGCGCCGCGGGCGACACCGAAATCGTGAACGCCGCGACGGGAGGTCTGGCACAGGTATACGTGGGGTTGGGCGACGCCGCCAACGCGCTGGCCAATGCCGCCAGAGTGCCCACCGACTTCGTCTTCGCGGCCGCGTATTCGTCGAACTCGGGCCGGGAGGAGAGCATTATCTGGAACGAGACGCACGGGCGACATGAGATCTCGGCCTGGATGACGCTGGCGGGAACGTATGGAGCCGGTGACCCGCGCACGCCGTGGACGGACTGCTCCGACGAGGCCAGCAACTGTCCCAGCGGCAATGGGGCGGATGGCCAGACGATCCACTACCGGCAGGAGAAGTACCCGACACGCGATGACGACATCCCGCTCGTCAAGGGAACCGAAATGCGCCTTATCGAGGCCGAGGCCGCGTTGAACGACGGAGACCTGGCGGGAGCGATGGCCAAGATCAACGAGGCTCGGGCCCACCATGGGCTGGACGCCCTCGAATCCGACGGCACGATCGGATCGATCACCGGCGGCGAAGACGGGGGAGCCCACCCGACCTCGATGTCGGGGTGGGACATCCTCGACCGGGAGCGCCATCTGACCCTCTGGCTGGAGGGCCGGCGCCTCTGGGACATGCAGCGTTGGGACCACCCCCACCTCGACGGTGGCGGCGTGGTTTACGAGGCGACCGTCGACCGGCGCGTCACCTGCGACATTCTGGGAGGTCCGCGCAACATCGGGATGCCGATTGCCCTCGACGAGTGCCAGGTCAACGAGCAGGTGGCTGAAAGATGTTTCAGCAAATAGCGCGCCTGCCGAGGCGTCTCGACGCTCTTGACGGGACGTGGGGTTTCCCCGCGGAACGCTAGAGAGACGAAGGCGCAGGATGCGCGCGAAAGGAGCCGCCCCCCGAAGTAGTCGCTTCGGGGGGCGGCTGCGCTTGCTGCTGCTGTTGCCGTTGTGTCTCGGGGTCGGGTCACCGGCCCTGGCCCAGACCACAGTGGAGGGCGAGGTGCTGGACGCCGTCACGGGACTGCCGGTCGAGGGCGTGGTGGTGCACTTCCCGGAGCTTCGCCTCGGAACGATCACGGACAGTCTGGGCTATTTCAGGATCGATGCTGTGCCGGGCAACAGGCAGGTGGTGTCCACCTTCCATGTCGCCTACGAGGAGCTTGCGAGCTCGGTGCCGCTGGTTGCGGGAGACGTTTGGGTCCTTCGCGTCACTCCCAGGCCGATCCAGCTGGAAGGGATTCAGGTGGAGGGCACGCGGCGCGAGGAGACGGAGGCGCGCCGGCAGGGGTGGCAATCGGAGTTCATCGGCCCCGAGGAGGTGGCGGAGGCGGCGGGGCGCACCAACAAGCTGCTGGAGGTGATGCGTTCGAAGGCGCCTCCCAGGCTGCAAATCCGCCAGTCCGGAGGGCACGGAGGCATCACCTTCTGCATTCAGTCGACGCGGCGCAGGCCATCGGTCCAGGACCTGCGCGAATTGGGGGACGGGTGCCGTCCGGCCCTTCTGGTGCTGGACGGAGTGATCGTGTACGCTCCACCGCCGGTGACGGAGATGGCCCGGATGACGCAAGCGTCGCTGCCGGGACACGTTGCCAGGATGCTGCTGGACCAGGATCCGAACGAGATCGAGAGCATCCGCATCCTGTCGCCGTCGCAGGCCTTCTTCCGTTACGGCGAGGGTGGCCGCCTGGGCGCGGTCGAGATCAAGAGCAAGCACCCGGGCAGGCCGCGCCGCAAGGGTTCGTCGGCGAACGGGACTCCGGGAGCGGCGTGACGTCCGCCCGGCCCGGCGGGTGCTGACAGTCCACATGCGCCCACTGCTCCTTCCCTGTGCCATCGCCGCCGGGCTGTTGGCCTTTCAGCTGCACCCGGCCGTTCAGGCCACGCCGAGTGCCTTCTGGAGCTTCGTGGTGGCGGTCGTGGGGATCCTGGTGTGGACGGGCTGGCTCTTCGCGTCGCGGCGGAGGAGTGGGGAGCCGCTGATCCTGGAGTTTGTGCTGCGCACCCCCCACTGGATGCAGACGCTGGCGCAGGGGGCGCTCCTGGTGTGGTGGGGTACGCACGTGGAGATGGTGCGGTCGTGGGCGCCGATGATCCTGGCACAATTGCTGCTGGCGGTGGCCCTCGAGGGTCTGTTCGCGTGGACCCGGCGCGGGCGCTACACCGCCGGGCTGGGCCCGATCCCAGTGATCTTCAGCGTGAACCTCTTCCTCTGGTTCACGGGCCCGTGGTTCTTCTTCCAGTTCGCGATGATCGTGCTGGTCTACGCGGGGAAGGAGTTCATCCGCTGGCAGCTGGGCGGGCATTCACGGCACATCTTCAACCCGTCGGCGCTGGCGCTTTTCGTGGCAGCGGTGGCGCTGATCGTGACCGGCCAGACCGAGATCACGCTGGGCATCGAGATTGCGCAGAGCCAGTTCGTCCCGCCGCAGATGTTCCTGGTGATCTTCCTTGCGGCGGTCCCGGCGCAGCTCCTCTTCGGCGTCGCCATGATGACCATGCCGGCGGTGCTCACCATCCTGGCCTTCGGGCTGATCTACCATGCGTCGACGGGGATCTACTTCTTCTACGACGCCTACATCCCGATCTCGGTCTTCCTGGGACTGCACCTGCTCTTTACGGATCCGGCCACCTCGCCCCGCTCCGACGGGGGAAGGGTGATCTTCGGGCTGCTGTACGGGAGCGGGGTGATTCTGAGCGTGTTTCTGCTGGACGCGGTCGGCGCGCCGAACTTCTACGACAAGCTGTTGCCGGTGCCGATTCTCAACCTGCTGGCGCCGCGGCTGGACAGGGCGGCGGAGTGGATCGCGATGAAGAGGCCGGAACTGCTGCGGACCTTCCAGGGTGGGGGAGGTGCGCGGCGGCGGGTCGCGACCGTGGGGCTATGGGGCACGGTTTTCGCGACGATGAGCTTCACGGGCGGGGTCGGCGACCATCATCCCGGACAGTACTACCCCTTCTGGCGCGACGCGTGCGAGGCGGGCACCGAGCGGGCGTGCAACTACAGCGGGGTCATGCTGCAGAACTTCTGCGACCTGGGGTCCGGTTGGGCGTGCAACGAGTTCGGGGTGTTACTGGTGAGGCTGGACCGGGACTTCGTGGGGGCGACGGGGGAGTTCGAGCGTTCCTGTCGGCGAGGGTTCCCGCCGGGGTGCCGGAATCTCGAGGGATTGGCGGGGGGTGACCCGGGGTTGGCCGACTGGACCCGTTTTGAGCGTGATCGGCCGCCCATGGAGGAACTGCCGATCGTGCTGCGGGGCAGCAAGGGTCCCGTGGCGGAGCGGGATCTGGGGGCGCTATTCGCGCTGGGGTGTGGGCGGGGATGGGGGTGGGCGGGGTGTTGAGGGGGGCGATGTAAACTCCACCTGACATTATGGCAAGCGAGATTTACATTTCTAGCGACTCTCGGCCTCTTCGGGTATCTGGAGCTCTTCTTGTTCGGGTATCTGCTTCAATCTGGGCCTGAAAACCGGAACCACTACGCCCGGCAGACCGGCCCGGCCAGCAAAGGACTGGACCAGTTCGCGCCAGTACGGCCAGACGTTCAGAGTCCCGTTCAGATCGGCGAAGTGGTGGAGGGCATCTTGAGGATATGAACTCGCGTCCGCCAGGCGATAGGTCGCCAGGAAAGTTGCGGTGAGATCGACCACGGTAATCTCGGAATCAGTCTCTCCCTCCGGGCTCGCTTCGAACTTCAGTTCCACGTGGACGAGCAGCCGGTCAGGATTGGACGAACTCAGTTCGTGGCGGCACCGAAACCAGTTCCCGAGCCGGAAGGCTGTCGGCTGATCGATGGTGTGAAGGGTCGATTTCATCCTGGTGTCGATCAGCGTTGCCGACTCGATCTGGACATGGCGCGACACGACGCTGGCACGTTCGACGTTGGTGGGCATGACAGGTCCTAGGCGGCGAGGCGGTCGCGCAAGGGTAGAATGTCGGCGGAGTTCTCGTTGTCGACCGACACCGGAGACAGGACCGAGGGGGCGAAAGGCAGCTCCGGAGGCGGCTCCTCGGTCGAGAACTTCATTTGGATGACGTGAGACGCGGTTGCGTGGTCTTCGGCGGGAGTAAAGACCGAGTCGGCCATGTTTTCGAGTTGAATGACCGCCCGCATTCCACAGGCGTGTGCGAGCCGGGCCAGGCTCCGCAGAGTCATGTTTCGGGATCCGCTCAGAAGCTGAGTGACGTTCGCACGGCTGGTTCCGATCCTCTCTGCGATGTCCGCCCGGCTGATTCCCTGATCCACCATTGCCCCTGCGATTTCTTCGGTCGTCCAGAGGATCAGTCGCTCCTCTTCGTAGAATTGCCGGAATTCCGGGTCCTTGGCCTGCCGTGCGATCCAGGCTTCACTGGTTTCCATCGTTCTCCTTCCTGTGGCGATCGAATTCGGACTTCATCGCGATTGCCCTATCGAAGAGGTCCACGATCCCCGAGCATCCGAAAGATCAGGATCACCCGCGCCCGTTCGTGCCTGGGAAGCTCGTCCAGGAACCTCCCGGCCGGGCAGCGCCCGCTTGCGCGCTCCATGCACCGGATCGTGAGCCTGCGACCTTCATACTCCGGGGGTCGCACTGCGGTCCGTGCGTTCGACTGATCTTTTCATGGTAAGTCATATGTTAACACAGCGTCGAACCACGTCAACCCCTTTGTGTAGACGTGGCGATCGGACCGGAACGACCGGGGTTCCCCCCCGCCCCTACCCCTTCGGCCGCTCCCCCTGCAGTTCCAGGATGTCCACGTTCCACTGCGTGTCCCCCAGCAGGTGCTTCACGAAGTACTCCGCCCTGAGCCAGAACCAGTAGTCGCTCATGTTCCCGAAGCCGTGGCGCTGGCCGGGGAAGATGAAGAAGTCGAACCGCTTGTTTGCCCGGATGAGTGCCTCGGCCATGCGGAAGGTCCCCGCGTGGTGGACGTTGTTGTCGATGTCCCCGGTCGTCAGGAGCAGGTGCCCCTTCAGATTGGCGGCGATGTCGGAGTTGCGGTCGATGGAGTACTCGAAGCCGGTCACCGCGCCGGTGGAGTCCTTCACCTCCTTCACGCCGTGGTGCTTCTCGGACCACCAGTTGTTGTAGACGTCGTTGTTGTGATTCCCGGCGGACGACACGGCGACCTTGAAGAAGTCGGGGTAGACGAGCATGGCGGCCGTGGACATGAAGCCGCCTCCCGAGTGGCCGTAGATCCCGACGCGGTCGGCGTCGATGAAGCCGTGGCGGTCGGCGAGCTGCTCGATCGCGACCTTCTTGTCCTCGAGACCGTAGTCGCGGAGGTTCCCGTACCCATAGTTGTGGTACCACTTGGAACGGTTGGGATGGCCACCGCGGTTCCCGATCGTGATCACGATGAAGCCGAACTGGGCGAGCGCCTGCTCGGTGGGATTGAGCGAGAACGCCTTGCTGACCGACTCGGTCTGCGGGCCGGGATAGACGTAGGCAACGATCGGGTACTTCTTCGCGGGATCGAAGTCGTAGGGCTTGTACATGACGCCGTACAGGTCGGTCACGCCGTCCCCGGCCTTGACGGTGTAGGGCTCGGGGTGCTCGTAGCCGGCGTCCATGAGTGCGGAGAAGTCGGCCTCCTCGAGGTCCATGATCTTGCGGCCGGAGGCGTCGTGGAGCGCTGCGGCCGGGACGCTGTTCACCCGCGAGTAGTTGTCGACGAAGTAGGTGGCGTCGTCGTTCACCGAGACCTGGTGGTCGTAGTCTCCAGGGTTGAGGAGCGTGAGTCCGCGTCCGTCCAGGCCGACGCGGTAGAGGTGCGAGTAGTAGGGATCCTCCCCTTTCTCGCGGTTGTTGGCGCGCAGCAGGACGTATCCGCCCTCCTCATTGACGCCGCTGATGCCGCTCACGTGCCAGGGCCCTTCGGTCAGCCGGTTGCGGACCGTGCCGTCGGCAGCGTAGCGGTACAGGTGCGCCCAGCCGTCGCGCTCGGACCACCACAAGAGGTCGCCGTTTTCGAGGCGGTAGGGAGACAGGATTTCGACGTAGGTGTTCAGGCGCTCCTCGATCACCACGGTCACTTCGCCGGTGGCGGGGTCGGCCCTCAGCACGTCGGCCCGGTGCAGGTTGCGGCTGTGGCGGTAGTAGTAGAGTTCGTTCCGGTCCGAGAGCCATTTCGAGAACCTGATCTCGGACGGGTCGAAGCTGAAGGGCGTGCTGGTGTCCCGGTAGATCCCCATGCGCTGGTCCTTCCAGGGACCGTCGTCGATGTGCTTCATCTCGCGGGATTCCATGTCGAAGACGTGCACCGTGGTCTGGGCGACGTGCTCCTCGCCGGGCATCGAGTACCTATAGGTCTCGAGCTTGGGACGCTTGTTGCCCACCGCGTGGACGACCCAGAGCTCGCCGACCTCGCGGCTGTCCGACCGGGTGAGCGCGAAGTACCTGGAATCGTGTGACCACACGACGCCCGAGGACTGGCGCTTCTTGAACTCCTTCTCGGTCTCCTCGTCGTTCGCCCCGCGGCCCTCGAAGCCCCACGAGTAGTGCCGCTCACCGTCGGTGGTAAGATGGACCTCCTCGACTTCGGTGTCCTCCTCCGCCTTCTCCGCCTCATCTCCCGTCTTGCCGCGCCGCGCTTCGAGGATCTTCTCGTACTCCTCGTAGCTCATCATCCACAGGTTGAACTCGCGGGCGAAGACCACCCAGGCGGTGTCGGGCGAGACGCTGGCCCAGAAGGGGTGGGTGATCGGCTTCTCGTAGTCTTCCAGTTCGCGCAGCGTCTGCGTGGCCACGTCGTACTCGAAGTAGTGCACCTTCTTGCGCGTGCGGGGCCGGCTGGGAGCCTCCTGTTCATCCTCCTGCTCCTCCTCGATGTCCTCTTCGTCTTCCTCGTCTTCTTCCTCTTCCTCCTCCTCGATCTCCTCGTCCTGCGACGACTGCACCTCGAACTGGAGCGTGCCCGCACTCAGGAAGCGGATGTTGCGGATGGGCAGATGCTGCGCGTCCCACGGGTCCCGCGTGATGCGGGTCAGCTCGGCCGCGATCCGGTCGTTGTCGAAGATCTCGGTGCGCGTGCCGCGGGCGGCGTCCACGAGGTAGTAGTTTGTGCCTGTCGAGCTCTCCCACTGGTACCAGAAGCGGTCGCTGTCCTCGATCCAGCGCGGGGAGACGCGGGTTGAGTGGACCAGGTCGCTCACCTTGTAGGGGGCGAAGCGGGCGGCCAGCTCGTAGTTGGCTGAGCCGGGGCCCTGGACCATGACGGTGCCCTCGTCCTGGGCGAGGGCCGGGGTGGAAGTGAGCGCGAGAGCTGGCAGAAGTGCTGCGCCGGCGAGTGCCAGGGCGGCAATGGTGGGAGGAAAGGGGAAGGAGCGGCGATTCATCGTTGGTTCTCCGGGAGTGGGGACGGACGGATGGGGATTCCATCTTATGCTGTTTGAGGCAGTTCTGCGACTGGCGCCGCAGGCGGCCCCGTCACGGATCCGGCCCGATGCCCGTCACCCTTCCCTCAATGTTTCCATCGGATCCAGACGACGGATTCGTCGCCCCGCCAGCCAGGTGGCCAGGAAACCGACTCCTGCCAGGAGGATCGCGGAACTGACGAAGTCGACCGGTTCGAGTGGCCTGATTCCATAGGGCATGTCCCTGAACGCGCGTGCGCCGGCCACGGACAGCAACAGCCCGATCGTCAGCCCGACTCCGACCTTCCTTGTCGTGGGACGCTGCAACGAGGTCGCAATCCTGGAGGGATCGGCCCCGGCAAACATGCGAATTGCCAGTTCCCGCTTACGCGCTGCCGCGGTGTAGATCGTGATTCCGTACAGTCCGATTGCGGCCAGAAACAGGGCGAACAAGCTGATCGCACCGACGAGGGTGGCCGAAATCCGCAGTGGGATGAGGTGTTTGGCGTGGTGCCGCTCCAGGGTGTTGGTCTCGATCGTGATGACGAGGGGTTCCAGTTCGGTGGCAACCTCGAGCATGACCGGGGTCACGCTGGAGGGATCGTCTGTGGTGCGGGCCATCACGTAGGTGTGGAAATACGGCGATTGGGCAGCGGCGGTGTAGATCATCGGGCGGGGGGCTTCGAAGAGGCTTCGAGACCGTGTATCGCCGACCACCCCCGCCACGGTCGCCAAACATCCCTCACACAATATGACCTGCTGACCGACCGGGTTCTGACCGGACCAGAACCGATCCGCCATGGTCTTGCTGATAACGACCGAGTTGAGTGGACCTGAGCCGTCCCGTGCGTCGAACGTCCGTCCGGCAAGCAGAGGAATCCCCATCACTTCGAAGTAGTCGCCGGCGACGCTGGTCCAGTCGATCAGGATGTTGTCGTGCCCGGGGGGCGGATCGACGCCGGGGATCTTGAGATGCAGCCGGCTTAACGTGCCGATCGCCAGCGGAAGACTGGTCGTCGCGCCGGCCGACGTGACCCCGGGGATTTCGCTTACCCGACGCAAATATTCTTCCCCAAAGTCCCGTCGCTGGTCCTCCGAATGGGAATGTGGAGTGGCCAGCAGGGTGATGGCAACGGGATGTTGCCCGAACCCGGGATCCACCCCCTGGGCAATGACCAGGCTGCGCAAGGATCCCACGGCAACCGCGGCAAGCGGTGCCGTCAAGGCGATCTGGCCGATCAGCAGCGCGTTCCGCGCGCTTATCGCGGCGCGGCCCGTCCCAACCCGTTCCTCCTTGAGAATGGTAGAGACAGGAATGCGCGTCGACTGGATCGCTGGACCAAGCCCCATCAGGATACTGGCAACGAGCGACATGGAGAGGGCGATTATGAGGACGGTCACATCGAGCATTGGGTCGATTGCGATGGGCGCCGCAAGTCGCGCTCCGATGCCGGCGATGGCTTCCAGGACGACGAGAGCCAGGGGCACGCCGAGACCACCGGCGAGAAGGGCCAGCATGGTCGTTTCGGCCAGAAGACTGCGGACCAGTCGGCTTCGGCGCGTTCCGAGGGCCAGGCGGATCGCGAGCTCGGCCCGCCGCCTCTCTCCCCTGAAGAGCAGGAAGCTGGCCAGATTCACGCACGCGAGCAGCAGGAGGAGGGAGAGGATGCCTGAGGCCAGTTTGGCGATGGGCGCGACGACTTCCGTGAGCATCGGATGAACGGCTGAGGCAACGGAGGGCACCACCTCGATCCGGCGGTCCGGGTAGGTGAGGGGGTGGGTGGCGAAGAGATCGGCGGCGAAGTGTGCGACCACAGCCTCCGCATCGGCCAATGTCGTTCCTTCCGCCATTCGACCCGTGACGAAGAACAGATCGAGCAGCCGCGAGTCAAGCGTTTGGGGACCGTAGAGCGAGAGCTGATCGGCCATGGAGGCATGCGCCCAGAAGGCGGATCTGAATCCCCGGTACAGGCCGTGGAATCCTGGCGCTGCCACGCCCACGACAGTATACGGATGCCCGTTCAGCCGCAGGACCCGGCCCGCGACCGCGGTGTCTCCGTCGAATTCCCGGCGCCAGTACTCGTCACTCAACACCACGACCGGGTCGGCGCCCTCATCAACGCCCTCGCCGGGATGGAAGACTCGTCCGATCTGCGCATCGATGCCGACAACCTGGAAGAAGGGTCCGGCCACGAGTTCATGATTGGGGCTGTCATTCCATCCGGAACCATCACTCGCGTGAACCCTGTTCGTCATTGCCCCGGTTATTCCCGCAAACGCCTCCTTCGCGGCGTCTTCCAACTCGCGAAATGCCACGTGGGAAAACGCGCTGAAATCCTGGCCGGATCGAGAAATCCGGATGTCGACCAACTCGTCCGGTTCTTCATAGGGCGGCGTGCGCAGAGTGAAGCCGTCGAGCAGGCCTAAAAGGGCGGCGTTGCTGCCGATGGGGATAGCCAGCGACAGCACGGCCACGGTAGCGAGCCCGGGTGCGCGGACTATCCTCTGCCAACCCAGCTTCACGTCCTGGAGCAACTCTCTCACCCATCTTCCCTGGCTCACCGTTTCTGCCTCTTTCCGGGGGGCGGCGTTCAAGGTCCGCGCGATCGCTTCCGGACAGATGCGGGGGGATCCTGACGACTCAAGCCGATTGCGACTTCAGGATGACACGCCAACGGGGAGGAAGTTCCCGGGTTCCCAGCCCGACGGACCAATAGGCCGTGGATAGGGCACTCCCGAGCACCGCTTTGCGACGACCCGGCGTGACTGTGTCGCCGACCGAGTGCCAGGCGCCAGGTTCCGTCAGCCCCTCGGCCGCTCCCCCTGGAGCTGCAGGATGTCAACGTTCCACTCATCGTCTCCGAGCAGGTGCTTCACGAAGTACTCGGCGCGCAGCCAGAACCAGTAGTCACTCATGTTCCCGAAGCCATGGCGCTGGCCGGGGAAGATGAAGAAGTCGAAACGCTTGTTGGCGCGGATGAGCGCCTCGGCCATGCGGAAGGTCCCGGCGTGGTGAACATTGTTGTCCACGTCGCCCGTGGTCAGCAGCAGGTGCCCTTTCAGGTTGGCCGCCAGATCCGAGTTGCGGTCGATGTCGTACTCGAAGCCGGTCACCGCGCCGGTGGAGTCCTTCACCTCCTTGACACCGTCGTGCTTCTCGGACCAGTTGGCGTTGTAGACGTCGTTGTTGTGGTTCCCGGCCGACGAGACCGCCACCTTGAAGAAGTCGGGATAAACCAGCATGGCCGCGGTCGACATGAAGCCGCCGCCGGAGTGCCCGTAGATCCCCACGCGGTCGGCGTCGATGAAGGCGTGACGGTCGGCGAGCTGCTCGATGCCGACCTTCTTGTCCTCCAGTCCGTAGTCGCGGAGGTTGCCGTAACCGTAGTTGTGGTACCACTTGGAGCGGTCGGGGTGGCCGCCGCGGTTCCCGATCGTGATGACGATGAAGCCGAACTGCGCGAGCGCCTGCTCGGTCGGGTTTAGCGAGAAGGACTTGGAGACGGACTCGGTCTGCGGCCCGGGATATACGTATGCGACGATCGGGTATTTCTTCGAGGGGTCGAAATCGTATGGCTTGTACATGACGCCGTGGATATCCGTGACCCCGTCCCCGGCCTTTACCGTGTAGACCTCGGGGAACCGGTAGCCGGCGGCTTCGAGCGCGGAGAGGTCGGCGGTCTCGAGATCCATGATCTTGCGCCCCGAGGCGTCGAAGAGCGCGCTGGCGGGCGTGGTGTTCACGCGGGAGTAGTTGTCGACGAAGTAGAGGCCGCCGTCGGAGGCACTGGCCTGGTGGTCGTGGTTGCCGGGGTTGAGCAGGGTCGTGCGGCTGCCGTCGAGGGCGACCCGGTACATGTGCATGTAGTAGGGGTCCTCGCCCTCTTCCCGGGCGTTCCCGCGCACCAGGGCGTATCCGTCCTCCTCGTTGACCTCCATGAGGGCGTCCACGTGCCAGGGCCCCTCGGTCAAGCGGTTGCGGACGGTGCCGTCGGGCGCATAGCGGTACAGGTGTGCCCATCCGTCGCGTTCCGACCACCAGATCAGGTCGCCGTTTTCCAGCCGTTCGGGCGTCTGGTGTTCCACGTAGGTGTTGAGGCGCTCCTCGATCACAGCCGTCACCTCGCCGGTGGCGGGATCGGCCCGCATGACGTCCACGCGGTGCTGGTCCCGGCTGCGGCGCCAGAAGTAGAGTTCGTTGCCCCGGTCCGAGAGCCACCTCGACTGGCGGATCGCGTTGGGGTCGAAGCCGCGAGGGAAGTTGAAATCGCTCAAGATCCCCATGCGCTGGTCCTTCCATGGCTCGTCGTCGATCCGGGCCATCTCGCGCGACTCCATGTCGTACACGTGGAGCGTGGTCTGGCTGACGTTCTCCTCGCCCGGCATCTCGTAGCGGTAGCTCTCGAGCTTCGGGCGCGTGTTGCCCACCGCGTGGACCACCCACAGCTTGGCGACCTCACGCCGGTCGCGGCGCGTGAGCGCGAAGTAGCGGCTGTCGTGGGACCAGGTGATCCCCGGTGGCTGGCGTTTCTTGTACTCCTTCTCTGTCTCCTCGTCGTTGGCGCCCCGGCCCTGCGATCCCCAGCTGAAGTCGACCTCACCGTCGGTCGTCAGCTGGATCTCCTCCACCTCGACGTCCTCTTCCGCCTTCTCCGCCTCGTCCCCCGTCTTTCCGTGACGCGCCTCGCGGATCTTCTCGTACTCCTCGTAGCTCATCATCCACAGGTTGAACTCGCGGCTGAAGACCACCCACGCCGTGTCCGGCGAAATGCTGGCCCAGAAGGGGTGGGTCCGCGGCTCCTCGTAGTCCTCCATTTCGCGGAGCGTCCGGGTGGCCACGTCGTACTCGAAGTGGTGGACCTTGGGGCGCATCCGCGGCCTCCGGGAACCGCGCTCCTGCTCCTCCTCCTGGTCTTCTTCTACGTCATCCTCGTCTTCCTCCTCCTCGACCTCCTCTTCCTGAGAGGACTGAACCTCGAACTGGATCGTTCCCTCGTCGATGAAGCGGATGGCGCGGATCGGCAGGTGCTGCGCGTCCCAGGGATCGCGCGTGATGCGGGTCAATTCCGCCGCGATGCGGTCGTTGTCGAAGATTTCGGTCTTCGTCCCGCGCTCGGGGTCCACGAGGTAGTAGTGCGTGCCGCCCGAGTTTTCCCACTGGTACCAGAACTTCTGCGTGTCCCCGACCCAACGCGGCTGCACGCGGGTGGAGTGCAGGAGGTCGCGGATCTTGTAGGGGGCGAAGCGGGCCGCCAGTTCGAAGTTGGCCGAACCGGGACCCTGGACCATGACCGTGCCTTCCTCCTGGGCGAAGGTCGCGGTGGAGGGGACGGCGAGCCCGGACAGGGCCAGGGCGGCAGTAAGGGGAAGGAGGAAACGGATGGGAGCAGCGATGCTCAAGGGGCGAAACATGTTGACCTCCGGGACGGAAACGAGGATTGGGCGATCCACATTACCGATTCGCAAGCGTACCCGCGACCCTCGGTACCCGCGACCCTCGGATGCGCGGGATTGGGGTCTTCAGGCGAGAGTCCGTGCGGCTGACCCGCCGCGGATGCTCGGTCAGCGCTGAGGGCGGACGCGCTGGAAGACGATGTCGGCGCCGTTCGGCTCGAAGGGGATGGCCACGCTGGCCACCTCACCGGACTCGTTGGCGGAGAAGGTCACGAGTCCCGTAACCGGCACTGTGCTCGGGCGCGAGTTGATCGCGAATGTGTCGTAGTGGTAGTGCTCGAGTTCGAGGTGGCAGCCGTCGTAGACGATTTCGAGGCGGCCTCGCCGGACGCGAACCTCCATGACTCCGTATGCCGGATGGTCATAGCGCCCCGAATAGACGGAGAGGTCGTGGCTCGGCTGCGTTCCCTTCACACGCCGCGCTTCCAGATCACGTTCGGATTCCGCCGCGCGCGCCTGCTGCTCCGCGCGCAGATGCAGGTTGCGGGCGTTCCAGTCGATCTCGGACAGGCCCAGCAGACGATCGTAGATGTTGTAGGCGACGATCTCGGGAACCGGATTCATCTCCCCGGAACGGTTGCTCAGCACGATCACGCCGATCCGCTCGCGAGGCAGCCAGGACATGGACGAGATGAAGCCGTCGACCACCCCGCCGTGGTCGACCATCTTGTGTCCCCGATAGCTGCCCACGCGCAGGCCCAGGCCGTAGCTCACCTGCCCCAGCTCGGCAAACTCGGATTCGCCCGGTATGGCAAACTGCGGCTGCTGCATCCGCGCGGAGTTCTCTTCGGAGATGATGCGGGCTCCCGCGAAGACGCCGCCGTCAAGGTGCGTCCGGATGTAGACGAGCATCTCCATGACGTTCGAGTTGATGGACCCGGCGGGAGCCATGGGGTCCATGTTACGAAAGGCAACCCGCTTGAGGACCCCGTCGTGCAGGACGTAGGGAAGCGCATGGTCGCCCGATCCCGAGTTCTCGCCGACGGACGTGGTCGAGCGGTCCATGCCGAGGGGCGTGAAGATCCTCTCGTCGATCAGCCGGTGCCAGTCCTTTCCCGTGATCCGCTCCGCGACGTGCCCAGCCGCCATGAACATCAGATTCTGGTACTGGTAGCGGCTGCGAAACGACGCGTTGGGCTCGAGATACCGCAGCTTTTCGAAGATCTCGGCCCGGGTGCGGGACCGGCCGTACCACATGTTGTCGTGGCGCGGGAGACCCGACTGGTGGGTGACCAGGTCGCGGGGCGTCATCTCGGCAGTGGCGAAGTCGTCGTAGAGTCTGAAATCGGGAAGGTACTCGCGCACCGGAAGGTCCCAGTCCAGCAGCCCCTCGTCGGCGAGGATGGCCAGCAGGGTCACCGTGAAGGACTTGCTGTTGGACCCGATGGCCATGGTGGTGTATTCGCTGACCGGAAGCCGCGCCGCCCGGTCGCGGTAGCCGAAGCCGGTGGCAAGGATCACTTCACCGTCGCGGATGACGCCGACCGCGAGGCCCGGTACCTGCCATTCGGCCATGGTGGCCGTGATGAAGTCATCGAGACCGGCGAAGGCTTCCGCGACGGTTACCGGAAGGGTGGCGGTGGCGGCGGTGTCGGGTGGAGCAGAGGGCCGATCGCCGATCTGGGCGGTCAGCGCCGGGGGCCAGAGAGTGGCCAGGGCGGCGACGATTGCAACGTCCCGGGCGGGAGCCAAACGGCGAGCGGGACGCACGGCGGGCCGAGTGAACAAGTCGCCTTGGCAAGAGTTGTTGTCGCGCATCGGTTCGCCCCAGGTAGCCGCTTGAACCTCCTCCTTCAATATATCGGCAAAGCTATTCGCCCGTCTTCCCGAGTCTGGTCCGGCGCGGATCATTACTCCGAAAGCGCGTGCAGCGGCTGCACCCGGATCGCACGACGCACCGACAGGTAGGCGCCCACCAACCCGACCCCCAACAGGGCGCCTGCCGAGCAGGCGAAGCAAGGCGGTTGCCGGGATCAGGGCGCCCCGTCGTCCCGGGGTTCGAACTCCTCCTCCGACAACCGGAACGCCTCGATCAGCTCCGGCGTGTCCTCCGTCCCCAGCACCCTCCCTGCCAGGTACTCGCCGATCACCGGGCCGAACTTGAACCCCTCCGCCGATCCCCCACCCGCGAACCACACGTTGTCGAAGTTGGGGTGGTGGTCGAAGAAGAAGTTGCGCGTCACGGACACCTCGTAGTGGCAGGCCCGCGTCTCGCTGACCGGCGCTTCCGCCAGTCCCGGGAACCGCTCTCGCACGAAGGCCCGAGGGCGCTCGTATTCCTCTTCCAGCAGCCAGCGGCGGCTGGTGTCCGGATCGCCGGGTGGCTGGCCGCCGGTGCGCACGCGGAAGCCCCGGTTGTCGGGCGGGAGCGCGGGCCAGCCGGTAACGCCGCGAAAGTTGTAACTGGGAAGGTTGGGGTAGCTGTAGCTGTTGTCTCCCGGAGGCGTCCGCAGGTAGAGGACGTGCCCCATGGGGATCCGCAACCGCTGTCCCATCAGCGCCGGGAAGGCTTTCGGGAACCATGGGCCCAGGGCAAAGACGCAGGTGCCGGCCGAGAGCGTGGCATCCGGCTCCAGCCGAAGGGCGTCGAGGTTGCGGCCCGTGCTCGCGCCCATCTCCGCGCGGGCGATCCGGATCTCGCCACCCTCGTGCTCGAAGACGCGGGCCACCGACTCGATGGCCCTGCGGGCGCGGACGACCCCGGCGTCGAGCTCCCAGAGGGCCACCGTGACGTCCCCGAGCTCGATTACAGGCCACCGCCGCCTGATCTCGTCGGCGTCGAGGACCTCGTAGCGGACGCCCACCTCATCCCAGTTCCTCCTCGTGTCCTCCATGAACTCGGTCCACTCGTCCCGCATGATCAGGTCCGAGGTGGTGAAGAATACGCGGGGCAGCAACATGTCCTGCCACCGCTCGTCCCACTCGTTCCACTTTGCGATGGCGCGCTTGGCCCATTCGGTCCAAAGCAGCCCGTGCCCCCGGTCCCCGTACCCGGTGCGGACCCCCCGGGTCTCACCTCCGGATGTGGCTCGCGAATTCCCTGGTCCGTACTGATCGATGAGGGTGACCTGTGCCCCGGACTGCTGGAGGTTGAGTGCGGTCCAGGCCCCGAAGGCGCCGGCCCCGATGACGGCCACGTCCGGAGTCTGGCGCGTGTGTACCGCGGGTGCTCCCGTTCGTGTGAGAGAAGCCGGACGCGATGACGGCGCTTCGGCCGATGCGGCACGTGTCCCGGTCAGAACCGCGCCCGTGCCCAGGGCGGCTGCCTTTACGAATTCGCGGCGATCGATCCCGCGTCCGGTTTCGGTCATGTGGTGGTCCGGGTCACGGGTTGGGGGTCGGCGGTGCCATCCTGACCTCACGCATCTTCGACTGGGCCGTCATCTCCGAGTCCCCGGCCGCGTGTCCGTTGATGCTCAGGATGTACGATACGACGTCCAGGTAGGTCTGCTCTTCCAGGCCACCTGGATTGTCGTCGGGCATGGTGGAGCGGACGGTACGAAAGAACGAATAGACGGTCCGGTGACCCCAGTTCGACTGGAAGGTCCGTCCCCGAAACTCGCTGGTCGTGTGACAGTCGGAACAGACTTCGTCAAAGGCGGTCCTGCCCCGTTCCGCCTGGCCCTCCGAGAAGATTGCGGCGGTGGGGACAGGGTCCGGCGGTGCCGGAGCAGTGGCTTCGGCGGCGGGTGCCGGGTTTTCCGCTGCGGGACTCGCGGTTTCGGGTTCCGCGGTCGGTCCCTGCGGTGTGCCGCCGGAGGCGCAAGCCATGGCGAAGACGGACAGCGCCAGGGCGAACCGCCGGTGGACAGGCCTCCCAGAGCACGGCCCGGGGCGAGCCGTCGGGCTGCATGTCCCGCACGCTGCCGGTGCTGTCGTCCCTCTGGCGTGGACACGTCGCATGGACCAGACTCTCTTCGCCGGTGTACGTAAGTGCATCCAGGTACCGCGTGTACGCGAACCGTTTCCGACAACGAATATAGGAGAATCCACGGAATGCGCAGCCGAATCCTTGCGATGGTCCCGGCTCGAAGGCGCGGGGGAGGGCTTCTCGCGGGCCTCGCCATGCTTTTGCCCGTTGCAGCGTGCGAGAATCGCCCTCTGGCGATGGGTGACTTCAACAGCATCATCACGACGGCGGCGCCCGCACTTTGGGGTGAGGTCGGAGGTGATCTCGTGCCGGCTCTGGAACGGACCGTGTTCACGGTTCGAGACGAGAAGATCTTCACGGTCACCCCGGCCGAGCCGGGGACGGACGATTGGTTCAAGCTCCGCATGCTCAAGCAGCAGCTGGTCATCGGGACGGAGGCGGATCCGTGGATGACCCCGGTTCTCGAAAAGGTCGGGGAGCCCGTCGCGGCGCCGGAGATCGCGCACGTGGAGGACGTGTGGGCACGGGGCCAGGTCGTCACTGCGGTGGTGCTGGAAGAGGGCAACGAGGTGGAGAGCCTGCGGGAGCTGGCGGCGGCGCTGGGCGACACCTACGTCGACTGGTTCAGAAGCAGGTCGGTCGCGCGGATGTTCGTGACGGATCCCGATACCGTAATGTCGCGCGAACTCGCCGAGAAACACGGCTTCAGTCTCCTTGTGCCGGCGGTATACAGGTACGAGGCGACCGACTCGGTACACGTGTTCCGGAACGACAACCCCGATTCCTCCGAGCTCATCCGACAGTTCGCGGTCACATGGCAGAGCCCAATCCAGCCGGACTTCGGAACGGAGGAGCTGCTGGCGTGGCGTGCCCGGACCGTCGATGGCTACTACGACTACCCGCAGGTGGTCAATTCGGAACGAGTGATCGAAGGGCCGGAGACCCTGAACGGCCTTCAGGCGTATTCGTATCAGGCGGTGTGGGAGAATCCACCGGGAGAGTATCCTGCGGGAGGTCCCCTCATCGTGCGTGCGGTCGACTGCCCGGAGCAGGGACGCCGATACCTCGTCGATGCCTGGCTCTATGCACCCGGACGGGACAAATACGAGTACATGGTCCAGCTTGACGAGATCACGAGTTCGTTCCGCTGCACCGGTCCGTAAGGGATCCCGAATGAAGGCTCGGGCGCTGGCCCCGACAGTCCTGGCTTTCGCCGCCTGCACCCCCCCCGCCTCCCCACCCCCCGGCGAGTTCGGCGCGGAAGGGGTCGGATTCGCCCACCCCGACCACGCTCCCCACGTCGAGTCCATCGACGAGATCATGATGGCACCGATACGGGAAGGAGTCGTCGCCGGCGCCTCGGTCGCGGTCGTGCAGGGCGGCGAACGCATCGTGGTCCGCGGATACGGCTGGGCCAACCTGGAGCTCTCGGCGCCGACGCCCAAAGACGCCGTCTACGAAATCGGCTCGATCACCAAGCAGTTCACCACCGCCTCGCTTCTCCAGCTGCAGGAGCGGGGACACGTCGACCTCGATGCGGAGATCGGCACCTACCTGCCCGACTTTCCCACCCAGGGCAACCGCATCACCGTGCGGGAGCTGCTCGATCACACTTCGGGCATCCGGGGCTACACCGAGATGACCGCGGCGCGTCCCTACTTCGTGCGGCGAGTGCCCCGCGACAGCCTCGTCGCTCTGATCGAGGCCCACCCCTTCGACTTCCCGACGGGGGAGCACGCGATCTACAACAACTCCGCCTACTACCTGGCGGGCATGATCCTGGAGCAGGTCTCCGGGATGACCTACGAGGAGTACGTGGAGGAGAAGATCTTCGGCGAGCTCGGGATGGACCGGTCGCACTACTGCAGCGAGACCGAGATCCACGAGGGCAAGGTCACCGGCTACGACGCGGGGCCGGACGGGCTTCGCAACAAGGGATTCGTCGTCCACAACATCCCCTTTGCGGCCGGATCGCTCTGTGCCAGCGCGGGTGATCTGGCGACCTGGCTGGTGGCGCTGCACGGCGGAGAAGTGCTCACCGACGACGCCTACGCGCAGATGATCGAGCCGGGCGACCTGAACGACGGCACGAAGCTCCGCTATGCGCTGGGCCTCTCCGTCACCGACGTCCTCGGACACCGGGCGATCCACCACGGCGGGGGCATCAACGGCTTCCTTTCGCAGTCGCTCTACCTGCCCGAGGAGGACCTCGCGGTGGTGGTGCTCGTGAATTCCACGGGACCGCCCGGCCCGTCGGCGCTGGCGCGCCGGATCGTCGAACTGCTGGCTGGGGACGCGACCCGGGAACCGATCACCTTCGACGGGGATCTCGCGTACTTCGAGGGGACCTACTCGGGCCCGGCGCGGGCGGGCGAGGTTGCGGTTCGGATCACTGCCGATGGCGACGCGCTGACGATGACGCCGGTCACGGCCGGCGACCAGGACATCCCGGAAGACCGGCAGGAGGCGGATACCCTCGACTATCGGGGAGACATGACCTTCAGCAGCGGCACCTTGCTCCTCACCTTCGAGGGCGAGGGGAACGTCGCCACGGTGCTCAGGTGGGACCAGGGCGCGGGGTACACGGTGATGGTAAGGCGGTAGGGGGGATTTCACTTCACACCCCCCGCCTCCAAGCCGCACCCACACTCGGTGTTGGATCGACTCGCGCAGGGAATGGTTCGGCGACTCGCGCGGATTCGACCGCGGACTGCTACATTCGAGGAAAGCGGGGGGGGTCCTGACCACTCCGGACCGCTGCCGGTTCCCGCTGCCCCTCATCGCCACCCCTCACCCCGACCCAACCGCCCTTTGTCCTTCGTCCACCTCCACACGCACTCCGAGTACTCCCTCCTCGACGGCGCGAACCGCCTCCCGGACCTGATCCGCCGGGCGAAACGGTTCGAGATGCCGGCGCTCGCGCTGACCGACCACGGCTGTATGTACGGCGCCTGGAACTTCCAGAAACTCGCCCGCAAGGAGGGTCTCAAGCCGATCATCGGTATGGAGGCGTACGTCGCCCCCGGTGACCGGCGCGAACGGGCGCGATCGGGGCAGGGGGGCAAGGCGCACTACCACCTGGTGCTGCTTGCCCGTGACGCCGAGGGCTACCGCAACCTCATCCGGCTGTCCTCGATCGGGTACACCGAGGGCTTCTACTACCGCCCCCGGGTGGACCGGGAGACGCTGGCGCGGCACTCCGACGGTCTGATCGTTACCTCGGCGTGCATGGCCGGCGAACTGGCGCGCCACCTGAACGCCGGCAACGACGACACGGCGCGCGAGGTGGCCGACTGGTACGCGAACACCTTCCCCGACCGCTACTACCTGGAAGTCCAGGCCCACGGAACCCCCGGCCAGGCCGCCCTGAACGGGAAGGTCTTCGCGCTCTCCGACGAACTCGGCCTCCCCGTCGTGGCCAGCAACGACGCGCACTTCCTCCAGCACGAGCACCACCCCGCGCACGACATCCTGGTGTGCATCGGCACGGCCAAGAACCACGACGACGAGGACCGCCTCAGATACGACGACGGCCTCTACCTCAAGAACGCCGACGAGATGGCGGCCGCCTTCCCCGGCCGTACCGACGTGATCGAGAACACGCTCAAGATCGCTGATGAGGTCACCCTCACTCTCGAACGGAAGTACCACCTCCCCGGCTTCCCCCTCCCCACCCCCTTCACCGACGACAACGACTACCTGGTCCACCTGGCGGAAGCGGGCGCGCGGGAGCGATATGTGCATGGGGCGGATGCCGCCACCGCCGACGAGGGCGCCGCCGCCCCGGCGCAAGACGGCCCCGACGAAGACCTCCCGCCGGACCAAAAGGACGAGCCACCGGCGCAAAGCGGCCCCGACGCCGACCCCCTCCCCCCAGAAGTCCGCCAACGCCTCGACTACGAACTCGAAGTCATCCTCAAGACCGGCTACGCCGGATACTTTCTCATCACCTGGGACTTCATCCGCTGGGCGCGCGAGAACGGAATCCCGGTTGGTCCCGGCAGGGGTTCGGCCGCCGGCTCCCTCGTCTCCTACGCACTCCGCATCACCGACCTCGACCCCATCGCCGACGGGCTCCTCTTCGAGCGCTTCCTGAACCCCGAGCGCATCTCGATGCCCGACATCGACATCGACTTCTGCTACGAGCGCAGGGGCGAGGTGATCGAGTACGTGCGGGCCAAGTACGGGCGCGACGCGGTCGGCCAGATCGTCACCTTCGGGACCATGAAGAGCCGCGCGGTGATCCGCGACGTGGGCCGCGTGCTCAAGTTCGAGGTCGCGGAGACCGACCGGATCGCGAAGATGATCCCCAACCAACCCGGACAGGCCTACACGGTGGCGCAGGCCGTCGAGAGGATCCGGGACGTGAAGGCGCTCTACGAGCTGGACGAGCGCCACAAGCAGCTCTTCGACTACTCGATGACGCTGGAGGGACTCTCGCGCCACGCCTCGGTGCACGCGGCAGGAGTGGTGATCGCGCCCGGACCGCTGCACGACTACGTGCCGATCTGCACGCAGTCCAAGGGTGCGCGCAACGGGCGGGACGGCCAGGACGGCCCCGACATCGTCACCCAGTACGACATGAACTGCCTCGAGGACGCCGGGATGCTCAAGATGGACTTCCTGGGCCTCAAGACGCTGACGGTCATCCACGACGCGGTGCGGGCGGTGAAGGACCGGCTCGGCGAGTTCCGCCATCCGGACACGGGGGCGGTCTACGACTCCGACGCCATGGACGACGTCCCCCTCGACGACCCGGAGGTCTACCGAATGCTTGCCAGCGGAGGGACTTCGGGCGTCTTCCAGTTCGAGTCCAACCTGGCACTCGACAAGCTGCGGGCCATGCGCTGCGACCGCTTCGACGACCTGGTCGCCACCAACGCGCTCATCCGCCCCGGACCCCTCGACTCGGGGATGACCGACAGGTACATCCAGCGCAAGCTCGGGAACCAGCCCGTCTCCTACCCCGCGCCCGGCCTGGAGCACATCCTCGAGCCCACCTACGGCATCATCGTCTACCAGGAACAGGTGATGCTGATCGCGAGCGACCTGGCCGGCTATTCCCTGGGCGAAGCGGACGTGCTGCGCAAGGCAATGGGAAAAAAGGACGCCGCGCTGATCCGCGCGGAGCTGGCGCGCTTCCGGGAACGGGTCGTCGAGCGGGGGCATCCGCCCAACACCGCGAACGACCTGGCCAGCCAGATCGAGACCTTCGGCCGTTACGGGTTCAACAAGTCGCACTCGGCAGCCTACTCGCTGCTGTCGTACAAGACGGCGTGGCTGAAGCGCTACTACCCGGCCGAGTTCATGGCCGCGCTCCTCTCGTCGGTGCTCGACAAGACCGACGACGTGGTCAAGTACATGGGCGAGTGCCGCGAACTGGGCCGCTATCACCCCGGGCTGGACGACGGACTCGAAGTGCTTCCGCCCGACGTGAACGAGAGCGGCTGGAAGTTCACGGTGGTGGGCGGTGCGACGATCCGCTTCGGGCTGGGGGCGGTGCGGGGGGTGGGCGAGGCCGCCGTGCGGTCGATTCTGGCGGCGCACGAGGAGGGCGGCTCCTTCGACACCTTCTTCGGCTTCCTGAAGCGGATCGATCCCCGCGCCCTCAACAAGCGGGCCTGCGAGGCGCTGATTGCGGCGGGCGCGCTCGACTCCTTCGGCCACCGCGCCCAGCTGGTGGCCGGGCTCGACGCCGCCTATGGCGAGGTCATGGCGAGGCTGCAGGAGGCGGAGACGGGTCAGCACTCGCTCTTCGGGGGTCCCGGTGTGGAACGCCCGGCCCCTTCGCTCCCGACCGTGCCCGAGTGGGGCGACCGCGACCGGCTCGCGCGAGAGAAGGAGGCGCTTGGATTCTTCATCTCGGGACACCCGCTGGACCGCTACCGCGAGGTGGCGCGCGCCTTCGACCAGGTGGGCGGTGACACGCTCAAGGACCGCATGGGCGACTCGGTCGAGATGGCTTGCGTGGTCACGGCGGTGGCGCGCCAGGTTTCGCGGCGCGACGGCTCCGAATGGGCCAAGATCACCGTCGAGGGGTTCCAGGGAACGGCCACGGTCCTGGCCTTCAAGGACGTCTGGCAGTCCGGGAAGGAGACGCTGCGGACGGACGCCGTCGTGCTGCTGCGCGGCAAGGTCAGCGATCGCGAACGCGACGAGGAGGACCCCCCGATCTTCCTCGACGCGGCCGAGCCGCTCAAGGGGGTCCCCGACAGTGGCCGCCTCGCGGTGAGGATCGCGCTGGAGTGGGACGACGAGCTTCCCGAGGGCACCTTCGACCGTGCTCGCGCGGTGGTTACGGAGCGCACCGGGGGGGCACCGTTGGAGGTGATGGTCGGCAATGGCGAAGGGGTGGAGGCGCCGCGCCTGCGGTCCCGCAGCTTCAAGGTGGCGGTGGACCGCGAGACGATCCGCGAGCTCGAGGCGGTGTTCGGGAAGGGGAGGGTGGGGCTGGTGAAGGTGTGATGGGTGGGCGTCCGTACGAGTTGAGGTGCGTGACGTGCCCGAAGTGCCCGTGAAGACCCCGTCGCCGGTTTACGCGCTCGCGCGCTACTATCCACGGATTCCTGAATGTCAACGGCAGTTTACATTATGGAAACTGTAGATGACTTTTTTTCCAACCCCACTCACAAGTCCGCTCAAAGGAAGCAAGAAATGAAAACGCTAATGGCGTGCATCGCCGTCATTGTGGTCTCCCTCGCCCCCCCAGTAATTGCCCAGGAACCGGAGGCCCCCACGGTGGCTGACTTCGTCGGAAACTGGTTGGGCACCCTGGACGTCGGCGCGGCCCAACTGCGGCTCCGCTTCGTGGTGACCGAGGGCGAGGGGGGCCTGGCCGTAGCGGTTTTCTCTCTGGACCAGGGCAACGCCCAGATACCGAACCCTGGCATCGCCGTGAGCGGCGCCACCGTTACAGTATCGATGTCGGCGCTCGGAGCCTCCTACGAGGGCACCCTCTCCGCGGATGACGGGAAGATCACCGGAATCCTCACTCAGACCGGCACCTCCTATCCCCTTGTTCTGGAACGAGTGTCCGAGGAAGAGGCGGAGATGCGCCGCCCCCAGGATCCCGTGGAACCCTATCCCTACCTGGCCGAGGACGTCACCTATCCCAACCCCGACGGCGGCCACACGATGGCCGGCACGTTCACCCGGCCCACCGAAGGAGGCCCCTTCCCGGCCGTGATCCTCATCTCGGGCTCCGGCCCCCAAAACCGCAACGAGGAGTTGATGGGACACCGTCCATTCCTCGTGCTTGCGGACCACCTCACCCGGCAGGGCATCGCCGTGCTGCGCTACGACGACCGCGGCGTGGGCGAATCAACCGGCAGGTTCGCCACGGCTACCACACCGGACTTCGCCTCCGATGCGCTGGCCGCGGTGGCCTACCTCAAGACCCGCGACGACGTGAATCCCGCCACGATCGGCCTCGCCGGCCACTCCGAAGGCGGCGTGGTCGCGCCCATCGCGGCGGCCGAGTCCGACGACGTGAGCTTCATCGTCCTCATGGCGGGGACCGGGGTGAACGGGGAACGCATCCTGTATGCCCAGGCGGCGCTGATCCTGCGGGCCGGGGGCGCGACCGAGGAGGCCATCGCCAGCAACCGCGCGCGGCAGGAGCGCATCTTCGGGGTGCTCAAGTCGGAACCCGACCGGGAGCGGGCGGGCCGGGAGATTGAAGCCATCATACGTGCCAGCCTGGAGACGGCGAGCGATGAGGAACTGGCCCTGGCCGGCATCGCCGACTCAGCCTCGGCGGACGCCGTGATCGCCGCACAGGTGCAGCAGGTCAACACCCCGTGGTTCCGCTACTTCCTCACCTACGAGCCCGCGGAGATGATCGAGCAGGTCACCGTTCCCGTGCTGGCCATCAACGGCGAGAAGGACCTGCAGGTCCCATGGGAGGAGAACCTGAGCGAGATGGAGGCGGCGCTGCAGCGGGGCGGCAACACCCGCTACGAGATCCGCGCCTTTCCCGGCCTCAACCACCTCTTCCAGCACGCGGAGACCGGGGCGCCGAGCGAGTACCAGGCCATCGAGGAGACCTGGTCGGTCGAGGTGATGGAGGTGATAGCGGGCTGGATTCTGAAGGCGGTTGGGGGAGCAGGGCGATGATGAGATCTCTGCTGGTACTGACCGCCCTCCTTGCCGTGCCGGTCCCCGGCGTGGCCGGGCAGGAAGGGGACGGTGTCGATTCCGCCGGCTTCGTGGGGACCTGGATGGGCAGCGTGGACATCGACGGAATGGAGCAGAGGATACACTGTGTCCTGACCGAGGCGGAAGGTGTGCCGCAATTCACGGAGTATTCGGTGAAGCGAGGGCCCCTCCAGTTCAAGTACACATACCAGCGGGGTGACCCCTTCAAGTCCACCATCAGCGGCAACACGATCTCGCTGACGATGTCGGCGGCCCGGGCATCCTACTCGGGCACCTTGTCGCGAATGGCTGGAAGGATCACGGGGACCTTCACCCAGCACGGCCGGACCTTCCCGCTCGTCCTCGAACGCGTGGATGAAGCCGAGGTCCCGCCGAGCCGGCCGCAGGATCCCGATGAGCCCTTCCCGTACCTGGCCGAGGACGTGACCTACACCAACCCGGACGGCGGCCACGCCCTGGCGGGCACCTTCACCCGGCCCGCGTCCGGTGGCCCCTTCCCGGCTGTGATCCTGATCTCGGGTTCGGGCCTGCAGGACCGCAACGGAACCGGCCTGGGGCACCGTCCGTTCCTGGTCCTGGCCGACCACTTCACACGGCGCGGAATTGCTGTGTTGCGCTACGATGACCGCGGCGTAGGTGGATCGACCGGGGACTCCGAGGCAGCGACCTCGCGGGACTTCGCCTCGGACGTGCTGGCCGCTGTGGCGTACCTCAAAGGGCGTGACGACGTGGATCCCGGCAGGATCGGGCTCGCCGGGCACTCCGAGGGCGGCCTGATTGCCCCCATCGTGGCGGTGGAGTCTCCCGATGTGAGCTACATCGTCCTCATGGCCGCGCCGGGAGTACTTGGCGAGACCCTTTTCCACGCGCAAACCGAGTCGATCGCCCGCGCGGGCGGCGCCTCGAAAGAGGAGATCGCCCAGATCCGGAAAATGAATCGAGCCCTCTTCGAGGTAGTGAAGTCCGAGTCCGATCCCGAACGCGCGGACGAAGCCATCGCCAGGGTTCTTCAGGCGTCGGGTACGGAATTGCGCGGCCGGTTGGAAGGCCAGGACAGCATCACGCACCCTCTCATTGTCGAACAGTGGATCACCTTGCTGGCCAGCAATGCCTGGCTCCGCTACTTCCTCACCTACGACCCTGCGGAGACGATCGAGCAGGTCACCGTCCCCGTGCTGGCCATCAACGGCGAGAAGGACCTGCAGGTCCCCCACGAGGAGAACCTGCGCGAGATCGAGGCGGCGCTAAAGCGAGGCGGCAACACCCGCTACGAGATCCGCTCCTTCCCCGATCTCAACCACCTCTTCCAGCACGCGGAGACCGGGGCGCCGAGCGAATACCAGGCCATCGAGGAGACCTGGTCGGTAGAGGTGATGGAGGTGATTGCGGACTGGATACTGAGGACGGTGGGGGGGTAGGGGGCTTGGTGGGTTCCCGGCGAGTACGGCGGCGCAGCAACCGTGCTTCGCGACACCGCCGCCGGTCCCTCCTTACAAAAGATTCGAGGATAGTCATAGCAGGAATTGGATCAACAATGTCAGGTCGGCAGAGAACAACATGAATGTCGGTGATGCGTGCTACACCGAGGTCAGCCACGCCCTTGAGGGCCTGGAACGGGCGTACGATAGGTGCGGGCTGTGGTGGGGCCCCTTGGTGGGCATTGCGCGATATCGGTGTCACGAGGCTACCTCCCGACACGCCACCAGGCACGGCTGGCATTTCATAGACTCCCGACTCAAGCCCCCAAGGCTACTCTTACGGCTCGGGACGGTACTGGTGCGAACCAGCACCTCGTGGTTTTTCACGAAGCGCATGGACACGCGGCGCGTCATGTCACACGTGATATGCCGTAAGACGGTGCGGCAGGTGCGGAAAAGGCGCCATCAAACCGTGGCGGCGCGTCGGCAGGGTGATCCCGCCGCGGCGCGATGCCGACTGCGCGGCTGAGGCGTCCCAATCGAGCATGCGGCTGTCCCTTGATTTGCCGCGGCGGCGGGCGGGCGGTCTGATCACAGGCCATCGGAGGATCAGCGTCCCAAATCGTCTGATCACAGGCCGATCTGACTATGGACGGTTTTGGATTCGCGCTCTCGCGGCGTCGGGGACCGTTTCCACAATG
>JAPPGM010000154.1 GCA_028874995.1 Gemmatimonadota bacterium | reverse complement strand
TCGTCGGCGCCAAGTCGGCATCGCAGGTCTTCATTCGGGGCGTGGGCCAGACCGATTACATTCCCACGACGGATCCCGGAGTAGCAGTCTATCTGGACGGCATCTACATGGCCCGGTCGGTTGGCCCGCTCATGCATCTGCTCGACATCGGGCGCGTCGAGGTGCTGCGCGGGCCTCAGGGCACGCTCTTCGGACGGAACGCGGTGGGGGGTGCGGTGTCCGTGCACTCGAGACGGCCCGGCGAGGAGCCGCGCGGTACTGTCCGCCAGCGACTCGGCGGCAACGGCATGGTGTACACGACCGCCACGAGGAGTGGCCGGATCGCGGAGGGTCTGTACGGAGGCGCCGCGATTTCCTACCGGCACCGGAACGGCCACGTCACGCGGGTCCACGACGGACTCGACATGGGCGACGACAACGCACTGGCGGGCCGGGGATCCCTCGTGTGGCGGCCGTCGGACGACATCGAGCTGTTCGTTACGGCGGACTACGCCAGGCTTCGGGAAAACGGAGCGCCGACGGTCTCCGGGGGAATCAACGACCGCCAGTCCTTCGCTACCTTTGCCAATGCCCTTTTGCCGGGATGCGAGGCAGTCTCGATAAACCCCAACTTTCCCCGTGCGGGTCCGCCGACCTTTCCTCCTCCAGGGACCGGGATCGGCGACGCGGCAGGCTGCTATGGGCCACACACCTTTGCGGGCGAATACGAATCGGAAGGCACCTTTCCCGCCTTTGAAGACCTCGACTCCTGGGGAAGCAGCGCCGAGCTGTCCTGGTCGCTGGGAGCCTGGGGTACGCTGAGGTCTCTCACCGGTTACCGCGGGTTCAGGCTGAGGACCTCGCGCGACGCGGATAACACCCCGGCCAACATCGTGAGCAACCAGCAGGACTGGGACCACGATCAGCTGACCCAGGAAGTGCATATCGGCGGACCGGCCGCGGGGCGTCGAATACACTGGCAAACCGGCCTCTACCTGTTCCGTGAATCCGGATACGAAGCCGGCTATGTAACCATTCCCGTAGGCGCGTCGGTAATCGGACGCGACTACGACAACCGGTCGGTGGCGGGGTTCGGCCAGGTTACCGCCGACGTGACGGACAGGGTGTCCCTGACTGTTGGTGGACGATACACACGGGACCGGAAGGGCCTGAACCCCGACATGTACGCCCTTGGCGACGCCTCGCAGGGCAGGGGCAGCATCTTCGGTCCCACGTGGCCGCTGCTTGAAGGGATCTTCCTTTCGCCAGGGGGTCCGATGCGCCCGGGAGACCGGATGCTTCCCCGAAGGGATTTTACCGAGAACTTCAGTGCGCTCACGGTGACGGCAAAGGCGGCGTACCACTTCACGCCCGGCGTGATGGTCTACGCCGGATACTCCGAAGGGTTCAAGAGCGGCGGGTTCAATGGGCGCTTTCCGGCGCCGCCGCCCGGTCACGAACCGAATTCCCCGACCGCGGCCCCCGACACCTATGCGCCGGAGGCGGTCTCCAGCTACGAGTTGGGACTGAAGTCGCTTCTGGCCCAGGGCAGGCTGCTGTTCAACGTCGCGCTGTTCCAGGCCTACTACGACGACATGCATATCATCGTACGTGAGACCTTCATCCCGAAGACGTTCAACGGAGGGACCGCCAACATCTCCGGTGCCGAGGTGGAGACCGCGTGGGTGCCCGGCGACGGATGGAGTATTCGAGCCAATCTGGGTACGATCCGAGCCGAGTACGACGAACTCAGCGAGAGTGTGCTGAACAATTCGACCCCGATCCTTCCCGACTACCGGCTCGCCAAGACGCCGGATTTCAATTACTCCATCAGTGTGTCCAAGGCGTTGGCCGCCCCACGCGGTGTGGTGCTGACACCACGGCTCAACTGGTCGTTCACGGGATCACAGTACCACGACGCGACCAACTCGTCGCATCTGCTGCAGGATGGCTATCGCCTGGTGAACGCGGCGTTGCGGGCCCGGACCGGTGGCGGGCGCTGGCAGGTGGAATGGACGGCGCGCAACCTGATGGACGAGCGCTACCTCGTAACCGGGAACTCCGCCTTCAACACGGGAGGGTCGTACGTGGAGCTGGTCTACGGGCGGCCGCGGGAATGGTCCGTGTCGGTGGAGTACAGCTGGTGAGGGGTAGTGTTCCAGGTGCTGGACGGGACGGCCCAGTCAGCCCTGGAAGAAGAGAATGTATACTATCATCGTCGCACACCCATCATTCCGAATAAGGAGAAACAGATGTCAGCTTACGTCGTGACGCACGTTCATGTGCACGATCCCGATGAATATGAGGAGTTCCTGGCGGCAGCGATGCCCCTGTTCAAGAAGTGGGGCGGGGAAATCGTGGTCGGCAGCGCCGAGTGCACCGCACTGGAGGGCGAATGCCCCAGCAGGGTCGTGGTTCAACGGTTCCCCGATGACGACGCGGCCCGGGGCTTCTACGAGAGTGACGAACGCCGGAACCTTCGAGACGCTACGTCCGAATGCTGTACGTTCCACGCCATTCTTCTGGGGGACGACGCCTGACCCGAGGCGTCCGGCGGTTCAGCTGCCAGCCTCCATCGGGCGGAAACCAGCCCGGCGCCTCGTCGCTCTCGGTGCTCGGGCGGCTCTATCCACGCCCTGCTAGCCGAACATCGTCCGGGGCAGGAATGTGACGAGTCCGGGGACGAGTGAGAGCAGGACCAGCAGCGCCAGCATCGCGAACCAGAAGGGTATGACGCCGCGATAGATCGAACGCATCGGGGTATCCGGGGCCACGGTTTTCACGACAAAGGTGTTCAGTCCGACCGGCGGCGAGATCAGCCCCATCTCGAGGGTTATCACGAGCATGACGCCGAACCAGATCATGTCGACGCCCAGTGACGTGAGGATCGGCTGAATCAGCGGGACCGTCAGCACGAGGATCGCGAATACGTCGAGAAACGTGCCCAGCACGATGAACATGGCGAGCACCACGGCAACCACTTGGGGCCCCGACCATCCCTGCTCTCCAACCCAGCGGGCCATGGCGAGCGGTGTTTGGGTGTAGCCCAGGAACACCTTGAAGACGTAAGCGCCGATGAGGATCAGGAACACGGTGCCACATGCCCTCAGCGTCGAGAGCAGGCACTCGCCGAAGGTATCACGGGTCAGTGAGCGGCGGCCCAGTGCAACCAGCAGGGTGAGGAACGCGCCCACACCCGACGCCTCCAGTGCGGAGAAGATTCCGGCGTAAATGCCTCCGAGGGTCACGGCGGCCAGTCCCAGGATCCAGTAGGCCCCGGTGGGCCGGCGGCCGCGCGGCCCGGGTTCGGTGGTGGAGGTCCGACCGCCCCGGGGTGCCCTGTCGGGGTGACGCGTTGCGATGATGACGACGGTCAGGACGAAGATCGCCGTGAGCATAATCCCGGGCAGCAATCCGGCCATGAAAAGACGGCTGATGCTCTGCTCGGTCAGGATGCCGTAGAAGACCAGCCCGGCCGACGGCGGAATGAGGATGCCGAGAGTCCCTCCTGCGGCGACGGCTCCCGCGGCGAGCGACTTGTCGTAGTTGAAGCGCCGCATCTCGGGCAGCGCGACGCGCCCC
>JAPPGM010000003.1 GCA_028874995.1 Gemmatimonadota bacterium | reverse complement strand
CCCCGCCCCCACCCCCCGACCGCCTGTCCAACGGCGCCCCCCGCTTCGTCGACTCCGCGGTCCCGCTTTCGCTGGAACTCGCGGCGCTGGAGGCGGTGGCGTAATCAGGCGCCCACTCGTCGCCGCGGCAAAACCCGGGACACGAGCATGTCGGAATGGGACAGGCCACCGGCGGGATTCGTGCCGCCCCCCAAACAGGTACGGCGTCTCGCACGAGACGGCGCGTCGACGCTCTAGCGGCAGGAAGTGGCCCTCATGTGGAGGGTGTACCAGGCCTGGCTTGCCAAAAGGGGTGGGGACCGGAAAGGCATCGAACCGGCCCCGGCGTTCGACCTGGGTGCCACGCGGTACCTGCGCGAGTGGTCCGAGGATGAAGCGTACGGGCGGGCGAAGGACATGGGCGTCAACCGGCGGACGTAGCGGCCCGTCCCGCAGGCTCCCACCCCGGCACTGCGGCGCACGCCACCCTGATCGCTCTCCTGTATCCCGTCGACCACCCCTTCTCGATCGACGCACCTCGGGCCAGCGACGAGAGACCTTCCGTGGGCGAAGGCATGATCCCGGCTGAGAGCCGGATAAGGGAAATCCGCACGTCCGGTTCGACCCCGCGGACAGAATCCCTCCGGCATTCGAGCGGCGATGCATCCGCGCTGGACCGTTGCGCTCTGCGTTGCTCCTCGGGCGAACAGCTCTTGCTATTCCCCTCTCGTCGCGCCTTGCCAGCCCGGCGCCTCACCGCTCTCGGTGCTCGGGTGGCTTTGTCCACGGACTGCTGGCAGGATACCCCCTGATTGACCGAAGTGGGGGACCAGACCCTGCTCCGCCAGGGAGATGCCGGGGGACGGGGCGACGAAGCAGTCCCGGCTCGGAGAGTAGTACAGGCAGCCGACTTCGTCGTGGGGCCTCTCCCGGATGAACTTGTCCGCGTCGGAAAGGGCGGCCCGCCAGGCTGCCTTCGCTTCGACGAGATCCATGGGGGCGGCGAGCTCGATCCGGTCGATTTTCTCGGGCCGATAGCGACCTCGGCGCTTCAACTGTTCGAGAAGCGAAGCCGGCGTGAACCCGGGGTCCTTTGCGACGGCTGTCCAGATCAGTGCACCCAGGGGCAGAATGTGCTCGTGCACGTAAAGGATGTCCACGAAATCCCGCGCCTCGTCGCGACCCGCGAGGGTCAGCACCTTGTTGACCGCCAGGTCGACTTCATGAAGCCGATGGTTACCCACTTCGTCTGACACAAGGGCCATGAATTGCCATGCCGAGTCCCGACTCCAGTTGATGTGCGTTGCCTGGTCACCGGCTCCGACGATTCGCCCCGCCGCCTTCCAGGCACGCATGTCGCCGTTTCTTCTTGAGAGTCTCCGTCACCCAGTCCACATCGCCGTGGCCGATTCTCAGATCCTTGCGGTAAGACCAGAAGCACATGGCGTAGAACTTGCGATACGCGCGTCGAGCCTCACGAACCCTCGCCATGGCCGGAGCGGTTTCGGGGTCGAGCTTGCGGCGACTCTTCTTCCCGGGGTTCAATTCAACTCTCCTCGATCGCCCCACCGGTCCGCAAATCCCCTTAACCGTTGCCGGATGTGGTCGTCCGGATTGATCACGAAGAACGTCCGATTGCTCACGCGCCGCCAGTAGTAGGCCATTGTGCCTTCGGGGAGTTGGTCCTTCCACCACTGTATCTCCTTGTAGTGGCCGCCCTTGAACATGCTGTTGTGGTGGTAGACCACGGCGGTTCGTCCCTCCGCCAGTTCCACCGCTTCGGTGAGCGGAATCCGCTTCGCATGGCTCTGCCACGTGGGTTTGAAGCGGCCGTCCTGCACGAAGCCGTTGTCAGGATCGGCGAAGACGAGGTCGCAATCGGCTAGTTGACGCTTGATCCGGTCAAACCACTGGCGCCGCCAGGGCTTGCGGTGGTGGACCTTCACGTCGGCCACTCCGAGGCGATCGGCGGCAAAGACAGCATCGCCGAGAATGCCGGACTGCTGGATGTTCGCGACGGAACGCTGATCGTTCTGGATCAGGTCCCTCAGCGCGTCGAACAACTCAGGGTCGAGATGCCGCCACCGGTCCGGATCGTGGAGGTAGGCGATGTGCTTCCCGTCACCGGCGGGTCCGGCGTCGGGATGGAGATACCAGGCGACGCCGACGCGGCGGGTTCCGCGAATCGCCCTCAGCAGCCCGTACTTCACGAAGTCTCCGATATCCCCCGCGTACCGATCCTGCATATGGTTGCTCTCCTGTTTGTACCGGGCGCGAGTATGCCTCCAGTGAGAGACGTGTATGCTGGACATCACATATTGTCAATTCCTCTTTACATCTCATCCTCCCACCCCCCACCCCCCCTCCAACACCGCCACCGACGCCAGCATCAGCAACAGCGAATCCACCGACCCACGATCCCCCTCCCCCACCTCCCCCAACCCATCCAGCACCCTCCCCACCGCCCCCGCATCCACGAACGGCACCGCCTTCAGCGTCTCACCCCGCAGGGTATCCTGCAGAAAGTCGTGCAGCGGCCCGTCCACGCCGACCGCCGACGGCGCCATGAACGGCCGCTTCACCCGATCGTACACCGCATCCGGGATGTGCGGCCGCACCGCCTCGCGCAGCAGATGCTTCTCGCGCGGATGATCGTTAAGGAGCGCGAGGGGCAGGCTGTTCAGGTACTCGAACAGGTGGTGATCGAGGAACGGGAGCCGAACCTCCACACCGTGCGCCATGTCGAGCCGGTCGGCCGCCATGTGGTAGTTGACGAAGATCGAGTGCAGCCAGAGGTAGAGGAGTCGCCGGGCGGGTTCGCGGCGGGAGAGGGCGGCGGCCTCCTTGCAGCGGCGGTAGTAGGTGCGGTAGGGGTCGTAGCCGTCGAAGCCGTGCAGGAAGTCGCGTGAGCAGACGGACTGGATGAGGCCGAGACCGCCCGAGAGCCGCGTGAAGAGCGAAGGCGGTGTCGGGAGGAGGAGCGCGAGGCGGGCCAGCCAGGGGGAGACGGCGGCCAGGGTGGGGTGGTGCCGTCTCGGGGAGCGCAGGAGTCCCGACAGGATGCGCAGGATCTTCCGTGGTCCCAGCCCGCCACCGCCCGCACCGGCCGCCGCGCGCAGGAACTCGTAGCCGAAGAACGCCTCGTCCGCCCCCTCGCCCGCCATGACCGAGCGGTACCCGGCTTCGCGCACCTGGCGGGCCAGCAGATACCGCGCCGCGCCGTGGGTGTTGTACTGGAGCGTCTCGGCGTGCCGGACGGTGTCGGCGAAGTGGTCGGCCAGGTCCGCGTCGCTGAGGGTGACGACGGTGTGGTCGGCGCCCGCCGCCGCGGCCGCTTCGCGGGCCCCGTCGCTCTCGTCGAACTCGCGCCGTTCGAAGCCCACCGTGAAGGCGGCGACGGGAGCATCCGTGCATGTCGCCGCCACGCCCAGCACCGATGACGAATCCAAGCCGCCGCTGATCAGGCACCCGACGGGTACGCCGGCGACCATGCGCAGCCGGATCGCTTCCTCGGTGAGTGCGCGGGTACGCTCCACAGCGTCGCCGAAGGAGGGGACGGCGGGTGTCGGGCTGCTGGCCGTGAGCCCGGAACCGGCCCCCGCCGACCCGGTTTGCCGCCGAAGCCGAAGCCCGCTTGGCGGCCGGGCCACCGGCAAGTCCCAGTACCGCTCCACGCGCACCGATCCACGCCCCGCCCGCAGCACATGCCCCGGCGGCACCTGACGAATCCCGCGGAACAGCGACCGCCGCTCATCCGGACACGCGACCAGCCAGTGGTATACGCCCCGCTCATCCCACCCCCGCGGCACCCCCGCCGCAAACAGCGCTTTCGCCTCGGACGCGAGATACAGCACCCCCTTGTGCTCAGCATAGAACAGCGGCTTCAGCCCGAACCGATCCCGCGCCGCGAACAGCCGCCCCGTCTTCTCGTCCCAGACCACGAACGCGAACTGGCCCCTCAACTGCTCCAAACACCCCGCGCCCAGGTCCTCATACAGATGCAGCGCGATCTCGCTGTCCGACCGGGTGCGGAAGCGGTGGCCCCGCGCTTCCAGCTCCGCCCGAATCCGCTTGAAATCGTAGAATTGTCCATTCACGATGATCCGCAACCGCCCATCCTCGCTGGCGATCGGCTGGTGGCCCTCGGGGTCGTTGATCACCAGGAGCGTGTGGCCCAGCCCCGCCCTCCCGCTCGGAGAAACCCAGGTGCGCTCCGCGTCCGGCCCACGATGCCGCAGGGCCCGGGTGGCGCGGCGCACGGCCCTCGGGTCGACGGGTCCGTTCCGGGACAGGATCGCTGCGATTCCGCACATCGCCGCCCTCCTATCCCTCCCAATCCACCATTGCTTCGCCCGCCCGGCAGGTGAAGCGCATGAGCGGCCGCCGCTCGCCCTGGGTTAACTCAAGATTAACTTTGGTGACGCGCTGGACGACCGCGACCACGTCGATCGTGCCCGCGTCGGGGTGCAGCCGGGCGTAGCGGCGGGCATGCCGCTCCAGGAGCGACCGGCGGACGGCCGCGAGTTTGTCGGGACTCATCCGCAGCCAGATGTTTCCGACCAGGTAGGACTGCAGGAGCAGGTGGCGCATGCTCCGCGGGAAGAGCGCGTCGGGGTCGAGGGGGCTCAAGTCGCCGTTGTCGGCGATGGCCGTCACCTCGAAGCGCACGTGATAGTTGCGCTCGTCGACCCAGTCGAAGAGGCGGTAGCTCTGGAAGATGCCGACCGTCCAGAGGAGGGCGCGCGCGGGGTTGTCCCAGCCGGTCGACGAGTAGCGCTCGCGAAGACGGAGGCCCGTGTTGGCGGCCTCCCATACGAGATTGACCGCGATCAGCGCGACCAGGACGATCGCGGCCCACTCCAGCGGCGCGAGCCCGGCGGCGGCGACGCCCTCCGGCGGGGCGACCCCGAGCGCCCCCTGCATGATCTCCGGCCCGAAGGGGATCACCATCGCCGCCAGCATGACCGCGTTCGAGTACGGAATCTTGAGCGTCAGCGCGATGCCCAGGTGGAACACCAGCGCCCCCGCCAGCAGCGGCCACTTGAGGAGCGACCCGGTCGGCAACACGAAGATGAGCGCGAAGAGGGGTTCCATGAAGAGTGCGGCGCGGGTGACCAGGCGCAGGGGCGTGCGCCAGCGAAGGGTCCAGAACTCCGGAGCGCGCGCGATCGGCATTCGGAGAGCCGCGTGCATGGCCGAACCGTCCCTCCACATCGGGCTCATGAACTTGTAGGCGCCGGCGACCAGGTAGACGAGCGCCATGTTGGCGAGGAAGATGCGTGGGGCGGTGCCGGGAACGGTGGCGGTGAGCCAGTCAGCGGCGGCGGCGTTCCAGCCGTTTGCCAGGATGGACGGCAGGGTGAGGGTGGAGCCGGTGGGCAGGAGGACGAGCCAGAGGCAGAAGATGTGGATCATGGCGTCATCGAGGTAGGCGACGAGCACGTTCCAGCGATAGGTCGACACCGCGGCGAGGAAGAGGAAGAGCGCGGCGGTGCGGGGGTGGTAGCCGACGACTACGAGGAGTGCGGCGGCGCAGGCAAGGAGGTGGACCGCACGGAAGAGGACGCCGGGCATGCCCGGCTGGAAGAGGCTGATGCGGGTGGGGGGGAGGAGGCGGGTGGTGAGGCGGTGGTCGATGAGGCCGTCGGGGTCGCTGAAGTCGCGGCCCTGGCGCAGCGCGTTGAGGAAGTAGAAGAAGAGGACGCCGCCGATCAGGATGCGCGCGATGTCGAGGGGGAGGGCGGGGAGGGGGGTGGTGAGGGGGGTCAAGTGGGGAATTGAGCCGCTTTGGGAAGGGAGCTGGCCTCCGCGACCAGCCGGGCCCGGGAAGGGGTCCTGGTTGATGGTGGATGACAAGTTGCCGTATATCGATACCCGATGAAAGGAGACACTGCGAGGGATTCTGAGACGCGTACGAGGCCGAGATCGTCGACTATCGCTGAAGGAGAGAGACCATGACTCGCTTGGATCCCGTCCATCCCGGGGAAGTGCTGAAGCGCGATTTCATGGAGCCGTTCGGGCTTTCGTCCACCGCGCTCGCCGGGGCGGTCGGCGTTACAACGGCGAGGATCAACGAGATCGCGGGTGGCCGGAGGGGCATTACGGCGGACACGGCTCTGCGGGTGGCCAGATACTTCGGGACCGATGCCCAGAGTTGGATGAACCTGCAGGACCGCTACGAACTTGCGGTGGCGAAACGGCGGTTGGTGGATGCGCTGGCGGCGATCCAGCCGCGGGATGTGGCATAGGGGCCCGCGGACAGATCCCTCAGTCTGCCAAGCTTGCCGTTTGTCATTCCGATTGACAATCTGCAAGTCTCTTCGACCTCATTTGGCCAACCGCCCGAAGATCCTGAAGTCCAACCGCCCGTCCACCCCGCTCCCCGTCTCGATCTCCACCTTCACCGGCTCGCTCAGCCCACCCGGCGGCAACCGGTCGTGCGACCCCATCTTCCCCGTGAACGACCATTCCCGGCCCCCGCCGCCCACGGCCCGCAGCCGCACCGGCCCGTGCACCACGCCGTCGGAGACGTTCCGAAGCTGCACGTCGAGCGTGGCCTTGCCACCCGCCGCGTCGTAGACCACCGGCCCCGTCACCACCAGCAACTGCGCGGTGATGTCCGTCTCCTCGCCCCCCGGAGCCTGGGGCGCGCCGGCCGCCACCTCCACCGTGGTCGTGAACAGCTCGTCTACCGCGTTCCGGCGGCTGATCCAGAGGGGGTGAAAGACCCCGTCGGCGTCCGCGGCGAGTCCCAGATAGTGGCCCGGCTGATTGCCCCGCGCGTTGTCGAAGGTGACCTCGAGGCTGGCGTGGTCCAGGTCGCCGAAATACCGAGCCCGGGCCTCCCGTCCCTGCTGCGCCATCTGGGTCGTCATGCGCTGGATCAGGTCCATCTTCGCGAGCTCGTCGGCGGGCACGTCCTCGATGTCCGGATCGGTCGCGAGGTTGTGGACGCGCACCACGGGGGCGTGGGTGGGCGGCGGGCAGGACGGCGCGGTCGCCACGGGCGCATTCGCACCGAAAGTCCCCCCGCCGTCGGACGACGACGCAAAGAACAGCTCCCAGCAGCGGCGCGTGTCGTCCCGGCGGCGATCGTACCACGCCACGCCCACCACCCCGTCCCGGTTGACCTCGACCACGGGGATCATGCGGTCGTCCAGCGGGTCGGCGGCCGTCGGCGGATCGTTGTCGTTGACCCTGAGCGGATCGGACCACCGCCGCCCCCCATCCGTGGACCGCCGCAGCCAGATGTCCGAAGTCCCCCCGCTGACCTGGTCCCAGACGACGTATATGTTGTCGCCGTGCGCCCCCCCACTGCGGTCCCAAATCACGATCGGCAGCGTGAACGCGCTCGACATCTCGCCCTGCGCATACGGCCACGAGTGATGCCCGATGCGGAAGGCGACCTCCGGCTCGGTGAAGGTCTCGCCGCCATCCACCGACCGCATGGTGAAGAAGGGCATCTCGGCGTTCTGCGCGTCGGTCAGCGGGAAGAAGTACTGGTAGAAGGTGACGAGAAGGGTGCCGTCGGAGAGGACCACCGGTTCCGTGGCGACGAGCTTGCCGTCCGGGATGGTGGAGAGGAGCTTCGGCTCGCTCACCGTCTCGCCTCCGTCATCGAGGGTATGGAGAAAGAGCTGGAAATCGCCCCGGATGAAGGAGTCGCGCACGTCGTTCCAGACCACGTAGAGGCGGCCCCGGTGCGGACCGTCGCTCCAGTCGGCGGCGATGCGGGGGTGGTCGGGGGGGACGGGGCTGCGCAATTCGGCGGGTCCCACCCAGGTCGCGCCCTCGTCGTCGGTGGACCAGACCTTGATCGTGCCGAGCATGCGCGCGGCCGCCTCCGCGGTCAGGCCGCCCAGCGTGTTCGCGCCCACGTAGGTGTACAGGATCCACATCCTGCCGTCCGGGCCCGGGACCACCATGGGGTCGAAGGCGCCGGACTCGGTGCCGGGCAGGGTGATGGGTTCCCACGAGATGCCGCCATCGCGGGTCAGGAAGGCGGCGTTGGTGCGGGCGGCGAGGGATGCGGAGGCCGCGCTCGGGAAGCTCCATCCGCCGGTCTGGGTCACCGCGATCAGGAAGTTGGGGTTGTCGGGGCTGGCCGCGATCCAGGGCTCGTTGTAGCCGCCGGGGGCGACGCGGAGGTTGGGGCCGACGATGACTTCGGGGGTCTGGGCGGTGAGGGGGGTGGTTGGCAGGGTGGGGGTCGCGAGCGCTGCGGTGGCGGTCATCGCCAGGGCCGTGATTGGGGCGGGGCGCCTGACGACGGGCGGAACCGTGCGCGGGGAGATGGGGTTGGCCTGGGAGACTTCGGTGTGCGCAGGCGGTGGGTGCGTGGTCATTGTCGCGCGGCTCCTAAGCGGTGAGTGTGGGTGGTGGGGGATGGGCGGAGGTTCAGCATGGTGGCCGAGTCCGGTCGGGACAAGGCGTGGACCACAACGTTACACCGAAATGCTGGATATGATCAGCCATAATCCATATATTTAGATGGTTATTGACCATTAATCTCAAGTAACAATTGTCGTGTCACACCGAGCATTCCTGCGCCGCCACCCGGTCTTCACAGGCGCGGAGCTGAACGCCCATCTGGCCTCCCGGGGTGAGGTGCGGCGGAGGACGAAGGAGAGTCTCCTGGCCTACTACACCCGGACCGGTCGCGTCCTGCGAGTCCGCCGCGGACTGTACGCCGTCATCCCCGAGGGATCAGACCGGGATTCGTATCCGGTCGACCCCTTCCTCATCGCTTCCAGGTTGACGAGCGACGCGGTCCTGTCACACCACACGGCGCTCGAATACCACGGGCGAGCGTACTCCTTGTGGCAACACCTGATCTACTCCGCGGACCGGCCCTTGAAGACGCTCGAGTTCCGCGCCCAGACCTACCGCGGAACCAGGTTCCCCGAGTCGCTGCGGCGAGCCGGACAGGAACACTTCGGCGTGCTTGAATCCGAGCAAACCGGTGTGGCGCTGAGGGTGACGAGCCTGGAGCGCACACTTGTCGATGTTATGCACCGCCCGTTTCTGGGGGGTGGTTGGGAGGAAGTCTGGCGATCGCTGGAATCGGTTGAGTTCTTCGATGTCGACACGGTGGTGGAGTACACGCTCCTGCTCGGCAACGCCACGACCTGCGCAAAGGTGGGATTCTTCCTCGAGCAACACAGTGACGCCCTGATGATCGACGGCTGCGATCTTCAGCAGCTGCGGGACCGTCGCCCCGCCCGGCCTCACTACATGGACCGCGGCATCCGCGGCACCGGACGTCTGGTACCGGCCTGGAATCTCGTGGTCCCCGAAGAACTGGTCGAAGAACCCTGGGAAGGGAGCATGTGAGCGTCTCCATCGAAAAGCTCCGGGCCGAGGCCGAGGCCACCGGCTTCAGAGTTGACGTACTGGCCAAGGTCGTTCGCCTCCTGTCTGTGCTCCGGAGTGTGCGGGATCATCCTTTCCTGAACGGCAGACTGGCCCTCAAGGGCGGGACGGCCCTCAACCTGTTCGTCTTCGACGTGCCGAGGCTGTCGGTGGACATCGACTTGAACTACGTGGGTGCCGAGAGCCGGTACGCGATGCTTGAGGAACGTCCCCGGGTGAAACGGGCGCTGACCGCCGTTTTCGCCAGGGAGAACCTGTCGATCCGGAAGGTGCCGGAGGAGCATGCCGGAGGGAAATGGCGGCTCCGCTACCAGGATCCTTCGGGGCGTGGCGGAACACTCGAAGTGGATGTCAACTACATGTACCGCGTGCCGCTGTGGCCCATATGGACCATGGACTCCTGCCGCCTGGGAAGCTGGGGTGTCCGCCGGATTCCGGTGGTCGACTTTCACGAACTGGTGGCGGGGAAGCTCTGCGCGCTCCTGTCACGCAACCGGGCGAGGGACCTCTATGACAGTCGCCTGGCGCTGTCGCTGGGCATTCCGGGGGCACGTTTCGACGCTCCGGGTGAGGCCGTCAGTCATGATTCCTGTCACGGGCTTCTGGACCCGGAGCTGCTGAGGATCGCCTTCGTCGTCCAAGGGGCGGCGGCCCGGAGGGACTGGCGGACGGTGTCGATCGAAGACGTGGGGTTCGATCCGCGGGAACTGGCCGGTCGGTTGCTGCCGGCGCTCCGGTACCGCCCGGCCGCGGGCATTGGGGAAGCGGCGGAGTACGGGAGGAGACTGGTCGACGATTGCCGGAACCTGCTGTCGGCCGTCCTCCCCTTGAGAGAACGCGAGGTGGCCTTTCTCGACCTGCTGATCGAGCGCGGAGAAGTCGACGGTTCGATCCTGACCGGGGACGCGGGCCTCGCGAATCGCATCCGGGCGCAACCGCTCCTGCGGTGGAAGGCACGGAACGTACGGAGCCACCGGGGACTTTCATGAGGAGCAATGCCGATTGTCTTGCAATTCCGAAGCCCCGTGGAACCGATCGCCCGTGCTGGTGTACTAGAACGATAGTTTATCCGTATCGATGGGTCGGCCCGGGCGTACGGCCCTGAGGCCCAAAGAGGGAAGCGTTACCATCGGCCCGGTCCGGTGCCGACGGGAAAACACCTGCTGCGACGGGGGATGGCTGAGATGTTCGACGTTCTTTTTCACCGTGGATTCAGGGGTCTGGTTGCAAGAACGGCTTGTCCCGTCATTCTTTTGGCACTCGTCGGGTGCGAAGGCGACGGTTCGACCGCCCTTACCCCGGTCGAGGAGTGGACCGCCCAGGCCGAATACGAATTCGGCGATCAGCTCGAGGGCGACGCGCTCTTCGGCTTCTTCCTCGACGTGCGCGTTCCGGCCGATGGGTCCAACGTCTACGTGCTCGACTCCGAAGCTTCCGAAGTGACGATCCGAAACCCCGGCGGCGCGGTGATCAGACGGGTGGGGAGGGCGGGGGAGGGCCCGGGCGAGTTTTCGAGTCCGTCCAGGCTCGTCTTCTTCGACGACGGCTTCTACGTACGGGACGATCGCCGCATCACCAGGTTCACCCGGGACGGTGAACTGACGGGGACCGACGCGTTCCCCCGCGGCGTGGACTATCGGGCCCTCGGGGTTCAGTACTGGGCCATGTTCACCGATCGCAGCTTCCTGGCCCTGGCGTCTCCACACACGCTGGAGATGCCCGGCTCCCAGGATCCGACCGAGGACCTCGCGCTGCTCCGTGTCTCAGAGGATCGCGGCTCGTGGACAACCGAGACGCTCGCCCTGTCGAGCTTCAAGGACTACTTCTCCTCGATCCCGGTGGACGGGGATCCGTTTCCGGTCAATCAGCCCTGGCTCGCACCCGACCACTTTCAGGAGGATCCGCGCAACAACAGCATTGTCGTGAGTCGCACAAGGACCACGCTTCCGGGTGTCGTGGACCTGGTCGAGGTTTCCACCACGGGTGACACTCTCTGGACCCGCAGGATCCATTTGCCGCCCATCCCGCTGAGCGAAGACTCGATTGTGGCCAAGGTGGACGAGATGGCCGCGGTGGTCGTCCAGGCCGCCGCGACCGGCACGGGTTCGCCACGGTTGAAGAGCAGGATCCGGGACAGTTGGATGATTCCCGAATACTGGCCCGCGGTACGGCAGATCCGGCTGATGTCGAACGGCGAGATCTGGTTTCGGCCCCCGGGACACGACGACCGGCGCATCTGGTATGCGGTGCGGAAGGGCGAGGAAGACGGTGCGATCCGGAAGGTTTTCGCCCCGGAGTCGTTCGTTCCCCATGACGTCAACGACACACACGTGTGGGGGGTTCGGCGCGACGAAATGGATGTGGGGTATGTGGCGGGGTTGCGGCTGGAGCGTGCGGCGCGGGAGTAGCGCCTGACTCGAAGATGGGCCGTTCGTAGTCCCGCCATCGAAGAATCGCGAGTTCGCCTTCCTCTATCGGTTGATCTTCCCTGGCGTTCCTTGTGGGTCCGCAGTGGAGTCTGGCTCCGAATGCAGAAGAGACCGCCCATGAACCAGAAGATCGCGCTCCTCGGCCCCCTGGCCTGTTGCGCACTCGCCACCTGCACGGACGAGCCCGCCGTCATCCTCACCCCCGTGGAGGAGTGGATCACCCAACCGCACTACGAAATCGGTGACCAGATGGAGGGCGATGCGCTGTTTGCCCGGATCTCCAGCGTGGTCCCGACCGCCGACGGATCGAGGGTCTACGTCCTGGACCGCCAGGCGTTCGAGGTGACGATCAACGCCACCCACGTTTGGGGGTCCGAACCGACGAGATGGGTGTGCAGTACGTTGCGGGGTTGCGGCTGGAGCGGCGAGCGGGGCAGTCGCCCTGACCTGACGCGGCCGATTCCTTGCGGCGGATCGGCTGCGGAGGCGCCGCCTCGACATTGTCATCCGGCTCCTGAAGGGTCATTGTTGGCGCCGAAACGCGTCCCCCATCACGATGCGGCGTCGGCGCCACAAGGACCGGAGGAACCCTGCGATGACCAAGCCAGTGCTCTTCGTTGCCCTCCTGTTGGCCGGATGCGCCAGTGGGGGAACAGGCGACACGGAGTCGTCTCCGGCGGAGTCCGGCGCCCGCGAATCACCACCCAGGCTCGCGAACAGGGCGTTCTTCGAGCGCCTCATGGAGCGCGAATACCCCCCGGAGCTTCGACAGGCGGGCATCGGAGGCGATGTGGTTGTTTGGGTGACGCTGGATGCCGCGGGAGTGGTTCAGGAGGCTTCGGTAAAGGATGGCTCCGGCTACGCGCGGCTTGACGACGTTGCCGTGCGCATCGCCCGCCAGATGCGTTTCAGGCCCGCCCGCTACGACGGCAAGCCCGTCGGTGTGAAGATCGCGTTCACGGTCACATTCAGGACCGGCGACGGATGGACATGAACAACCACTACGACGCCCTCATCATCGGCGCCGGCGTGATCGGCGTCTGCACCGGCTTCGAACTCGCCAAGCGCGGCTACCGCACCGTCAACGTCGACAAGCAGCCCGCCGCCGGGTCCGGTTCGACGTGCAACACCTGCGCGATCATCCGGCTGCACTATTCCACCCCCGACGGCTGCGCGATGGCCCGCGAGAGCTACTTCTACTGGCTCGACTGGGGTCGCTACCTGGGCGTACCCGACGAGATGGGGCTGGCGAAGTACGTGAACACGGGGTGCCTGGTTTACAAGAACGACCGCAACCACGACCTGGTGAACGTGATGGCCGCGCTCGACGAGCTTCATGTCGCCTACGAGGACCTGACGATCAAAGAGGTCGCCGCCCGCTTCCCCTGGCTCGACACCCGCTCCTACGGTCCCCCCGTCACCCTGAACGACGACCGCTTCGGCGAGCCCACCGGTGGGCAGGTCCGCGGCGCGGTCTACATCCCCGAATCCGGCTACATCGACGACCCCACGCTGGCCTGCCACAACGTTCAGCGCGCCTGCGAGGCCCGGGGCGGCGAGTTCCGCTTCAACACCGAGGTGGTGGAGATCCTGAAGGAGGGGGGACGGGCGGCCGGGGTGCGACTGGCCGACGGTTCCACCCTCCGTGCCCCGGTCGTCGTCAACGTGGGCGGACCGCACTCCGCCATCATCAACGGCATGGCCGGCGTGCTCGACGGGATGAACATCACCACCCGTCCCCTCAAGCAGGAGGTCTGCTACGTCCCGGCCCCCGCCGACATGGACTACCACCAGATCGCCCCGCTCATTTCGGACGGCGACATCGGTTGCTACTCTCGCCCCACCACCGGCAATCACATCCTGATCGGCTCCGAGGACCCGCCCTGCGACGTGCTGGAGTGGGTCGACGACCCCGACGACTACAACAACGGCTTCACCCACCAGTGGGAGACCCAGGTGATGCGCGAGGCGCAGCGGGTGAAGGGTCTGGGGATTCCCGGCCAGACGGGCGGGCTGGTCGACCTCTACGACGTGTCCGACGACTGGATCCCGATCTACGACAAGTCGGATCTGCCGGGCTTCTACATGGCCGTGGGGACTTCGGGGAACCAGTTCAAGAACGCGCCGGTTGCGGGCAAGCTGATGGCGGAGCTGATCGAGAAAGTGGAGGGCGGGCACGACCACGACGCCGATCCTGTCACGATGCCGCTGAAGTACACGCGCAGGACGTGCGATGTCGGCTTCTTCAGCCGGCGGCGGTCGCTGAATCCGGATTCGTCGTATTCGGTGATCGGGTGAGTGATTGGCTGGCGGAACGCGGCCCGCTGCCGCGGGCTCCGTGACCGGTAGCTGCCGGTGAACTGGCTGAGACTTCGCCGGCTCTGGCGCCCCGCCCCCCTCAAGCGGCACTACGACACGGTCATCATCGGTGGCGGCGTCCACGGGCTGGCCACAGCGTATTACCTAAATCGTGATTTTGGTATTACCGATGTGGCCATCCTCGAGTCCCAGTACATCGGCTTCGGCGGTTCCGGGCGCAACACCGCGATCGTTCGCGCGAACCAGCGCACCGCCGAGAACGTGCGGCTCTACGAGGAGGGGCTGAGGCTGTGGGCCGTCCTCACCGACGAGCTCGACTTCAACCTCATGTTCTTCAACTGCGGCAACCTCAGCCTGGGGCACAGCGAGGCCTCGGTCGGCGCGTTCAGGATGTTGGCCGGCACGCACAACTTCCTGGGGGTGAAGTCCGAGCTTCTCGACCCGCAACAGTGCGCGGAGGTGATCCCCGGGCTCGACATCTCCGACCGTCCGCGGTTTCCGATTCAGGCGGGGCTGTACCATCCACCGGGGGGCATCGTCCGGCACGACGCGGTGGTGTGGGGGCTGGCGAAGGGGGCGAGCGCGCGGGGTGCGCACATTCACCAGGGGTGCGAGGTGCGGGGGATCGAGACGGACGGTGGGCGCGTGACGGGGGTCCGAACCAGTCTGGGTGACATCGGTTGCAACCGCCTCGGGATCATGGCCGGCGGGTACAGCACGGCGATCGCGGCCATGGTGGGGATCGAGCTCCCGATTCACCCCCTCACGATCCAGGCGATGGTCACCCATCCCCTCAAGCCCTTCCTGCACCACGTCTTCAGCTCGAATGGATACCACGTATACGCGAACCAGACGCTCAAGGGCGAGATCGCCACGGGCGCGCACATGGATCCGCAGGTCAACTACACGACCGACGCGACCGCGTACTACCTGAAACACCAGGCCGAGGCGCTCGTCGAGCTGATGCCCGCGCTGCGCGGAGTGCGGTTCATGCGCATCTGGGCAGGGCTCGCCGACATGACGCCGGACATGGCGCCGATCATGGAGGGGGAGCTGGGGTGGGATGGGCTATACCTGGATGCGGGTTGGGGGTATTTCGGGTTCAAGTCGGGGCCGGTGGCGGGGAAGTACATGGCGGAGTACATGGCGAGCGGCGAGCGGCCGGAGATGCTGAAGGCGTTTCAGCTGAAACGTTTTCTGGAGAATCGCTACTCGGGGGAGACGGCGGCGGTGATGAAGTACGGGCATTGGGACTGATGGGAGGGCGACGATGACCTTTCGGCTGACATGCCCGGTGTGCGGCAAACGCGACGTGTACGAGTTCACCTTCGGAGGGCAGGAGCGCGGGCCGCGGCCGACGCAGGAGGGGTTGGGCGCGGAGGAGCACTTTCGGTGGGTGCAGTTCCGGCTGATTCCGGGCGAGCCGCGGGAGGAATGGTGGTATCACGGGCAGGGGTGCGGGGTGTGGTTCAGGACGACGAGGGATCCGGTGGCGAACCGGGAGGTGGAGGGGGGTGATGGGGATGGGTGATCGCGACGGTGCGGGGGTTGTCGCGGACCGAGCCGGCCCGCCCGAGGGCCGCTTGCCCGGGGGACCGACATGCCGGGTCGATTTCTCCCGGCCCCTGGACTTCACCTTCCTGGGGCGGCCCGTGACCGGCTTCGCGGGAGACACCGTTGCGTCTGCGCTCTACGCCGCCGGCGTGCGAATCTTCGGGCGCAGCCTCAAATACCACCGTCCGCGCGGGCTCTACAGCATGGACGGCGAGTCGTCGAACACGCTGATGAGGATCGACGGGGTGCCGAACGAGTGCGCGGAGACGACCGAACTGCGGGCGGGGATGTCGGTGAGAGCGCAGAATGTACGGGGCGACCCACGCCGCGATGTGTTCGGCTTCCTCGATGCGTTCGATCGGATGATGCCGGCGGGGTTCTACTATCGGGTTTTCCATCGTCCGCGGCGTGCGTGGCCAATCTTCCAGAACGGGCTGAGGCGGATGGCGGGGACCGGGGTGCTGGATCCCGTGGGGTTTGGTGACGGCGGGCGGGCGGAGAGCGGCGTGCGAGCGGAGCGCTATCTGAATGCGGATGTGGCGGTGATTGGTGGTGGGGCGGGGGGCATGGCCGCGGCGCTGGCGGCCGCCGAGAGCGGGCTCAGGGTCTGTCTGTTCGAGCGGCGGGGTTGGCTGGGTGGTCACCTGGACTGGAGGACGCGGGATTTCGACGGGGTGGCGCTCCACCGGCGGGGGGAAGCGCTGGCGGCGCGGTTGTTGGAGGCGCGGTCGCGGTCCCCGGAGATTGTGAAGGTTTTCACAAGCTCTCCGGTCACCGGTGTGTGGGGAGAGAACCTGGTGACAGGGTTTACGGTGGGTACCGGGGACGACCCGTTTCGGGAGTGCCACTGGGAGTGCCGTGCGGAGACCGTCGTGGTTGCCGCCGGCTGCATGGACCGGCCGCTGGTATTCAACCAGAACGACCGTCCCGGGGTGATGCAGGTGGGGGCGGCGTGGAGGTTGGCGCGCACGTATGCGGTGAGGCCGGGTGGGGTGGCCGTCTTCAGTGTGGGTGATGACCTGGGATTGGAGGCCGCGGCCGACCTGGCGGAGCTGGGCGTGGAGATCCGCGCCGTGGCCGATGCGCGGGAGGTGGGGCGGCAGGATGCCGAGCTGGTTGCGGCGCTCGAGGAGCGGGGCATCCCCGTGCTGTCCGGATGGGCGGCGTCACGGGCCATGGGCCGCGGGCAGGTGAAAGCGTGCGAGCTGCGTCCGCTGAACGGCACCGGTTCGCGTCGTTTCCGGTGCGACCTGCTCGTCGCCAACGCGGGCATGCAGCCTCGCATCGGGGTCCTCGCAAGCGTCGGGGCGCGGCTGGCCTACTGCTCCCACACCCACGGCTACCGGCCCATCGAGCTGCCGCCAGGCGTTTTCCTGGCCGGGAGCATGACGGGGCTGCGCGACCCACGATCGATCGAGGCGTCGGGGAGGCTGGCGGGACATGGTGCCGTCACCTGTTGCCTCGACGGCGCGCAGGAACGGGCCGGCAAAGCGGCAGCCACCGGCGGGCGCGAGGCAGAGGCAACCGATCGGCACGGTGCCGCTTCGGTCGCCACCGCTCGGCGCGACGCGGATGCCCTCCCCGGCCCGGTCGCCGGATGCGGTATCCGCCACGGCCCCGGCATCGGCCGCGGCGCCAAGGCGTTCGTCGACCTCGACGAGGACGGCACCTACAAGAACGTCGTGGAATCCGCCCGCCAGGGCTTCGACGTGCCGGAACTCGCCAAGCGCTTCGGGGGATTCGGGCTCGGGCCGGGCCAGTACCGGGTCGCGGGGCAGAACCTGGCCATGATCATGGCCGAAATGAGAGGCGATCCCGTCGAGGCCGCGACGCCGACCACGATGCGGCCCCCGCTGGCTCCGCCCAGCCTGGCCACGGTGGCGGGGCCGAACCACGACGTGCACAAGCGCACGCCGCTGCATGGGGAGCTGGCCGGGCTGGGCGCCATCTTCCGCCGCGCCGGAGCGTGGGAGCGCGCCCGCCACTTCAGCGAGGATCGGGCGTGCCGCGACGAGATCCGCAACGTGCGCCGCAACGTGGGGATCCTGGACAGCTCGCCGCTCGGGAAGTTCCGCATCTTCGGTCCGGACGCGCTCGAGGCGCTGCAGCGCGTCTACATCTCCGACATGCGCGGGGCGAGGCGCGGGCGCTGCAAGTACTCGGCGATGTGCAACGACATGGGGCAACTCGTCGATGACGGCCTGGTCGTCCGGGAAGGTGAGAACGACTACTACCTCACCACCAGCTCCGGCCGCGCGGGCCCGACGGTGGAGTGGTTCCGCTATCACACACGCTACGACGGGTGGGACTACAACCTGGTGAACCTCACCGACGTGCTGGGCTCGCTGAACATCGCGGGGCCGAATGCGCGCAAGGTGCTGGATCGGGTGACCGACTCCGACGTCTCGAACGGGGGGTTCCCCTATCTGGGATGCCGGCGTATCACCATCGGGGATGGGGTCGAGGCGCGCTGCCTGCGGCTGGGGTTCGTCGGCGAGCTGTCCTTCGAGCTGCATGTCCCGTCCAGCTATTGCCGGTACGTGTGGGATTTGCTGATCGAGGCGGGCGCCGACTTCGGGATTCGACCCTTCGGGCTGGAGGCGCAGTACTGTCTGCGTGCCGAGAAGGGGCACGTCATCATCGGGGCCGAGTCGGAGGCTCGGGTCACGCTGACGGACATCGGGATGGGGTGGCTGTGGGACCGCGAGGACACGGCGTCGCAGAAGGTCGGGGCACCGGCGCTCAGGGCCTGCGAGAAGCAGCCGGGACGCATGAAGCTGGTGGGATTCCGGGTGGACGGTAGTGGGCGGGGTCGTAACGGGCGCGATGGTGGTGGGCCGGGATCGGGATCGCCCCGCGACGGGGCGGTGGTGGTCGACGGCGGCGAGATCGTGGGATACGTGTGCACGACTCGCCGTAGCGAGGCGCTGGGGTGGCGGTACGGGATGGCGCTGGTGCGCGAGGGGGTGGTGGGGTTGGGGGGCAGGCTCCTCATCCGCCAGGAGGAGAGTCCGGGCCGCCCGGAAATCTGCACGGCCACGGTCGTCCCACCGCCCTTCTACGACCCCGAAGGCGGGAAACCGCGCTCGTGAAGATCGGACCCCCGTTCCGCCGCTCCCCCGTCTCCTTCGACGCCACCCCGGCCGAGACCGAACTTCGCGACGGCTGGACCGTGGTCCTGCGCTACGAGGACGAGGATGACCGCCCGGGTCCGCGCCTCGTCGACCTCAGCCACAGGCGGCGCTGGGACTTCCAGGACGCCGACGTGGCCGCCCGCCGGCCCATGGACCTGCCCGTGCCCGGAGAGTACGGCCAGGTCGGCGTCCACGCCCCTCTCGTCATCAACCGCATGAACCGGACCCAGGTCGCGATCTGGCACCTGGGCGAGAGCTCGTCGCCCCCGACGCCTCCGACCGCCGGCTTCACCGAAACCACCGACGGACACTGCATGCTTGCCTTCGTCGGCCCCGGCGTCCCGCAGGTCCTGGAACACCTCACCCCCCTCGACCTCTTCGACCCGGTGCGCCCCACCCCCTTCCTCACCCAGGGACCGGTGCTGCGCGTGCCCTGTCAGATCGTCACCTTCGCGGCGCACCTGGTGGTGATGACCCTGGCTCGCGGCTACGGGCGGACCTTTGCCGACGCGGCCCTGAAGTCCGGCGGACCGGTCGGCCTGACCCCCGGGGGCGAGCGGCGCTTCGTCGAGGCGATAGCCGCTCTCTGATCTCCCGCCGCCCGCGCGGCACCGAGGATGAGGATGCTCGACGGGAACGAACCCGTCCCAGAGGGCGCGGCCGTCGCCGGACCGACTTGGTCACTGCTCATGCTTCAACTTGGTCAGTGACCAAGTAGCTCTCCCGTCTCTCGCCGTCCCAACGGATCCAGCGGGCCCCACAGACCGACGGTACGCCCCCTCGAAATCCCCTTCCGATCAAATAACAGTCAAGAAAACAAATCGTTGTGAATCAACGACTTACGAGATTTCAAGGATTTTCTTCAGGTTTCCGATCAAATAAAATCGGCACCGAACGGCGACGAGGGTGGCGCGGGCCCCGGATCACGCCTTGGCCCAGAACGGCAGGTAGCGCCGCGCTCGCGGGCCCGCCGCCGGATCCGCGACCACGATCAACCCCTCGTCCACGGCGTCGGCGAGGACGCGCGATGCCGTCGAGGCGTTCCTGTCTGCGATCCCGAAGCGCGTCCGCAGCGATGAGTTCGTCATGGGTTTCTGGGTCACGTGACGCAGGCAGGCGTGCATGTAGCAGGCGTGGAGCCGCTCGCCTCGGTCCATTTCGCGGAAGGGCTTGTGGGCGAACAGCAAGGCCCGCGTGAATCCCGGAGGCCTCTCGAACACGGGTGCCGGAAGGGCGAAGGTCTCCACCGCGTCAACCACCTTGTCGATCCCGGTGCCCCGCTCTTCGCAGATCTTCAGACGGCGCATGAGGTTCGCCAGCCTGTCGTTCCGGGAAAGGGGCTGCGAGTCGAGAAAGCGCTTGGTGTCGATCAGCGGCTCGCCGGGATTGCTGATTTCCAGACGACGGTCGAATATCTCGATCATCGGCCCCGCGCCGGTCGTCGCGAAGTCCTGGTGGATCAGGGCGTTGGCGACGAGTTCGCGGATCGCAGCCGGCGGGAACATCGGTATCTCGCGACGGAACGCGGGGCCCAGCACCTCGTTGGACGGAGTCCAGGCGCGGACGTGGCTCACCAGGCCGTGGAAGCCGCTCGCGTAGCCCTTGCCGCCTTCCTGCTCGCGCTCCGCGTCCATGCGCCCGGAGCCCCGATAGCGGATCAGACGCACGGCCTTCCGCCTGAGGCCGGGGAAGTCCGCCAGACGACGGGCGAAGAGAATGGCGCCCAGGTTGGTGACGTCGTAGCCGCCGGCCTGGTTCCGCAGGATGAGCTGCTCGTGCGCCAAAGCCTCCAGGATGGCACTCCGTCCATCCGCCGCCGGCACCTCGAGCAGTTGGAAGTATGACGGGTAGTCCAATGCCTGCAGGACGTCCTGGCCGGAGAGATGCTCGGCCGCGATGCCGTCTTCGAAGGGTGCAGCCAGGAAGACACGCCAGAGCTGCTGTTGCTTGGGCGGGTGGCCCCGCAGCTTTCGAGTCGAACTGCCGATGCGGATGAACTCGACACCCTTGAAGGCCACCGGCTGGCGCGTAGCGCGTCCGACCTCGAGCAGGACCACCCGCGATCCGTCCACATCGACTTGATGAAACTGGAAATCGACCTGCGGCTCGATAAGCCGCGCCAGCCAGGGCTCGATGAGCTCGTTCCCCTTCTTTGCGGCAGCTGGAACGAAGTCCGTCCCCACCAGTTCGTGGGTGCTGTTCCTCACCCCCCACAGGACGTAGCCGCGAGACTCGCCGTGCAGGGCGGCCGAGTTGGCGAGGGCCGAGACGTACTCGCCGACCTGCTCCGGATTCCGGTAGTTCACCTTGAACTCCACCCACTCCGTCTCGTGGGGGAGGGCGCTGAGCCGACGGACCAGGTCGACGAGGTAGCGGGATGAGCGAGGAGGCGTCACCGGGCGGGCCGTTCGTAAGGGGGAATCCCTGGTCGTCAAGGATGGGCACATTCTAGCGACGGACAGGCTCGGTGGGCCACTTGGAACGGGTGTCGGCCGCCCCGGAACATCGCAATGTGGAAATAATCGTCAAATAAATAAATCGTTGTGAATCAATGATTTACGGGATTTCGAGAGCTTTCTGCAGGTTTCCGATCAAATAAAATCGGTGGAGAATCCGGCGGTTGGGGTGCCGGTAGGACCCACCCGACCCCCTCGTCGCGGTCTGGCCGAGACCCCCCGCGCGGAGCCAGAACTCCACCCCACACCGGCCCGCCCGACCCCCTTCCTCACCCAGGGACCGGTCCTGCACGTCCCTGCCAGGTGGTGACCTTGTCAACGGACCTCCTGGTCATGACTTCGCCCGCGGCTACGGAGAGACCTTCGCGAATGCGGCACTGGCTTCCGGGCGACTCGGCGGCCTCGCTCCCGGTGGCGAATGGCGCTTCCAGGACTCCTGGTTGCGTGCCGGGGCAGGACCGGCAAGATTCCCGTCAGGCTGTCAATAGGCGGGTCTGCAATCCCGCTGAATCCGGGCCGTCTCTCAGAAAGGCGCTGCACCCACCCATCCGATCCATGACCCGGTTTCCCTCCTCCGCACGCCTCTTCGCCTCGCTTGTAGTGTTGCCGGCCGCCGCCTGCGAAAGCCCGGTGGAACCGCCCGACTCAGCTTTCGCGCAGCTGACGAACCTCGGGGGGGAGGAGCCCGTATGGTCCCCGGACGGGACCAGGATCGCTTTCCAGTCCCACCGCCACTACCATAGTTCGATCTATGTGATGGACGCGGACGGAAGCGACGTTGAGCGCCTGACGAACTTCGGCCGCGGGTCGGCCGGGTCGCCCGCGTGGTCCCCGGACGGTTCCAGGATCGCTTTCGACTCCAACGGCGACCGCCCCTTACAACACCGGGAGATTTACGTCATTCGGATCAAGTAGATTCCGCGATGCCCGGCCGCCCCGACAGGCCCGACACCCACGACCCCGAGGACCCCATGGCGCCCTTCCTTCGCCCACCTCAGTGGAAACTGACCGGACCGCTCCCGATCACTGCTCCGCTGTCACTCGCTCCGGGGGCCCGCGGCAGGAATCCCTCCGGCATCGCAGCCGCGATGCATCCGGGATGGATCGCTTCGTTCTTCGCCGTCGCCCTCTTCCTGTCCCCTGCCCCCGCGGCCACCGCCCAACAGGTCACCGAAAGCGACTACGCCCGCGCCGAGCAGTTCCTGCCCTGGCACGCGGCCAAGCTGGTAGCGGGCAACGAAGTCACCCCCGAGTTCTTCGACGGCGACCGCTTCTGGTTCCGCAGCCGCACCGAGTCCGGTCACGAGTTCATCGTCGTCGACCCGGCGGCCCCCTCGCGCGCCGTCGCCTTCGACCACGCCCGCCTCGCGTCCGCCCTCTCCATGGCCGCCGACACCGCCTACGAGGGCAACAAGCTCCCGTTCACCACCTTCGAGTTCGCCGACGGCGGCCGCTTCATCCAGTTCCACCTGGCCGACAGCGTCGCGTGGCGCTGCGACATCGAGACCTACACCTGCTCCGGCCCTACCGCCGAACCCGCCCGCACCTATGCGAACCGCCCCTCGCCCGACGGCCGCTGGATCGCCTTCACCCGTGATGAGAACCTCTGGGTGCGCGACGCCGAGAGCGGCGAGGAGGTCCAGCTAAGCCACGACGGCGAGGAGGATTACGGCTACGGCGCGATCCCCGAGGGCTGCTGCACGGAGATCACCGTGCGCCGCGAGGGGCGAAAGCGGTCGCCCATGCTCCAGTGGTCGCCCGATTCGCGCCGCATCGCGACGCACCGCTACGACGAACGCGAAGTGGGCCGGTTCCATCTCCTCGAAGCCGCCGACGGTCGCCCCATCCTGCACTCGTGGGCCTACCCGCTTCCCGGCGACTCGATCATCCCCACCTCGGAACTGTGGATCTTCGATGTCGAGAGCCGCTCCGGAGTCCGCGCCGACGTCGATCCCAACCCGGGCGAATTCACCCGCGGCGACACGACCTACGCCGCCGTGCAATGGACCGCCGACGGCAGCGAGCTCTTCTACACCCACCGCGCCCGCGACTTCAAGACGTACGGACTCTTCCGCGTCGACGCCGCCACCGGGGCCGCCACCCAGTTGCTGGAAGAGACCGGCCCCACCTACCTCGAGCTCAACCAGTTCATGTCCTATCAGCCGGCGTGGCGCGTGATCGGCGACGGCTCCGAGTTCCTGTGGTGGTCCGAACGGGACGGTTTCGGCCACCTCTACCTTTACGACGGGGAGGGCAACCTGAAGAACCGCGTCACCTCGGGCCCGTGGCTGGTCCTCGACGTGATGAGCGTCAACGCGGCCGACCGCACCGTCTACTTCACCGGCGTCGGCCGCGAAGAGGGCCGGCACCCCTACTATGTCCACCTCTACCGCGCCAGCCTGGACGGTTCGGAACCCCGCCTCCTCACCCCCGAGGACGCCGTCCACCAGATCGTCCCAGCCCCCTCGGGCCGCTACTTCGTCGACCAGTATTCCACCCCCACCACGGCTCCCCTGGCCGTCGTCCGCGACCAGAACGGCCGCGTGGTCCAGGAGGTCGAGACCGCCGACATCTCGCGCCTCGAGGAAGCCGGCTGGGTCCCCCCCGTCCCCTTCGAGGCCAAGGGCCGCGACGGCACCACCAACGTCTACGGCCTCCTCTGGTTCCCAACCGACTTCGACCCCGATGCCACCTATCCGGTGGTCGACTACATCTACCCGGGCCCCCAGGTCGGCGGCGTCACCCTGTACAACTTCTCGACCTCCGGGTGGAGCAATGGCCGTGCGCTCGCCGAACTCGGCTTCATCGTCTTCCAGGTCGACGCCTTCGGCACACCCTTCCGCTCCAAGGCCTTCCACGACGCCTACTACGGCAACATGGGCGACAACGGCCTCCCCGATCACATCTCGGCGCTCAAGGAGCTCGCGGGACGCCATCCCCAGATGGACCTGGGGAGGGTGGGCATCTTCGGCCACTCGGGGGGCGGCTTCTCCTCCACCGACGCTATCCTCCGCTACCCCGACTTCTTCAAGGTCGCGGTCTCGGGGGCTGGCAATCACGACAACCGGGGCTACTTCTACACCTGGGCCGAGAAGTACCAGGGTCTGCTGGTCGAGAACCCCGACGGCACCGACAACTACGCCAACCAGGCCAACCAGGACCTGGCCGCGAACCTGAAGGGGAAGCTGCTGCTCCACTACGGCACGCTCGACGACAACGTGCACCCCAACATGACGATCCGGGTCATCGACGAGCTGATCGCGCACAACAAGGACTTCGACATGTTCGTGCTGCCGAACCGCAATCACGGATATGCGAACGAGCCGTACGCGGTGCGTCGCACGTGGGACTACTTCGTCGAGCACCTGCTGGGGGTGGATCCGCCCAGCGAGTACAGGATTACGGGGCCGGGGGGGTAGAAGCCCCCCTCCGGGCAATCCGTGGGCCAACCCGCCCGGGCCTCGGCGACGAACCGTGCCAGTGAGGGGCCCGGGCGGGCGGCGGGCAGCCGGTCAGAAGGAATCGCAACCCGTCATGAATCGTGCGGCTACGCGATCTTCGCCGACCCCCGCGATATCGAAGCGGACCACGTACTCCACGCCGAGATCGTCGGTGTCGATGGCGTAAAGGCTGTTCTCCGTGATCACCTGTACCCTCATCCTGCCCAGATCCACGGACACCGTCGGCTGGCCCAGAAACCGGCCGTCCGGCGCGAAGACATCGAACCCGATGAGACCCCCGGCAACCGTGCGTCGAACCCACACATCGCCGCCGGCCGACACATGGAAGCCCTCGAACGCGGGGTAGTATTGCGGGACCATCGTCCAGTCGAAGTCGGTGACCAGCTTGCTGCCACCTTGCGTATAGCGGTCGACCACCGAGTCCGCCGCGGCCTTCCGCATGGAATCCGGAATCGCGGCCGGTTCGTACCGATGGGTGACCGCCAGGAGGATATCCCCGGTTTCCAGACTTCTCCGGCGGATCTCGTAGCGATCCGTGGCGATCTGGAGGGCTTCCCAGCGGTCGAGGTCGGAGCCGAAAAAGCCGCGTACCCGGGGTGTGAACGGTATCCGTCCGCTGGTGGATCCGGCGATGGGTCCGGCGGACTCGAATCTTAGTGACGCCGGGGGTTCGACGGGCTGCGCCAGACTGTCCGTGTTCGGCGGTGCGGCCTCGCGCCCGGTGTCCCTCAGTTCCCCTTCCACGCGCTCGAAGAATCCGACAGTTCGAGTTATGGGATCACGGACCACCAGCAGACCCTGCCGCGTCCAGCTCCGTCGCGCGTTGCCCACGTTGGCCAGCGCAGTCGGATGGCCGCCGATCCTGGTTCCCGCTGTGTCGAAGATCTCATATCGCCTGCCGACCCGGTCCTCGACCCAGATCTCCTGTTCCGGTCCCGGAAACACGTCCGCGATCCGCCTGAATTCCCCCGGCCCCTCCCCCCTCCTCCCCACGGTACGCACAAAGGAGCCGTCAGCCCCGAAGACCCTCATTTCCTCCGCCAGTTCGTCCACGACCCAGATCCTGTCCATCGGGTCGACCGCGAGGCATCGAACCTCTCCGAATGCAGCCGGCCCCTCACCATGCAGGTCTCCAATCCTCAAGCTCTCGGTCAGCTGCCACCTGCTCTCGGGGTCGAGATCCCAAACGCCGCCCGCACCCGATGAGGGACCCCCGGCAGTGTCGCCGCAGCCGTTCAGCGCAAGGGCCAGCGCGAAGCAGCCCATACCCTTGCCGAACCCACTCGTCATTCGCCTCCTCCGTTCCGCCGAAACGTCCATCCCCCATACAACAGACTCCTGTAGAACCGCTCCGGCTCCACAAACCCCGCCGCACGCGCCAGCTCGATGCTCCGCGCCGCCGGCGTGAAGTGGATCCCCTCGCGGATCCGGTCGTTGAAGTCGCGCATCTCCGCGGGGCTCATGTCACGGATCTTCCAGTAGCGCCGCCACGCCGAAAGGTACCGATCGTGCTCTTCCGGGGTGTCGCCGCCGTGCAGGTCGAAGAAGACGAAAACGCCGCCGGGCCTCAGCCGCCGGGCGATATCCGCCAGCAGCTCGGCCTTCCCCCCGTCATCCGGGACGAAGTGGAGGACGTTGATCAGGGTGGCGGCGTGGAAGCGGGGTGTGGTGGGGACGTCGCCCGCGTAGCCGAGCTGAAGCGTCACGCCTTCGCTCAAGCCCGCCTCGGCGACCCGCCGTTCGGCCAGCTCGAGCATATGTTCGGACGGATCGACCCCGTACACGCGCAGGTCGGGCCGCGCCCGCTTCAGGTGGACGATCTCGATGCCGGTGCCCGCACCCACCACCAGGACCCGGCCGCGCCGCGGAAGCTCCGGCTCGATGAGCGCGGTGAACATCGGAAACAGCGTCGGGTACCCGGGGATGACCCGGCGGGCCAGCACCTCGTATCGCTCCCCGTAGTTGCCGTCGAAGTCGAAGATGTCCTCGTCCAACAGTGTGGGCTTGCCTTATTCTGAAGGGTGCAAGTTGAAACGGCACGTGGCTCTTGCGATCACGCGGGCGGCATGTCCTCCGCGCGGTCGCCAGTGGTCCGGGTACGGCCTCATGCCTTCATGACCGCCAGGATACGGCGAATGACCCTCGATCCGCTACTCGATTCCAGCCGCCCGCACCCGCGGCGGGGCTTCCTCAAGGTTGCGGCGGCCCTCGCGGCCGCACTCCCGGCCCGGCTTGCCGCTGGATCGCCAACCCATGGCGGCTCGCTCCCCACCCGAGATGGCGGGCCCCTCCACCCCCAACCACCCCGCGTCGACGGCGAGCGCCTCAACGCGATCGTCCGGGTCTTCCGCCAGTTCGGCGGCACCGACGACGGCGGCACGACCCGCCTCGCCTACAGCAACGAGGACATCGAGGGCCGCCGCTATGCCTCGCAGGCCATGGGGCAGAGCGGACTCGAAGTGTCGGTCGACCTCGCCGGCAACCTGATCGGCCGGCGTCCCGGCACCGATCCCGCTGCCCTCCCGATCATCATCGGGTCCCACTTGGACACCGTCCCCGCCGGCGGCAGCTACGACGGACACGTGGGCGTGGCGGCGGCCCTCGAAATCGCCCTCACTCTGCACCACCACCGAATCGAACTCCGCCACCCCCTCGAGGTGGTGATCTTCCAGAACGAGGAAGGCGGCAAGACCGGAAGCCGCGCTCTGGTCGGCCGCGTCGAACCGCACGAACTCGATATCGTGACCGCGTCGGGCTTCACCATACGGGACGGCATCACCCGTCTCGGCGGCGACCCCGCGCGGCTCGACGAGGCGCGGCGCGAACCCGGTTCAATTGCCGGTTTCCTCGAACTGCACATCGAGCAGGGGGCCGTACTGGAAGCGGCCAACGTCCAGATCGGCGTGGTCGAGGGCATCGTCGGCATCCGGCGCTGGAACGTGACCGTGCGCGGCGCCCGGAATCACGCCGGGACGACCCCCATGAACCAACGCCGCGACGCGCTCGTCGCCGCGGCCGACTTCATCCGCGCCGTGAACGATGTCGCCACCAACACGGAGGGGAGACAGGTCGCCACCGTCGGCCGGATCGAGGCCGTGCCGGGTGCGCCCAACGTGGTGCCGGGCGAGGTGCGGGCCACGCTCGAAATCCGCGACCTGGAGATGGACAAGATCGCGAGCGTCTTCGCCGAGATCGAGGAACGTGCCCGCGCGGTCGGGGCGGACCACGAAGTCGCCATCGAACTCGACCGCTTCTACGAGAGCCTCGCCGCGCCCACCGACCCGCGCTTCCGCGACATGATCGAGGCGTCGGCGGACGCGCTCGGGTACACCCATCTGCGCATGCCGTCCGGCGCCGGGCACGACGCTCAGAGCATGGCGGAACTGGGTTCCGTCGGGATGATCTTCGTTCCGAGCCGGGATGGGATCAGCCACTCACCGCGGGAATACACGGCCCCGGAGGACATCACGCGCGGGGCGGATGTGCTGCTCGGGGTGGTGCTGGCGCTGGATGGGGCCGGGTAGGATCCCTCAGAGATACGTCACCCACCCCCACGGATCCGGCCCCTCCCCCTTCGCCAACTCCAGGTACCGCCCCTGAATCGCCTCCGTCACCGGCCCCCGCCGCCCCTCCCCCACCTTCAGCGCGTCGACCGACCGGATCGGAGTGACCTCCGAGGCGGTTCCGGTGAAGAACATCTCGTCGGCGCCATAGAGCATTTCGCGCGACACCAGCTGTTCACGCACCGTGTAGCCCAGCTCCTCGGCGATCTTGAGCACGGTGTGACGGGTGATCCCCGACAGCGAGGTCCCGTCGAGGATCGGCGTAACCACCTCGCCGTCCACCACCAGGAAGAGGTTCTGGCCGCTCCCCTCGCTGACCAGCCCGCCGGGCCCCAGCCCGATCGCCTCCGCGTATCCGTGCCTGGACGCCTCCGTGACCATCAGCGTGGAGAGCATGTAGTTCCCCGACGACTTCGCCCCGCTCGGGATCGTGTTCGGCCGCGGCCGGTTCCACGACGACACGCACACGTCGACGCCCCGCTCGAGCGCCTCTTCGCCCAGGTACGCGCCCCATGGCCACACCGGGATGTACGTTTCGATCGGACTGTGCTCGGGGTGCATGCTCGACGATCCATAGCCCCGGAGCACCATGGGCCGGATGTAGCACGAGGTCAGTTCGTTCCTGCGGATCGTCGCCAGCGTCGCGTCCACCAGCTCGTCGATCGTGTAATCGGGCTGCATCCGGTAGGTGCGGCTCGACGTCATGAGGCGGCGCAGGTGGTCGTGCAGCCTGAAGACCGCCGGTCCCCTCGGCGTCTCGTAGCAGCGCACGCCCTCGAAGACCGAGGCCGCGAACTGCACAGCCAGGCTGAGGATGTGGACGTTCGCGTCCTCCCAGCGGATGAAGTCGCCGTCCTTCCAGATCCAGGGGCTGCTCGCCAGTTTGCCGGCCATTCCCACTATTCCTCCGCCCCGGCGTCACCACCCCGCAGGTATGCGTCCGTGCCGTCCAGCCAGTCCTGCCGTGGCGGGGTGAAGACATCCACGTCGATGGTGTCCTCGAGCGCCTCGGCCTCGTGGGGCACGTTGCTGGGCAGGTGCAGCACCTCGCCGGTGCGGACGACCAGGTCCTCAGGCCCGCCGTCACCGATCCGGAACTTGAGTGCACCCTCGAGGACGTAGGTGATCTGTTCATTGTCGTGCGAGTGCATCGGCACGACCGCGCCCTTCTTCAGGTACACGTGCGCGAGCATGGACCGCTCGCCGGTGATGAGGCTGCGGGAGATAAGCGGGTTCAGCTCTTCGGTCGGCTGGTCCGCGACGCGGTAGTGGGTGACCTTGGCGTTGCTCAAGGGATTGGCTCCTGGGTTGATTCGTTGAGGTGGGCGTGTGGCGTTTGGCGCATGGGCCGCCCGGGGGAGTCGTATTCTGTACCGGGGTTGGTCGTTTGGGAAGATGACGTACGTTGGCGGCGCCGCGATTGCCTCGTCGCAGGCCGGCCCCCCAGGTGCCCGTCAATGGTCAAGATGTAAACACTAGTTCCCATAATGGAAACCATGCATTACTTTTTTCCGCCGATCCGGGCCATATTCCCGCGCTCGGGCCGCCAGACGACCTTGCTGGCCCCGATTTCATCCGGTTAGTATGGCGCGTCCCGGCGATCCTTCGGCGAAAGCCCCTTCGCCACCCCGAGAGCGCACCGAAAACCCTGCCGCCCGCCGCGTCCCGAGGCAGGTCACCACAAGCACTACATGAACCGAATCCGAGGGAAGACCGCGGTTGTCACCGGCGCCACCGCCGGGATCGGCGAGGCGTGCGCCCGAACGCTGGCCGGGGCGGGGGTTCACCTCGTGCTGGTGGCACGGCGGAGCGAGCGGCTGACAGCGCTGGCGGAGGAGCTCGCGGCGACCGGCGTCGATGTCCGCACGCGCGCCCTTGACGTGAGGGATCGCGATGGCGTGACGAAGTTCGCGGAATGGCTGGAAGGGCGGGGCGTGACAATCGACATCCTGCTCAACAACGCCGGCCTCGCCCGCGGCCTCGACACCTTTCAGGAGGGGAGCCACGAGGACTGGGACGACATGATCGACACCAACGTCAAGGGGCTCATCAACGTGACCCGGGCGATCCTGCCCGGGATGATCGCGCGCGACAGCGGACATGTGGTGAACATCGGGAGCATCGCCGGGCACATGGTCTACCCGAAGGGCAACGTCTACTGCGCGACGAAGTACGCCGTGCGGGCCCTGACCGATGCCGCGAACCTGGACCTGGTGGGGACGAGGGTGCGCATGTCCTCGGTGGATCCCGGACTCGTCGAGACGGAGTTTTCGCTGGTCCGCTTCAGGGGCGACGAGGAGCGCGCCCGGACCGTCTACGAAGGAGTTGATTCGCTCATGCCTGAAGACATTGCCGACGCGGTTTACTATGTGCTGAACACGCGACCGCGGGTGAACGTGCTGAACATGCTGGTCATGCCGACGGTCCAGAGGTCGCCGTTCGTGATGGCGCGCGAGGAGGTGGCCGGATGAAATCGATGCGAAGGACGGCACTGGGAGGGGCGTGCTTCGTGGCATTGCTGCTCACCGGCTCGTCGGCTCCCAGTGACCCCGTGTCCGGGCCGCCCTGGGGCTACGTGGGCCATCAAATGGCTGCACGGGCCGCCACCGCCACCCTTCCCGGCGAAATGCCCGCCTTCTTTCGCGACGCCGGTCCCCAGCTGGTCTACCTCAACCCGGAACCGGACCGCTGGCGCGTGCGCGCGCGCCGCGAGATGGACCAGGCCTTCCAGTACGATCACTACATCGACCTGGAGAATGTGCCCGATGGTGCCCTTGACGCGCCCGACCGGTTCACCTATTTGAGGTTGCTTTACGAGGCGGGCCTGGAGCGCCCCGAGCGTGACGCCGGCTTCCTCCCGTACCGCATCATGGAACTGTACCAGCGCACGGTAAACGGATGGCGGATGTGGTCCGCCGAGACGGACCCCGAGCGGCGTGAGTGGATCGAGGAGCGGATCGTCAACGACGCCGGCATCCTGGGGCACTACGTGACCGACGCCTCCCAGCCCCACCACACCACGATTCACTTCAACGGCTGGGACCGTGACACCCCGAACCCCGAAGGGTACACCCGCGACAACGGGTTCCATGCGCGCTTCGAGCGCTACTTCGTGGAGGCGCACCTGACGGACGCCGACCTGGCGCGCCATATGCCTGCGGGAGAGCCGGCGTCGGTGTCCGGCGGAGCCCGGGAAGCCGTCCGCCGCCATATCCTCGAATCGCACGCCGAGGTGGAGACCCTGTACCGTTTGGACCGGGACGTGGGTTTCGATCCGGAGACACCGGCGGATCCCGCAGCCCGTGCCTTTGCCGCGGAGCGCCTGGCCGCGGGGGCGCGCATGCTGGCGTCGCTGTGGTGGTCGGCGTGGTTGGAGAGCGCGTCGCCCCCGGGGCTGGGTGGAGCAGGCGGGTGATCAACGGTGCGGGACAGCCGGAGGTGGCCGAGACGCCAGGCCGGCCGGCTGCGGATGCCACGCGCCGGATTGCGAATGCCACCCGCCACGACGCGAATGCAGCCCACCAGATAGCGGCTGTGGTCCTGGCGGCGGGTGCCTCCACGCGCATGGGGCGCAACAAGCTGCTGCTGGAGTTGAATGGCGAGACGGTGGCGCGTCGTGCCGCCCGCACGGCTATCGAAGCCGGGCTGGATCCGGTGATCGTAGTGACCGGGCATGCGCGTGAGGCGGTGGAGGGTGAATTGCACGGTTTGCGGTGCCGAAGCGTCTTCAATGGTGAGCACGCGAACGGGACGCACACGTCGGTGGCGGCGGGGATCGGGGTGGTGGAACGAACCGCCAGCGCGGCCGCCATCGTGATGTTGGCCGACATGCCGCTGGTCAGCGCTCCGATGCTGCGGGCGCTGGTCGAGCGCTACGAAGAGTCCGACGCTCCCCTGGTGGCATCCCGTTACGGCGGCGAGGTCAACGCCCCGCCCATCCTCTACGACCGCCGCCTCTTCGGCGAGCTCCGGGACATGGACGCCCGTTGCGGCCGCCAGGTCGTGCGGCGCCACCGCCATGAAGCGGTCGAGGTCGAGTGGTCCGCCGAGGCCGCGCGGGACCTGGACCACCCGGCCGACTACGAGTGGATCCGTCAGGCGCTCGCGAACGATGGATAGCGACCTGCTCCGCCTCGCGGCGCGCCTGCTGGACCGGGAGACACCCTACGCGATCGCGACGGTGGTCCGGCGGGAACGCCCCAGCTCGGCGGCGTCCGGCAACACCGCGGTCATCACGTCCGACGGGACCGTCCACGGATGGATCGGGGGCAGCTGCACCCTGCCCGAGGTGACCCGTCACGCCATTGCGTCGCTCGCGGAGCGGCAACCGCGTCTGCTCGCCTTCGGCGGCTCCGCGGAACCGCGCAGCGACGTCATCTCCGTCCCCATGTCCTGCGGCAGCGAAGGGAAGGTCGAAGTGCACATCAATCCGGTGTATCCCGCTCCCCGTCTGGTGGTGGTCGGCGCCTCGCCGATCGCGGACGCGGTGGCCCGGCTGGGCGAAGCAATGGGGTATCGGGTCGTGGTTGCGGAGGGGGCGGACGTGGCCTTAGCGACGGAGGCGGGAGAAGGTCCCGTCGGAGAACGCGTCGGGATCCTCGATGGGCAGTTCGCCGCAGGGTACGCTTCGCGCCCGGCCGGGGCTGCGCTGTACGCCGTCGTGGCCACCATGGGACGGGGCGACGAAGACGCGGTCGAGCGGCTTCTGGCCGCGCGCGCGGACTACCTGGGGGTGGTCGTCTCGCCGAAACGCATGGGCCAGGTGCACGAATACCTGGTCGCCAGGGGTGTTTGCGGCAGCCGTATCGAGAAGGTGCGCGGGCCGGCGGGGCTCGACATCGGGGCCGTGCGCCCGGAGGAGGTGGCGATCAGCATTCTCGCAGAGATCGTGGCGCTGGCGAGGGCGGGGTCGGTGGCCGCCGACGAGAACGCGGCAACTCCCGCAGGCGCAACTGCGACTGCCACCGACCCGGTCTGCGGCATGACCGTTCCCGCCGATGGGTCGCGGCCCTCATCCACCTACCAAGGCCAGACGGTGCACTTCTGCTGCCCGGGGTGCCGCGCGCGTTTCGAGGCGGATCCGGCGGCGTATGTGTAGGGTGGTCGGGCAGGCCCGCGAGGCGAACCGGCCGTGAGACCCGAGATCGCCCGCCTGCAGGGTGCCATGCGCGAGTTCGACTACGTGGCCGAGCCGTCGATCGTCATTGCCGTGCACTTGGGCCGCGCAATGGAGAAACCGCTCCTGGTCGAGGGGGATGCGGGTGTCGGGAAGACCGAAATCGCGAAGGTGATGGCCGGGGTGATGGGGGCCGAGCTGATTCGGCTGCAGTGCTACGAGGGGCTTGACGTGAACACGGCCCTGTACGAGTGGAACTACCAGAAGCAGCTGCTGAGGCTGCGGATTGCGGTGGGCGAGGGGCGCCAGGACGACCTTGAGGACCTCATCTTCAGCCGCCGTTACCTGCTCGAACGCCCGCTGCTGCGCGCCATCACCGTGCCGGACCGATCCCCGGTTCTCCTCATCGACGAGATCGATCGCGCGGACGAGGGATTCGAGGCGTTTCTGCTGGAAGTGCTATCGGACTTTCAGGTCACCATCCCGGAGTTGGGGACGATTCGGGCCGCGCACCGGCCCCTGGTCATCCTGACCTCGAACCGTACCCGCGAGATCGGCGACGCGCTCAGACGGCGGTGCCTCTACCTGTACATCGAGCATCCGTCCTTCGACAAAGAGATCGAGATCATCCGGGCGAAGGTGCCGGGAATCGCGGAGCGCCTCGCCGCCGAGATCACGCGGTTTGTGCAGGAGTTGCGGGGGCGCCGGCTGATGAAGCCGCCCGGGGTCGCCGAGACATTGGATTGGGCGCGCGCGCTGATCACGCTGCACAGGGATCGCCTGGACGCCGAGACGGCGAACGAGACCCTGGGGTGCCTGGTGAAGGATCGGCATGACATGATGCAGCTGGATGGGAGGGAGGTGGGGAGGCTGGTGGAGGTGGCGGGGGCCGGGTCAGGTGATGGCCGGTAGTGTCGGTGATGGGCGCACGGACCAGCAGTCCGTGGACAAAGCCCGGCGAGTGCCCGGGAGCGGCGAGGGTGCCGGGCTGGCAGCCAGGGCTGTCCCATTCCGACATGCCGGCGTCCCGGCTTTTGCCGCGGCGACGGGCGGGCGCGGGCTGTCCCATTCTGACATGCTCGTGTCCCTGGTTTTGCCGCGGCAACGGGCGGGCGGGTGATCACGCCACGGCCTCCAAGGCTTCGAGTTCCAGCTCCAGCGGCACGGCAGCGTCGACGAACCGGGGGGCGCCGTTTGACAACACGGTCCATTGCCATGCGCGTCCGCCCCGCCACGCTGCGGTCCCACCACGCTGCGGTCCCACCCCACTGGCCCTTTCACACAAAATATGACTAGATTATATGACTAACTTTTCACCAAGAGATCCCCATGCAAGTCAACATCCACGAAGCCAAGACCCACCTGTCCAGGCTGATCAGGCTCGCTCTGGCGGGTGAGGAGGTGATCATTGCCAGGCATCGGCGGCCCCTCGTACGACTGGTGGTGATCACCGAGGACTCGGACGTGCCGGAGCTGGGCACCGCGCCCGAACTGATTCGGCGCATGGGAGACGATTTCGACGATCCCCTGCCCGATTTCTCGGGGTACGAGTGAATGAAGCTCCTCGCCGACACCCACACACTCCTCTGGGCGATCGGGGCGCCTGACAGGCTGGGGACCCGCGCGCGGAAGGCCCTGGCCGAACCCGGGAATCAGGTCTCGTTCAGCATCGTCAGCCTCTGGGAAATCGCGATCAAGATGAGTCTCGGGCGCCTCGAACTGAGCGCCGACTGGCGCGATCTCATCGATGGCGGCAGGAAGAGGCTTCACGCTCAATGGCTGTCGCTGGAACCGGAACACTGCCACGAAGTCGCGACCCTCCCGTGGCATCATCGCGATCCCTTCGACCGCATTCTGATCGCTCAGGCCATCACGGAAGGGATGACACTCGTCAGCCGCGACCGCAGGATGAGAGCCTACGCAACCGACGTGCTCTGGTAGGATCACCTTGATCCCCGCCCCCTCCCGCGCTAAGCTGTTTCGGCTCTTGGCCGGGCGGGTCTTCTCACCCACCCGCCCTCACCCGATCTCCCCCAACCGCCACCCACGAGACGATCCCCCTACGATGGCTCACGGCACGACCCACGAACACGACGTGATCATCATCGGTGGCGGCGGGGCGGGGCTTCGTGCCTCGATCGCGATCGCCGAGGAGAACCCCGACTACTCGGTGGCATGCGTGTCGAAGGTCTATCCGATGCGCAGCCACACGGTGACCGCGGAAGGAGGCGCCGCGGCGAAGATCAAGCCGAACGACAGCCTCGAAGACCACATCTACGACACCATCAGCGGGGCCGACTGGCTCGCCGACCAGGACGCGGTCGAGTACTTCGTCAAC
>JAPPGM010000113.1 GCA_028874995.1 Gemmatimonadota bacterium | reverse complement strand
CTGGGCCGATGGCGGCGAGACCAGCCTGGCCAACACGATCCTGCTCTGCCGCCGGCACCATCGCCTGGTCCACGAGGGCGGGACGCGGATGGCGCTGGACCGCGACGGCAAGGCCGCGTTCTTCACGCGCGAGGGTCAGGTGCTCGGGGGCTCGCCGCCGTTGCCGGAGGTCACCCGGAAGCTGCCGGAGCCCCCGCCCCCACCCCCCAACCGCCTGTCCAACGGCGCCCCCCGCTTCGTCGACTCGGCGGTCCCGCTGCCGCTGGAGCTCGCAGCGCTGGAGGCGGTGGCGTGACCGGGCGCCCACCCGTCGCCGCGGCAAAACCCGGGACACGAGCATGTCGGAATGGGACAGGCCACCGGCGGGATTCGTGCCGCCCCCCAAGTCAAGTGCGGCGTCTCGCACGAGACGGTGCGGCGGGTTCCATCACACCGTGGCGGCGCGTCAGCCGGCTGATCCCGCCGCAGCGCAATGCCGACTTCCCCGCCCGACAGGCGGCCGGAGACCACGGTTGTCGGTCGGGCACCGCCAGTGGGAATATGTCGCAGGCTCCAGCTACGTGGTGGCTTACCACGAAGCGGTTGCCCCGCAGGATACTCCGCCAATTCGCTGGCGGGCGTACTATTATCCGCTTCAGATTGCCAGCGGCATTCCGAGTACGTCGGCCGCCTCACGCAACGCCGGGGTCTCCGCCGCCAGCACCTCCGGCCTCCGGAACCGCACGCTCCTCTTCACGCGAGCCGTGAACAGCACGACACCGTGCCAGTCCCCCCGGAAGCTGGACCACCACCGCGACCCCACATGCCCCCGGTCCCACACCGACGCCGCGATCCGCTGGGCCCGCCCCCGATCGCGGGACGCCACCTGATCCGCGCTCACTCCCAGCCGCCCGAGCGCGCCCGGATCACACAGGTCGGCCAGATCCGAAACCGTCTCGGGCGCCATCTCCACACCCACCAGCGCCAGAGGCCGTCCGGCCCGCACCAGGTGCGCCGTGCGCAGAGGCCGGTTCCGCCACGGTTGAATGGCCTCGGCGATCGCGTGCTCCGGTGATTCGGCAACGTAGAGCACGGGCGAGCAGGCCGCGGGCAGATCGAAGCGGCCACGGCCGGTCGTCGGGGGGATGTGGGACGGCGAGAACAGCCGCCCCTCGCCAACGTCCGGATCCCAAGGGATGACGCGCCAGAAGCGGGCCAAGATCAGCGGGACCGCTCAGGCGAAGACACCGGTCTTTATCGCCTCCACCGCCCCCACCACCCCGGACAGCCGGCTTCGCTGAATGAAGTAGGAGGGCGTGGCCCCATCAAGATGCGGGTTCGCCCCGGTCAGCCACTCCTCGACGATGTCGGCGTCAAGCCACCGGAGCAGCATCTCGACCACCAGGGCGAGCCCGGCAAGGCGGTCGGCGTTCTCCCGGTCGGGACGCTGACCCTGTCGCCAACGGGACACCTGGGAATGCGAGACTCCGAGAACGGACGCGATCGCTCGGTCGGAGCGCACGCCGTCGCGGATCATCTTCAGATGACTCTGCGCTCTGGCGGTGCGTCGATCAGGGGTCGGCATGGTGGCGGGGGCGGGTTGGCTCATGCACGGGGTGTAGCGGTGGATCGGATGACGCGCAACGAAAAACGGTGCGCGATGGTCCAGTATCTCCCTAAGCACCCCGCTACGCACCGAAAAACGGTGCGCGCCAGCGACCGCCTTACGACACCGGCCTCCTCCCCCGGTACCTCACCACGAACAGCCCCTCACCCCCTGAAGTCACCACCACGATCCCCGACTTGAAGAACGGGTAGTTGCTCCACGACCCGTTCATCGATGGGAAGTCCTCCCCCGGCACGGTGTCGAAGAAGCCCACGGGCCGCGGGTTCTCCCGGTCGGCGATGTCGAAGACGCGGAGCCCGCTGTTGTAGTTCGACTGGTACATCAGGTCGCCCACGATGTAGAGGTTGTGGTCGCTGGAGGTGTTCTCGGAGAGGTGCTCCTTGACCAGAATCGGCTCGTCGAGGTCCGCGACGTCGAAGATCAGGGTGCGCGTGTTCGACACCTGGCCGCCGGTCTCGTCCGTCTCGTCGTTCATGTAGAACCAGGCCTGGTCCTCGGTCAGCCATCCCTGATGGGTGTAGCTGGCGTTGGGGTACTCCGCCATCGAGAGTGCGAGGGGGTTCTCCTTGTCGGTGACGTCGGCGATGCTCAGCGCGGTCTCGTTGGACCCGAAACAGATCTCCTTGCCGTGGTGCTCGGTGTCGGGTCCGCTGTAGACCACGCACTGCGCGTCGTGGGAATACCCCGTGCCCGACCTGCCCGTCCTCTCATCGGCGAAGCAGCCCGCGAAGGTCGGGTTCTTCGGGTCGCGGATGTCGATCATGTGGAGACCGCCGCCGCACGTCTCCCCACCACCCCCTGCGCCCACCGCGTAGGCGAAGCCCGTCTCCTCGTTGATGACGATGTTGTGGACGCTGCTGACCTCGTCGTAGCGCGCGTCCTCGGTGAGCGCGAGCGGCTCGCCGGCGTATTGCCGCAGTCTCGTGAGGTCAAGTACCTGCACGCCATGGCCGGGCGCGTTGTCGGAGACCACGAAGACGTGGTCGTTGTAGACCTTCATGTCGCGCCAGCTCGAGCTCGGCGCCCCTTCGGTCCGGGGCAGGTTCCCGACAAGGAACGGGTTGGGCGGATCGGTGACGTCCACGAAGGCCGTTCCGTCGCTGCGTCCCACGATGGCGTAGTCCCGGTTGGTCTCCGGATCCGTCCAGCCCCAGATGTCGTTGGTCCGCACGCCACGTCCGCCACCCAGCTGCGAGACCGGCATGTACGACACCAGGTCCACCTCGTTGCACCCGAAGACGGTGGCTTCGCCTCCGGCGCAGTCGACCTGGCCGCCCAGAACCGCCTCGATCTCCTCCACGTCCTTGAAGACGGTCGTTCCCTCGGACCAGTTTCCGGGGGTGCCGTCCAGGATGAAGGCGGTACCCAGGCCGTTGTCGGCCCCGGGGTTCCCGGCCACCAACACACCTTCGCCGTAGGCAAGGCGGCCACCGAGCTGCGACCCGCCGTCGGCGCCGCCGCGCACCCTTTGCACCGGACCCCAGCCAGCATCGTTCAGGGCGATTTCGTAGATCGCGCCCCGTTGTTCGTCCACGCCCGGAGCTCCCGCCCAGACCGTAGCACCGTCGGTGATCAGGGTGGAACCGAACCGGTCCTGCGGGGCGCCGTCGGGCGCCTGTACGCGGGCGACCTCGGCCCACCCTTCTCCGTTGCGCTCAAACGCGATGACGCGGCCGGGCTGTGTCGTCGGGTTGCCGGCCGAGACGAGGAGGCGGTCACCGGCGAACGCCACGGCCCCCCCGAAGAACGACGCCGGTCCGTCCGGGCTGGACAGTTCGCTGGACAGGCTCCAACCGTCCGCACCGGGCTCATAGACGAAGACCGCACCGGCCAGCGCACCGGCCCGGGATGCGCCGATCGCCAGCTTCTCGTCGCCCACGGCGAGTGCGCCCCCGAAGCGGGATATCCGGTTGAAGGGAGACTCCAGCAAGGCTTCCTGCATCCAACCGTCCCCCCTGTCGCGGAAGACGAGTACCATGCCGTCGGCCGGGGGCGCGGGTGGCTCGCGCCGGATCAAGACGGCGGCCGCGGCCAGGTCTCCGCCAAGGACCACACTGCGCAACTGCGCACCCTCGGGAAGGCCCTCCGGAAGAATCGTGCCGTCCGGAGTCCAGCCATCCGCGGTTCTGGAGAAGATGTAGATCCGTCCGGCTTCGCCGTCTTCCGAGTTCCGTGCGACCACCACCAGACGTCCCCCCGCAGCCGCCAGACTGGTGCCGAATCCGTCGCCGATGGCGGCGTCCGGACTCATGATCGTCCCCGTCTCCGTCCATTCTCCGCCGTTTTTCGCGTAGGTGTGGACGCAGCCCCCGGTCACCCCGCTGCAGTTCGGATGCCCGACCACCACCACGCCCCCGGTTACCGCAACGGTTCTGCCGAAGCCCTGCGCGAGCAGGCTCGCCGGCGACAGGCCCACGAGGGCACAGGCAACAAAGACAACTCCGGACACCGTTTTCATGTGTTCCACCAGATTCATCTGCACGCGCTCCATTTCGCTTGTCTTTCCGTGTGGCAGGGTCGGGGTGGCCGAATCCCCGTCAGTTCACCAGCCGCAGCTTCGACGGCCCGGCCCCGGTGATCGACATCGACATGCCCATCGTCGACATCGATCCGTCCATCGTGCGGACCAGGTCCGCGGCGGCAACGAGTCCGCGCTCGGCGTCCCACAGGATGTACCCTTCCGTGGTGGAGGTCATGTCCGCGGGGACCTGCCCGCCGCCCTCCTCGATGGAGGGTTGCCCGGTTACCACGCTGTTTACGGCAATCTTCCGGAGCGGACGCCCATCGACCAGGGTGTCTCCAACCAGCGTGTAGGTGTAGACGGTCGTGGTTTCCCCGCTCACCGCGACCGGGACGGGTATGTCGAGCCCGCTGAGGTCCGCCGACTCGATCACCGTGTCGGCCCACGTATCGCCGGGTTCGAGCGGACGGCCAGGAAAGCGCGGCAGCAGTTCCTGCGCGTTGAACGAGATGGGCGTCGCCGGCATGATCCCGTCTCCGGGGACCTCGGGTGTCGATATCATCTCGACCCTGCCGAGCGGGTCGATCACGAACTCGAGATGGCCCGACACGCCGTCCCCGTCCATCTCGATGTTGCCCATCATGGTGCTGGACATCGTCTGCGAATGGTCCGACACCGTGCCGGTCACGCGCACACCTGCGGAATCCGCCGCAAAAGTCAGCGCCATCGTGGTGGCGGACGACGTGGCCATGTCCATTTCACCGTCGGGCATGGTGATGATCATGGTCATGGTGTCGGCCATCAGGTAGGTGGCCGCGGGCGGCGATGGCACATCGTACCTGAACGGATTGTCGGGCGGGGCCTCGGTCGGGGCGGGCCCGCCGGAGGCGCAGGCGCCGAGAAGTGTGGCGGCCGCGGCCGCGAGGAATGCTGTGTGTCGCACGGGTCGTCCTTTCAGTCTTGATGGTTGCGCTTCACGGCCGCGATGGCCCCCCCGTGGATCGACTCCACGAAGTCCCGCACCTCCCCCTCCCGCCACGGTTCGCGCTCGATGACCGCCCGCACCCGCGGGTCGGCCAGGATGTGCAGCGACGGATACGGCCGCCCGAGCTCCACGGCCACTTCCACGAATCCCGCCGCGACCAGATCGGCCTCGTACTCCGTCACCTGGACGGGCAGGCACCCCACCAGCGACTCCTTCGACGTCGCGATGAAGTCAGGCACCGCCCGGTCGGACAACAGGTCCGAGATCATCACCCGGCCGCCCGGCCTGAGCACGCGAAGCGCCTCGGCGAGAACACGCGGCCGATCGCCCGAGAGGTTCAGCACGCAGTTCGAGATCACCACGTCCACGCTCGCGTCGCCCACCGGCAGCGCTTCGATCTCGCCCAGCCGGAACTCGACGTTGGCGTAGCCTCCCCCGGCCGCATTCGCGCGGGCCCGCTCCACCATCTCCGGGGTCATGTCCACGCCGACGACGCGGCCCGACGGCCCGACGCGGTCCGCGGCCAGGAAGCAGTCGAAGCCCGCGCCCGAACCGAGGTCAAGCACCGTTTCGCCGGGGCTCAGCGAAGCCAGCGCGACGGGATTCCCGCACCCCAGGCCCAGGTTGGCGCCCTCGGGGACGCGGCTGATCTCGCTTTCGTCGTACCCCACCGCGCAACTGATCGCTTCGGCAGCGGAGGGATCCGCTCCCTGGGACACCTGTCCGCCATCGGTAGAGGAGCAGCAGCCGTCATCCATGGTTGCGGTGGCGGTGTCCGCGGGTGCACCGTCATCCCAGGGCCCGCAGCAGCCCCCTCCGGTGGTCGCGGCTCTCGCGTAGCATTCACGTACTGCGGCACGTCTTTCGGCGGCGTCGATGGTCATGTCGTCCCTCCTTCAGCGGCGGGCGCCTTAGGATCCTTCACCCGTTGCAATAGAATAAGTCCAATCAGAAACAGCGCGGTCAGCACCAGGAAGCCCGGGCGCTGGTTCCCGCCGGCAAGATACGTGGTCCCACCGAAAAGCAGCGGACCCAGAACCGACGACGACCGCCCGCAGAGCGCATAGAATCCGAACAGTTCGGCCTCCCGCCCGTCCGGAATCAGCGACGCCATGAGCGCCCGGCTGGCGGACTGCACCGACCCCAGGCCGAACCCCGCCGCGACAGCCAGGCCGTAGAAGACGTTGGAGCTCTCGACGAAGTACGCGGAGATTCCCGCCGCAACCCACAGAAACAGCACGCCGGTCAGCACCTTCTTCGGCCCGATCGTGTCGGCCGGCTTCGCAAGCGCGTACGCACCGGCCAGGGCGGAGAACTGCACGATGAGGAAGAGGATGATCACCTGCTGCTGATTGAAGCCGAAGGTCTCCTCCGCGATGATGGCGGCCATCACGATGATGGTCAGGACGCCGTCGATGTAGAAGAAGAACGAAAACAGGAACCGTCTCAGGTTCTTGTAGCGCCACACTTCGCCCGCGATCCGCCTGAAGTCCGCGATTCCCTTCGCCGCGGCTTGCCCGATGCCCAGGCCGCCCGCGTGGCCCTTCGGAAGAGACCGGAAAGCCGGAATCGAGAAGATGGCGAAGAACGCGATCACGATGAGCCAGACGATCTCCATTTGCCCGGCTCGCGCGAAGGGAAGCACGAGCAGCAGGCCCAGCGCCGACCCGAGGTATCCAAGGCCGTAGCCATACCCGGATGTGCGGCCGATCCGTTCCGGGGGGACGATGTCCGGTAGATATGCGTTGTAGAAGACGTTCGCGCTCTCGAACCCGACGTTGGCAATGATGAAGAAAAAGAAGCCGGCGACGATCATGCCGGGTTCCAGCGTCGTCATCAGCGCCACGCCGATGAGGCAGGTGACGACGTAGAACGCCAGGAAGCGCTTGCGGGCGCCGCTGCGATCGGCGATCGCGCCCAGGAGCGGCGAGGTGAAGGCGACGATGAGCGCCGAAGCGGCTACCGCCCAGCCCCACCAGAGTTCACCGAGCCCCCCTTCGCCTCCAACGATCCGCCCCTTGTAGAAGATCGGAAACACCGCCGTCGTGACGACCGCCGGATAGATGGAGTTGGCAAAGTCGTAGAGGACCCACGCCCGGACGGTTCGCTTGTCGTGGCTCACTGGGCTGCTTTCCGATTGATTGCCGGAGGCCTGTGAAACTCCGCACGGGGTCGACGCCTGCTACCTCCCCCGCGCCTGCTTGATCCCGAACGCCACCCCTGAGCCGATGCCCGCGCCCACAATCACCGCCGGCAGCAACGTAACCACCGGCAGGGCGGCCAGTCCGACGGTCGCAACCGCACCCGTGGCAAGCCCCATCCCGCTCGCCGACTTTTCCGCGACCTTCGTGTACCGCAGCTTCCGGCGCACGAAGTCCTTGGTCTTCACATGTCCGAACACTCCCGCTACCAGTCCGACCGTCTCCATTATCATTGTTCTTTCCTTTCCCGGGGCAAACCCCGTTTACTCACTGCCTACGGCTGCCGGCGCCGCGTCGTTTCCCATCCGCCCTCACGATTGGTGTCCCGCCTCGTCCCACGCCCGGGTCATCTGCTCGGAAACGTCCTGGAGCGCGAAGATCGACGCGGCGTCCAGCTTCCCGCCTATCTCCTCCCCCAGCAGCCTCCGCAGGAAGCGCAGCGGCACGCCGAAGTCGGTGTCCATGAGCGGCGGGGATCCGCGGTTCAGGTTCTCCAGGATCCGGAAAACCAGGTAGGTATCGTCCAGGAGCCCGGCCATCCCCTGGGTCATCTCCGGAATCAGGTCCACCGGATTGACGATGTAGCGGGCGGCGTGGTCCAGAATCGGCATGACCACCAGCGTAAGGCGCCGCTGTTCGGCGGCCTGTGCCGCGCATGCGAGCACGATCGGCACCATCTCGACCACTTCCGTGGCGACCTTTGCCGCGTCGGCCACCTCTTCGTCGGTCGAACCCGGCGACATGCGCCGGATGAACTCTTCCAGTTTCCCGTCGTCGCGCACCTTGGCGCTGTCGATGACGGCCTGAATATCGTCCAGATTCACCGCGCACCCCCCTTCGTTCCAAGATAGAGGACGAGCCCGCCCCCGTTTCCTCCCGTCACCAGGTCAAGGTCGCCGTCACCGTTTATATCCGCAAACACCGGCGTGGTGAATGCGGGGACGTCGGGTCCGAACGGTTCGGTCTCCACGAAGACCGGCTCCCGTGGCGTTCCCTCGTTGAGGAAGAGCCGCAGACCGGAGATTTCCGACCCGACCGCCAGGTCGAGATCACCGTCGCCGTCCAGGTCGACCAGGGTGGGGACGCTGCGGCGGCCGATGTCGATGTCCTGAAACTCGTCGGACACGAGCTGGAAATCCGGGGCGCCGGGGCCCCCGTCGTTCCGGTAGTAGTTGAGCGCGCCTGACGACTCGCCGACGATGAGGTCCAGGTCGCCGTCGCCGTCCAGATCGCCCAGCGTCGGGGTGGTGTTGCGGCCCCGGGTAAGGGTGGCTGCGGCGGAATCGACCAGCGTCCAGCGTGGCAGGAGCTTGTTGCCCGGGGACGAGCCCGGGCCGTCGTTGCGGTAGTACATCACCCGATCGCGCCACTCGCCCAGCACCATGTCGTCGTCGCCGTCGCCGTCCAGGTCGCCGAAGGCGGGCGCGAGGTGGTAGGCGGTGGGGAGACCGGGGACCGCGCCCCGGGCATGGAAGGCGGGCTCGGTCGCGGACCCGGTGTTCTCGAAGACGTAGAGCGCGCCGGTTTCGAATTCCTCCGGCTCGATCTTGTTGGAGAGGAGGAGGTCCAGGTCGCCGTCGCCGTCGAGGTCCGTGAGGGCGGGGATGGATTCGCTGCCCACGTCGATGGTGCTGATCAGGCGCGAGGTCACGGCCGCGAAATCGCCGTTGTCGCCCTGTACGAACTGGTAGAGGTTCTCGACGGTGGTGCGGTTCGGGCCGTACGCGCCTCCGAGCACGCCCATGGTGAGGTCGAGGTCGCCGTCCAGGTCGATGTCTCCCAGCGCGGGGGCGTTGTACCCCGAGGTGGCGATCGGGTTGGAAAGGGGGAAGGGGCGCGGGGTTCCCCTGAGGACCGGGCGCCCACAGGTCCCCGTGTTTTCGATGAAGAGGAGGCCGGCTTCGAAGAAGTCGCCCCAGAAGAGGTCGTGGTCGCCGTCCTGGTCGACGTCTCCCAGCGCCATGGTGTTGGCGCCGTGCCGGAGCCCCTGGAAGGCGGCCACGATCTCGATGTCCTCGAAGGAATCGGTGATGTGGCGGAAGCGCGGCACCCCGTTCTCGTCCGTGTCCTCGGCCTCGTAGCGTGTGATCGTTCCCGTGAGGCGGCCGATGAGCAGATCCAGCTGGCCGTCGCAGTCGATGTCGGCGGCGTTGGGGATGTTCTGGCGGTCCGAGAAGATGGGTTCGCCCGCGATGTCCTTCAGGGTATCGGCCGCGAGAACGTACCTGGCGGGTCCCGAACCGCCGTCGTTGCGGTAGTAGCGGATGTAGCTGTAGGGCTCCTCGGCGAGCAGGTCGAGGTCGCCGTCGAGGTCCACATCGGTGAACCGGTACCATTCGCCCACAGAGAGCTCCTCGAAGGCGTCCGTGACCCAGCGGTACGCGCTGGCGCCGGAACCGTCGTTGCGGAAGAACATGATCCGGTCGGAGTGTTCCTGAAGGAACAGGTCGAGATCGCCGTCGCCGTCGGAGTCGGCCAGCTGGGGGCGCGGCAGATTGAAGCCGCCCAGGAAGGGGTGGTCGATGAGGTCGCCGGCTTCGTCCCGCACCTCGATGCCGTAGATGATGCGCTGCCACCGGGGGGACTGTGCGGCCGCCCAGTCCGCCAAGATCAGGAGGACCAGGGCGGGGAGCACCGCCGCGTATAGCCGGCCCGGCACCGACCTACCCCGCCGGCCCGATCGAGATGCCCGCCGGATAGGCGCCCACTTCGATCGTCTGCACGACCTCGTACGTTTCCGTGTCGATCTTCACCACAGTGCCCACGTCGGCGTTGTTCTCGACCTCGCCGGTGGGCGTGTAGGTACCCTTCAGGTTGCGGTTCGACACGAACAGGTAGCGCCCGTCGGCGGTGACCGCGCTTCCGTGCGGCTCCACGATTCCCGGCGCCGTGATCCGCTGCACGACCGTCCAGCCGACCGTCTCGACCACGATCACCGCGTCGTCGTCCTTGGCGCCGAAGTACACCCGGTCGCCGTTCGGCGAGAAGACGGGGTGCCACGGCTGCGTGCCCACGTCCACCTCGGCCACGAGCCCGGCCGCGGGGGCGGCCGCATCGAAGACGAGGAGCTTTCCGGTCATCTGCGCGGTCGCGACGAGGTGGCGGCCATCGGGTGACAGCGCGAACTGCACCAGGGTGTGCGGGGGACCGTCGACGTTGACGAGATCCAAGTCCCCGGATTCCTCGTGGAGGACCGCGAAGCGATTCTCGACCAGCGAGGCCGCGAACACGCGCCGGGTCTCCGAATCGACGAGCAGGGCATGGGGGCGCGGGAAGAAGACGTCCAGCTCCTCGATACCCATGTCGGCCGGGTCGATCACGCCGATTCGCTGCGGTGGGCTCGGCGCCATCATCGAGCGGCCCACGTAGAGCATCCCGGACGACGGTTCCATGGCCAGCAGCCCCGGCGTCTCGAAGGGCGCGCGGCCGACCAGCTCGTTCGCGGCGTTGAAGCGCAGGACGTGCCCCCCGCCGATCAGCGACACGTACCAGTGGCCGCCGTCGGGATCCACCGCGGTGTGATGGGGACGCGAGTTGGCGTCGAACCCGTATTGCATCACGTCGATCGTCGCGACCACCTCGCCGGACCCCGCGTCGATCACCGAAACGCTCGCCCCGGCCTGGTTCGCGACGTAGACGCGCTCGGCCGGCGGCGGCGGCTCGCCGGACGGGGCCTCTTCGTCGGTCGTGCAAGCCGAAACGCCCACCCCGACAAGGAGGAACCCTCCCACCACCGATTTGCTATGCATCACCATGCCTCGTTGCAAGACGTTGTCACCTCTCATGAGATCGGGGCCCGTCCCCTCTTCTTCACGATGAAGAGTCCTTCCTCCATGGACGTCACGACCACGATGCCGGACTTGAAGAACGGGTAGTTGCTCCAGGAACCCCGCATCGCCGGCGAGTCCGCGCCCGGCAGCGTGTCGAAGAATCCGACCAGGCGTGGGTTTTCCGCGTCGGAGACATCGAAGATGCGCAGCCCGCTGTTGTAGTTGGACTGGAACATCAGGTCGCCGACGACATAGAGGTTGTGGTCGCTGGAGGTGTTCTCCGAGAAGAACTCCTTCACGAGGATGGGTTCGTCGAGGTCCTTGACGTCCCAGATCAGCGTCCTCGTGTTCGGGACCAGCTGGAACTCGTCCGTTTCATCTCCCATGAAGAAGTAGGCCTGGTCTTCGGTGAGCCACCCCTGGTGCGCGTAGCCGATGTTGGGATAGGTGGCCACCGAAAGCGCCACGGGGCTCTCCTTGTCGGAGACGTCGGCGATGCTGAGAGCGTTCTCGTTCGCGCCGAAGCAGATCTCCTTGCCGCGGTGCTCCTCGTCGGGCCCACGGTAGATGACGCACTGCGCGTCATGGGTGTACCCCGTTCCCGACCGTCCGGTATTCGCGTCGGCGAAGCAACCCGCGAAGGTCGGGTTCTTCGGATCCCGGATATCGATCATGTGGAGTCCCCCGCCACAGGTGTCGCCGCCCGCGCTGCTGCCCACGGCGTAGGCGAAGCCGGTCTCCTCGTTGATGACGATGTTGTGGACGCTGTTGATGCGGTCGTAGTGGGCGTCCTCGTCGAAGGTGAGCATCGTTCCCGAGAACTCGCGCAGGCGCGTGAGGTCGAAGACCTGCATCCCGTGCGCCCCGGCGATGTCCGATACCACGAACACGTGGTCGCTGTACACCTTCATGTCGCGCCAGGAGGTTCCGCGGATTCCTTCGGTCTTGGGCAGGTTGCCCACCACAATGGGGTTGGCCGGGTCGGTCACGTCGACGAACGAGGTGCCGTCCATGCGCCCCACGAGGGCGTAGTCGCGCTCCGTCTCCGGATCGGTCCACCCCCAGATGTCGTTGAGGCGGGTGCCGCGCTCGCCGCCCAGGGCGCTGACCGGAAGGTACGCGACCAGATCCACGTCGTCGCACCCGAAAACGGAAGCCTCGCCTTCCGAGCAGTCAAGCTGTCCTCCGACGACCGGGTCGAATTCCGCGATTGCCGTGTAAATCGGGGGGGCGCTGCTCCAGCCGTCGCCGTCGCGCTCGAATATGAGAGCCGTGCCGGCGCCGTAGTCGTCCCCGGGCATCCCGGACACGAGGATATCGCCGCCATGGGCCACCACCCTGCCCAGGCCGTCGCCGGGCTGCGGATCGGGCACCGTGATCTTGCTGACCGAGTTCCACGCCCCTTGCGCGTCCGGTGCGAATTCGTAGATGGCGCCCCTGCGGGAATCCAATCCCCCCGCCCCTATCCAGAGTGTGTTGCCGTCGCTCGCCATCGACGAGCCGAACATGTCTCCGACGCCACCGTCGAAGGCCACGAAGGTCCCGGCCGCGGCCCACTCGCCGTCCTGCCGGGCGAAGGCGGTGACGGTGCCGGCGGTCCGGCCAAACGGACTCCCTGCCGCCACCAGGATACGGTCCCCCACGACCAGCGCCCCGGCGCCGAACCAGGCCCCCGGTCCGCCATCGGACGTCAATTCACCAGTCATGGTCCAGCCGCCCGCCACATTCTCGTAGACGTACGCGGCGCCCGCCGCCGAATCGGCCTGGGTCGCGCCGACCACCAGCAGATCGCCCGACATGGCGAGGGTTCCGCCGAAGCCTGTGCCCGTCTCTCCGCCCGGAGACTCCAGTACGGCCTCCTGAACCCAGGCGCCATCCGCGTGCCGGAAGACCAGGACCATGCCATCCCCTCCTCGCGGTGCGGCCGCGTTCAGAGCGGCCCGGTCCCCGCTCAGCACCACGGAATTCCCGACGATCATTCCCTCGGGCAGACCCTCGGGCACGATCATCCCTTCGTGCTGCCACCCCGAACCCGCTCGTACGTAGGAATGGACGCCGCCGCTCACCGGCGGGAAGGGGCTGAAGTGCGTGACCAGCAAACGGTCTCCCGACACGGCCATGCCGGTACCGAAACCGTCGCCCTCGGCGGGGTCCGGTCCCATCAGCTTCGCCGTCTCCGCCCAGCCATCTCCGCTCCGCGTGAAGATGTACACGGCACCCCCGCTAGCGCCGCGGGGCGCCGCAACGAGGATTTCGTCTCCGTTCACGACCACACCATCGCCGAAGCCCTGGGCGCTCAAGGCCCCGGACAGAAGGCCGACACCGGCCAGGGACACCATGGCGCCCCGGAACACTCTCCTCATGCTCGTTGCCTCCGAACCGTTGAAGAATCTGACAAAGCGTTACGGTCCAAGGCGAAACCGCTAGCGACGAGGCTTGGACCGCTAGTAAGGCTGGCACGTTTCCAGCCGCCGGACAAGGTTGGCGGGCGCGACCAGCCTGCGGTCCGGCAAAGCAATCCCCACAGTGCTCACGAGGATGCAAGCGTGACCGAGTGGCTACCCGCCGGCCGCCACCCCCACGACCCCGTCCAGGATCCGGCGCGCTTCGTGCAATCCCTCGACCACCTTGTTCGTCTGGCGCCGGACCTCGGTGAGCACGAAGAGGAATCGATCCGACTCCGCCTCCCGCAGCGGCTCCAGCTCGGGCACCCTGGACAGCTTGGGAAGCGGGGCGCGAGGCGTCGCCGGATCGTGTTCGAAGCGGGGCCCTTCCGCGTATCCCAGGTGGACGAGAATCCGGCCGAGCCTCAGCAGCGCTTCGTTGACGGGGACCGGGTCCACAAACGGTTCGTCGAGGGCCTCGTAGAACGCTTCCACCCGCTCCGCGAGGGCGTCGAAAGCGGCACGAACCGGACTCAGGTTGAATTTCTTGCCCAGGTCCTTGGTGATCGTGGTCTCGTAGCCTTCGAGCGCCTCATTCAGCTCGGCCATCGTTTCCCTGAAGTCCAGCGGGATGATGTCGTCGTCCAGGAACCGCAGGATCGCCGTGACGTACACGGCCAGGTCGCGTTCCAGATTCCCGCGGTCGGCGATATCGAGCCGGTCCGCTTCGGTGTGCCAGGCGATGTTGCCGCCGCAGCCCCCGACCGGGTAGAAGCCGAGACGTTCCCGCTCCTCTCGCGGAATGTTCGACAGCAGCATGAAGAACGACGAGATGCCGAGTTCGTTGAAGGAGTAGTCCCCCGCCCTGGGAGGCAACTCCCGTCCGGGCTCGACACCCGCGATCACTCGGATCGACGTACGGCACACCTCTCCGGCCTCGGCCATCCACGCGACTGCGTCGTAGTTCGTGGCACCCCGGCAGCCCGGCGAATCGATGTTGACGGTCGCGATACAGTGCCGGGACAGTTCGAGGCCGAAGTTGTCCGCGTACCACGCGGATCCGCCGTAGCGGCCGGTGGAGTGAGCGGGCCACCAGGCGACTCTCAGAGAGCGGCGCAACGCATCGCGATGCTCGTGAAAGATGCGGGCGAGTTCCAGAAGCGTAGCGTCGCCGACCGCGTTGTCACCGATGCCGATGTCCCAGGAATCGTAGTGCCCGTGAGCGAGCAGGAAATCCTTTTCGCGACCGTCGATACGGGCGACGGGTAGGGGGCAGTCGAACCAGCCTTCCTGCAGATCGGTGTGGAGTGTGATCCGGTCCAGACCGTCCTTGATGGCCTGGATCAGATGGTCGCCGTCGGGGCGGTTGATGGCCGCGACGGGAGTGGTCGGTTTCAGGTGGCGCTGGGAATCCCCCGGAGTTCCCCAGATCGTGGTGCAGATCCCCCAGTGGACGCGGCTGCCCGGGTTGATGTACACCTGGCCCACGGCGCCGGCGGCTTCCAGTTGCGCCACAGCCACGGGCATCGGATAGCCCTCGGTGACCACGATCTTCCCGGCCACCTCTTCCGGCAGGGTGCCGAGGGCGGACTCGAAGAGGGCGGATGCATCCGGAATCTCAGCGGCGGGAACGTGGATCGGCTGCCCCGAGAGGCCCTTCCGCGCGGTCGAGGCGGCGAAGGACGGCGGCTTGGCCACGAGGTTGGCGCCGGCCACCTCCACGGAGGCACCGCGGGGAATGGAGAGATACAATTCGGGCTCGTAGACCGTATGCGGAATCTCCATGGCCTCGAGGCGCGACACGATGAAGTGTGCGGCCGCCCGCTCATCCGCCGAACCGGACTCGCGCACGAGGACCGCGAACCGTTCGAGCAGACTCCAGCCCAGGTCGAATGAGACGTCGGCCAGGAAGGTGTTGGCCAGGCTCGATGTGGGTCGTGGCATGAGGGCGGTGGGGAGGGGTGGCCAAATGTTCCCTCTACTATAACGGGGGGCGCAATAGGCCCTCCGTTTCCATCGGGACAGGACTCCGGCCAAGGGAGGAGGGGCTCTTCGTGCTGGTCGAAGCCGGAAAACCTGCGTTGCCACGACCGTCCTCTTCGTCGTCGTTCGAGGGCGGAGGTCCTCCAACTCCGGGAGAACCTCCGCGTTCGCTTCCCTGTGGGCCGAGGGTTCCGATTTCAGGCTTGGCTCACCATCGACGAATGCCCCTCGGTGGTGCGGGAATCAAGTCCCGGACCATGCCGCCACTCCACAGGTCCTGGTCTGGGTTGTCGCGCATGTGATTCGTCCCTATCCGGACGCATCGGGAGTTTCGCGCGTGGGTCTTCTGATCCGGTGTGAAGGTTAGTAGCTCAAGATCTCGAGACCGCATGCCAGGTAGTCCACAGCTCGCGCTGCCCAGCACAGGAAATCCTTGTACCACGGGCTCCGCTTGAGGCACGCCTTGAACTCCGCGTCGGCCGACGCAACGCAAATGGCCGTGGGGGAGGGCTCGCCGGGCGGCTCCTGCGCGTACACGGGCTCGCCGAATACCGCCTCCGCGACGGCCAGTCCGGTGCCATCAAGGTGGGAGCTGGTCATCGGCACGATTGCCGGTGACACTGTCAGGATCGCTATCGCGACGGCTGAGGCCACTCGCGGCGCGGATCCGAACCTGCCAATCCTCTTTCTCCAACTGCCTATCATGATGTTACCTCCCAAAGAAAAGGGGGTGGAGGATGTTTCCGGGGGACTGATCCACCGGTCCGCGTCTCACGGACGCGTCTTCGCCGACCAAAGCTTCCGATCCGGCACACCCAGGCCACTCCGGCGGTGCCCGTTGCCTTGGCACGTACCTGCCGGAATCGAGGGGCGGCTTTCCTCGTGGCACCGAGGGCTGCTACGGCGGCTGCCCTATCCGGACAATCCTGGGTGAGGACGGTCGTTTTGATCAGGCGACTCCATCGTAACCTGCTATTGCGGGCGCATACATGTCGGTTTGGGACTGGTTTCCTCGTACCTGTCACCCGGGGGGTTGCACCCTCAACGGCGGAGGTCCTCCAATTCCCGGAGAACCTCCGCATTTGCTTCCCTGCGGACCCAAGGGCCCCGAGCTCGGCCCGGGCTCACCATCGGTGTGTGCACTCAATTGGTGCCGGAACGGGATCCCGACCCCCGCCGCCAACCCGCAGGTTCGTCGTCCTCATGGTTGCGACCAGCGTGATCCAACCTTTTCGGAACGCTTTGGCGTTCTCTACTCCAGATCCTGGTCATCCAGTGAGGATGTTACGCGCCAACCCTCCACCGCACGCTGCAGAGTCCACCGCCAGGGCCGCCCAACACATCCACTCTCGCCACCAGGGGTGAAAATCGGCACACTGAAGAAAGTTGTCGTCGGCGGCAATCATGCAGTGTCCGAATTTCTCCGTGGCCGTACACATCCGCGGGTCGCCATTCCTGTCCGTACATTCCTGTGCGCTGGCGGGCTCGCCGAACACCGCTGCCGCAATGGCAAGCCCGACCCCGTCCAGGTGGGACCCGACCAGCGGCACCAGCGCCGGCGACACCGCAATGGCTGCGAAGACAGCAACAGAAGCCACCAGCCGACCGATTCCAAACCTGTCCATTTTCCTTCTCCTCTCGCCCATCATAGTCGTACCTCCATAACAGGGGATGAAGTGTTTTCCCGCCGGATTGCTCCGCCGGTCCGCGTCTCACGGACGCGCTTTCGCCGATCAAGTCTCCCACCCAACCACATGCTCATTTGTCCGACCACCCACAGCGCCCTGGCCGTTGGACTGCCATACCCGAGTGGCGGCGTTCCTCGTGGCTCCGCAGGCTGTAGCGAGCGTTGCGAGACTGTCCGGACAAATCCGGGTGTGGGGGGATCGATTCGATCAGGCAACCCCATCCTAAGCGCCTCTTCCGGGCGCGTACATGTTGATTCGGGACTGATTCCCGAGCACCTGTCATTGGGGGGCGATTCAACTCGCACCGGGCCAACATGCCATTAATTGCTGGTAATGTTTACATTACATAATGTAATGTGCAGTTGACATTCGTTCCCAAAGGCACCTTAGGACCCCTTCTCAGTCCTGGCCTCAGTCGACCATCTGTGAGAAGGAAGTAGAGCGGCTGTGAAGCAGCATCCGGGGAGTCAGGCAGACCGCGCCCATGCGCCGCGCGAGAACGCGCGCCGGATTCCAAGGGCCCCCATAACAACCCAGGCCACGGCGTAGCAAATGACCCAGGCGAGCGGCCCCAGAACCGATTCGGGTTCCACCCCTCCCACCGTCCGCAGTTCAATGAGAGGTCTTAACGGGAACAGAACCGTGCTTACCAAGGGTGACCCAATCCAATCCCATCCGGACGGGTCCATGGACACCAGCGCTTCCCTGGCAATCGTGATGCCAAACAGGGTCATCGTGGCCAGTTTGCCGCCGCGTGGCACCATGACGCAGAAACCGAACGCAACCGAGACGACGACGAACGCGAACAGAGCGTTGACGACAACTGGGCGAAGGGGATGCGTGGCCGGTTCCCATCCCGACCACGAGACCACCGCGACAACGACGCTGATCGTGACCACTGTCAACCCGACCGAAGCCAGGGCGCCCTCGACGAACTTCCCCAGGTAGAAATGCACGGGATCTACTGGCTTCTGAACCCAGAGCGGCGCCACCCCTTTGCGCAGGTCGGCTCCAACGGTCGTCAGCACCAACGGGAGACCGAGCACCATCACCAGACCTGTGGTGGTGCCATCGAAGCCACCGGCCCTGCGCTCAAGAGCGGCCATCGCGACAGCCGCGAGGACCAGGATCAGGAGAGGGCCGCAGCGGGATGCGATCAGGATCGCGATCCGGCTCGGGAGTGGCAGGAGTCGTCTCGTCATCTGTCGTGGCTCATCAGTTGGGCTTCCAGACCCGTGCCTGCGGACACGCTTTCGTCCCCACCACCGGCGGTCCTCACGCTGCCGTTTTCGAGAATGAATATCTGGTCGGCCAGACGCTCGACCTCCAGAAGCTCGTGGCTGGCGAACAACACCGTCGCACCCCGGTTGCGGGCGGCAATCATCTCAAGCCGCAGCCGCGCCCGGGCATGCACGTCAAGCCCCGAAAACGGCTCGTCGAGCACCACGAGCGCCGGATCGCCCGCCAGCGCGTATGCAAGGCCTACCAGGCGCTGCATCCCCTTCGAGCACTTGTCCACGGGTTTGGACAGCGTTGCGGAATCGAACCCGGTGCGGGCAAGCGCCGTCGCGAAGACCTTCGCGGAATCCTCCGACACGGACAGGTCAGCGCACCGGGCCAGCGAATTCCGGACCGTCCAGCCGCGGGGGAATGCGCTGAGTTCCGGCAGGTAGCCGACGCCATGGCGGCGTCGGTAGTCCGCAGGCGGCAACCCGCCGATCAGGCACCTCCCGCGGTCCGGGCGGAGCAGGCCCGTTATGACCGAAAACAATGTAGTCTTGCCCGCCCCGTTGGGACCCACAATCGCGGTGATCTCGCCGGGTGCGGCCGACATGTCCACCCCCGTAAGCACCGTATTCCGCCGGAAACCCGTCCTGTAGGACGCGAAAAGGTCTTCGACAACCACCCTGGCCTGTTTCACCACAACCCGTCCTGGATCAAGAGGGATCCAGCTTCCGGACCGCAATTCGGATTCCCTCGACGTCCTCCCACCACAGGAGCACCGAGTTGTCGGCGGCAAACAGGCCATCGGCGACAGGCAAGGGAAAGGCGACCGCCTCTTCCGCAGGCCCTCGCGTGACCAGGCGGAACGATTCAATCTCTTCAGGCACCGGGACCTGGTAGGCGAACCCACCCCTGACCGAAAAAACCTGGACGAAGGGTGGCAGGTGATCGAGTTCAACCAGTCGGATTCCGCTTTGGCGGGCACGCGCCCGCAGGCTCTCCATCGGGCCTCGCACGGCAGCCGGGACCGGCAGCCGCTCGACCCAGTCGTGACATACCTCACCCAATTCCTCCCCCCGTGGGGTGAAAAGGCCGAGACAGTCGTTGCTCGGCAACCCGAAGACGAATCCGCGCGGGTGCGCACCGAGGACAGCGCTTGCCATGCCCAAATCCACGACTCCGGGTTCGCTGGCGCGAACCACCAAAGTCTGGGAGGTGCCCTCGCCGTTCGCGAGAATGACCGACATTGCCGACCTGTCGGGCGCCCTGCAGTCCACCAACAGCAGCAGACCCGTCGGCTGCGACAGCAGATCCCGCGCCGACCCGTTGGCACAACCGCCCAGACCGACCCGCCGGTCCGCCAGATGATCCCCATCCAGGTCGTACAGGTGCAGGTCTCCACCGTCCAAGACGACCACGGTGTCTCCGTGAAGGGCAATCGCCGCGGGGCCGCGAAGCTCGCCCGGCCCTTCGCCCCTTCGGCCGAAACTCCCGAGCAGGTCCGCGGACTCGCTGATGCGGTGAACCTGTGAACCCAGACGGTCCAGGACGAACCAGGAGCCCCGGTACAGTACGGCGTCGGAAACCGAGAGCACGTCCCTGTGCAACCGCGCCCCGGGGGACGCGGTCGTCATCGTGTCCGCGGCTGGTTCCTCGTCCGCAGCTGTTGTCCGGGCGTCAATCCTCGCCCGGGCAATCTCAACGATGCCCCAGACGAGTATGACTCCCGCCACCGCACCGGTCACTATCGTCATCCACGTACCCAGCCCCTTCCGGGGTGCCTCAGGATGCCGGGTCACCGATTCGCGCGAAGCGTTCGGGCGAGCGCGCTCTCGCCAAGCGATTCAGAAGCAACTGCGTTCAATTCTCATTCTCCAGGGTGTTGGAACGGTCGTCTCACGATCAAGCGACACCATCCTAAACGCCCCGGACGGGCGCATACATGTCTGTTTGGGACAGATTTCCCTTGCGCCCCCGCCCCCCTACAACCCCTTCAGCACCTCCAGAATGTCCTCGTTCGTCGGACGCACCTTGTAGTCCACCTCCACGAACCGGTACCGCACCACCCCCTCCTTGTCGATCACGTACGTGGCCGGATGCGGGAACGGCCTCCTCCGTGACGAGTCCTCGTTGAAGAGGCCATACCGGTCGATCACCGCGTGGTCCGGATCCGAGAGCATCACGAAGTCGGGCATGACCTTGTCATCCTTCGAGATCCTGTCGATCATCCTCTTCATCCCCTCCTGGTCGTCCGCCGATACCGTGACGACCTCGGTCTGCTCCTTGAGTTCGTCGGGGAGAAGGGCTCTCAGCTCGCCGAGCTGACTGGCGCAGAAGGGTCACCAGTGGCCCCGGTAGAAGACCAGCACCACGAACTTCTGGCCCCGGAAGCTCGCCAGCTCCACCGCCTCGCCGCCGTACGACGCCAGGGTGAAGTTCGGCGCCTCGTCGCCCACGGCCACCCGCTCCAGGTCGGCGCGGGGCAGTTCGCGGCCGTCCGCGGGTCCGAGTTCCTGCGCCTGCGCGGTGGACACGGGCCCGACCGCAACGAAAAGGGCGAGGAGCGCGAGGGCGCATGCGGTGGCCAGGGATCGGATTGAAAGTCTCATCGGGTGCCGTCCGTTTCTCGGGGGCGGTTGCTGTCTGTGCGGGTACACCGTCGATCGGTGTCGCAGGTATCTTAACGACATGTGCTCCGTCCTCGCCATCCTGGGACTCGATCCCTCCGAGCCGGTTCCGCGCGAGCGGGTCCTGGCGCTCTCCCGGATCCAGCGCCACCGCGGTCCGGACTGGTCCGGCGTCTACGCCGACGAGCGGGCCGTCCTGGCCCACAACCGGCTGGCCATCGTGGATGTGGAGAACGGGGCTCAGCCGCTTCGCAGCCCGGATGGCACTCACATCCTGGCCGTCAACGGAGAGATCTACAACCACCGCGAACTGGAAGCCGCGCTAACACGCCCCTACGACTTCCGGACCCGCAGCGACTGCGAGGTCATCCTGGCGCTCTACGCCGAGGAGGGCAGCGGTTTCCTGGACCGGTTGAACGGGATCTTCGCCTTCGTCCTCCACGACGCGGGCGCGGACCGGTACATCGTCGCACGCGACCACATGGGTATCGTCCCGCTCTACACCGGCCACGACGACGAGGGACGCTTCCATGTCGCCTCCGAAATGAAGGCCCTCATCCCCGTCTGCCGCACCGTCTCCGAGTTCCCCCCCGGCCACGTCCTCGATTCCGCCGACGGCACCCCGCGCCCGTACTATGAGCGCCCCTGGCGAAACCACGCCGCCGCCAACGCCGACCCCGACCCCGCCACCCTCCGCAAATCCCTCGAAGCCGCCGTCCACCGCCAGCTCATGTCCGATGTCCCCTACGGCGTGCTCCTCTCCGGGGGACTGGACTCCTCCATCATCGCCGCCGTGGCCCAACGCTACGCCCGCCACCGCATCGAGGACGACGACCGCACCGAGGCGTGGTGGCCCCGCCTGCACTCCTTCTGCATCGGGCTGGAGGGGTCGCCGGACCTGGCCGCCGCCCGTATCGTCGCCGACCACATCGGCACCGTGCACCACCAGTTCCACTTCACGATCCAGGAGGGACTCGACGCGCTCTCCGACGTCATCCACCACCTGGAGACCTTCGACGTCACCACCGTGCGCGCCGCCACCCCCATGTACCTGATGGCGCGACGTATCCGCACCCTCGGTGTGAAGATGGTCCTTTCGGGCGAAGGGGCGGACGAGGTCTTCGGCGGCTACCTGTACTTCCACCGCGCCCCCGATCCCCGCGCCTTCCACGAGGAGACCGTCCGCAAGCTCGACCGCCTGCACCAGTACGACTGTCTGCGCGCGAACAAGGCGACCGCCGCGTGGGGCGTCGAGGCCCGCGTCCCCTTCCTCGACAAGGAGTTTCTGGACGTGGCCATGTCGATCGACCCGGCCGCCAAGATGCCCGCAGGCGGGATCGAGAAGCGGATTCTGCGCGAGGCATTCGCCGACTACCTGCCAGACACCGTGCTATGGCGCCAGAAGGAGCAGTTCTCGGACGGTGTGGGCTATTCCTGGATCGACGCTCTCCGGGAGCACGCGGCGGAGCAGGTCACGGACCGCCAGATGGCCAATGCGCGCTTCCGCTTCCCCCACAATCCGCCGGCGGACAAGGAGGCCTACCTCTACCGGCGGATCTTCGAGTCCCACTTTCCGTTGCCCGATGCGGCGCGGTGCGTCCCGGGCGGGCCGAGCGTGGCTTGTTCGACGCCGGAGGCGCTGGCGTGGGACGCGGAGCTGTCGAGGACGGTGGATCCGTCGGGGAGGGCGGTGGCGGGGGTGCATCGGGCGGCGTATTGAGGCAACATCCATGGCGTCGTGGCCCATCGAAAATGCGAGAGGGCCGGGGTTGCCCGCCCTGACCCCGGGACCCCGGCAAGGAGGACTCCGGAATGACGTCGCAAACCACCCTGCTCCGGTTCGCCAGCCCGTTACCCCGGGACCGCCGCTCCGACAGCAGACAACGGAGCCTCGGGTTTGCCGTCGCCGGCTTGCTGGCCCTGTTCGCCGCCGGCTGCTCCGAGACACCTGCGGAACCACCTCCCCCCACCTTCACCGCCACAGACAGCGCGGGCGTTCGCGTCGTGGTAAACTCCGCACCTCAGTGGGCCGAGAACGAGGGATGGCAGGTGACGCCCGACCCCGTGCTGACTCTGGGGACGGTGGACTATCCCGTAGAGCAGCAATTCCTCCGGCTCGGCGAGGTCACCCGGCTGAGCGACGGCACGGTCGTCGTGCTCGAGATCGACGATGCGGAGCTGCGGGCCTTCGACCCCTCCGGGACCCTGCTCTGGACTGCCGGCGGCATCGGGGACGGTCCCGGCGAGACGAGGCCGTACGACGATACGCGCGCAGTCCTTACGAGGCTCCCGGGCGATACCCTGCAGCTGCAGAACGGCCAGGCCCGCGTGCGCTTCAGCTCCGGCGGCGGCCTGCTTGAGCACGTCAAGGTCGACTACACGCGCTTCCGCCGATGGGGGCGGATCTTCCTGCAATACTGCCCATTCAGTGCCTATTTCCTGCAGGATGCGATCGTGTTTTGCGACACCGCCGGGCTGGACGCGTCCGACGCCGACAGTCCGGTCCGCGAGCAGGCGGTCATGCGGACCGACTGGTCGTTGGACGGGCTCGATACACTGGGCACCTTCTTCCGGGCGGTCCGCGCGTCGGTGGAGATGGACTATTCAGTGGTTCTCGCCGGCCCTGAATACACCGACCTGATGAGGGAGCGGTTCGGGGGGCGCAGGACCCATCGGGTCTCCTCGCCACTGGGTCCGAAGGGCATTCTAAGGGTCGGTGTGCGTGACCGGCCCCGGCTCCTTTACGCCCGCAACGACCGGTACCGGATCGAGGTGTGGGACATCCTGACCGGGGCGCTGTCCATGGTGGTCGAGCGGCGAGCCCCCCGGAGAGCCCGGACGCAGGAGGAAGCCACCTATACGCTTCAATGGGGAGTGATGATGCTACCCGGGAACGACCGCTCGGATCTGGATCCGGCCGACGACCGCTGGCAGGCGCTCGATTCCCTGTCCATCGCCGAGGACTTCCTGCTCGACGAACTCGGTTTCCTCTGGGTCCGCCGGAGTCCGTCTCCATCGGAGGGTGACGAGGGCCTGACAAGCGAATTCACAGACTACACGGGCAAGGAGTGGACGCTCCCGCGCCCCTCCGGCCTCCACGACGTCTTCCGGCCGGACGGCGTGTACCTGGGGACCGTGCAACTCCCCCACGACCTTGAGGTGGAAGAGATCGGCGCGGACTACGTGCTCGGCAAGACGAGGGATGGCCTCGATGTCGAGTACGTGCGGGTCTATGGGCTGGACCGGGGGGGCGGGCCGGGGTGATCTCGCGGGCTGCGGCTGCGCCCGCGCCAAGGAACGAGGAGGTTTGGATGATCACGGGAATAGCGGGTTCTGAAACCGCTTTGTCATCGGTGCACGGGGATCGAGAGAGAAGGAGACGGAGCAGCAGACTCCATCCGACGTGCTTTCTGGCCCTGTTCGCCGCCGGCTGTTCCGAAATACCCGGGGAGCCCCCGCCACCCGCGTTCACGGTCACCGACAGCGCGGGCGTCCGCGTGGTCGTGAATTCGGGCCCGCAGTGGGGCGAGTCCGAGGGATGGCGGGTGACGCCCGAGCCCGTGCTGACCCTGGGAACCGTCGACTATCCCGTCGAGCAACAATTCCAACGGCTCGGTGAAGCGACCCGGCTGACCGACGGCACGGTCGTCGTGCTCGAGATCGAGGATGCGCAACTCCGGGCCTTCGACCCCTCCGGGGGCCTGCTATGGACCGCCGGCGGCATCGGGGACGGCCCAGGCGAGACGAGGCCGTACCCCGACTCGCGCGCGGTTCTCACGAAGCTCCCGGGGGATATCCTGCAGCTGCAGAACGGCCAGGACCGCGTGCGCTTCGGCTCCGGCGGCGACCTGCTCGAGCACGGGAAAGTCGACTACGCTCGATTCCGCCGGTGGGGGCGCCTCTACCTCCAATACTGTCCATTCGAGCCCTATTACCTGCAAGATCAGATCGTGGTTTGCCACAGCGAGTTCGACGATCCGATGCCCGACATCTTCACTCGCGAGGTGACGATCATGCGGACCACGTGGGAGCTGGAAAGGCTCGACACCCTCGGCAACTTCGTCGAGATGGCCTGGACCGTGGACGACAGCCGTTGGCGCGGCCCCATTCGCTCGCCGTTGGGATTGAAGGGAATCTTCCGGGTCGGCAACCGTCCCCGGCCCACTCTCTTGTTCGCCCGCAACGACAACTACAGGATCGAGTTCTGGGACGTTGCCACCAGCGCGCTGACGCTGGTGGTCGAACGGCAAGCCCCGCGGCGTGCCCGGACGGCGGAAGAGGCCGACTTCCTGGCGAAATGGGGGTCGTTTGGCGCTCAGGACTCCGGGAGGGACGCGGAAGACGAGCGTTGGTCGGCAATCGATTCGCTGTCTATCGCCGAGGGTTTCCTGCTCGACGACCTCGGGTACCTGTGGGTCCGCCAGGGACCGTCACCAACCGCGGGCGACGAGGGGGCGATGAGGGAGATCACTACGCCGGACGGCAAGGAATGGGTGATACCGGCCGCTTCGGGCCTCCACGACGTCTTCCGCCCGAACGGCGTCTATCTCGGCACCGTCAAATTGCCCCAGGACCTCCGCATCACCGAGATCGGCGCGGACTACGTCCTCGGCCTCGTTCGGGACGACCTCCACATCGAATACGTGCACATGTACGGGCTGGACCGGGGCGGCGGACCGGATTAGACCCTACTCCGACGCCGGCCGCGCTCCCCGCAGATAGTCCAGCAACAGATTCGACATCGCACGAATCCCCACCGGAACCGCCGAATTGTCTGCCTGAAAATCCGGCGTGTGGTGTCCCCCCGAAGTCCCTCCGGGCAAGACCTGCCCCAGCCTGAAGTAGAACCCCGGCACCTCATTCGCGAAGTACGCGAAGTCCTCCCCACCCATCGTCGGATCCAGCTTCACCACATTCTCCGCGCCAATCACCCGCTCCAGCGTGGGCAGCATGCGCGCACCCAGCTCCGGGTCGTTGATCGTCGCGGGGGTGCCGCGGTCGTAGTCCAGTTCGTACGTCCCGCCCCCCGCCGCCGTGATCCCCGCCAGGATCTCGCCCATGCGCTGCTCGACCGCATCACGCACGTCGGGGTTGTAGGTGCGCACCGTCCCCTCGAGCTCGACCTCGTTCGGGATGATGTTGAAGCGGTTCCCGCCCCTGAAGATCCCCACCGTCACCACGCTGGGCTCGAGCGGGGGAAGGTTGCGCGACCGGATCGTCTGGAAGGCGGTCACCGCCTGCGAAGCCATCACGACCGGGTCGATGCCCAGGTGCGGCGCCGCCCCGTGCGACTGCTTTCCCACGATCCGGATCTTGAAGTGGTCCACCGCGGCAAGCGCCGGCCCCGACGTGAAGCCCACCTTCCCAACCTCCATCTCCGCGAAACTGTGCAGCCCGAAGATCGCGCTCGGCGCGGGGTCCTCCAGCACGCCTTCCGCCACCATCAGGTCCGCACCGCCCTCCTCACCCGGAGGCGGCCCCTCCTCGGCCGGCTGGAAGATGAACTTGATCGTGCCCGGAATCTCGTCGCGCATCGACGCCAGCACCGAGGCCACCCCCAGCTGCACCGCAACATGGATATCATGCCCGCACGCGTGCGACACCCCCACCTCCTGTCCCAGGTAGGTGGTCCGCACCGTCGACTTGAACGGATACGGCGTGTCCTCGGTGACCGGGAGCGCGTCCATGTCGGCCCGAACCGCAACCACCGGCCCGGGAAGCCCACCCCGCAGAATCCCCACCACGCCTGTGTGCGCGATCCCCGTCTGCACCTCGTCGAAGTTGAGCGAGCGCAGGTGATTCGCAACCAGCTCCGCCGTCTTGAACTCGCGATTGCCGAGTTCCGGGTACCGGTGGATGTGTTCCCGCAGGCGAATGATCGAGTCCTGGACCCGGGCGAGGACCTCCTCGATCTGCGCCTCCTGTGCTTCCTGTGCGCAAAGCGGTGGTGCGGGGGCGACGAGGACAGCCGCGCCCAGCATGGCTGCGGTCCCGAGGGGGAGGCGGCGTTTGGGCGGCACATCGGTCATGGTGGTTTCCTGTTCTTGTGGTTGTGAAGTCTCGGCGTCCAGGCGTGTAAATTGGACATGACATTTTGTAAACTCAGGATTACATTTTCCTGTGGGCTCGTTGCGGAAGACTCTAATTCGACCCCGCCAGACTCCGGTACACCGCCCGCACGAACCTCTCCGGATTCTCCCCCCAAACCGCATCCAGATCCGCAGTCGGCGCCGCGGCTACAACCTGGTCCTCCGTCCGCCCGTTGGCCACCAGTCCGGCAACCCGCAGCCGCACGGTCTCCAGCATGTCCCGGTATTCGCGCAGGTGCTCCGGCGACGCCAGCTCCCCGTGCCCGGGGATGATCCGCGTCCCCTCGCTCGACCGCTCCAGCACGAAGTTGGCCGCCGCGATCACCCCGTCCACCCCGCCCCCGCTGTCCACGTCGATGAACGGGTAGCGGCTCCGGAAGAAGGTGTCGCCCATGTGGAAGACGTTGGCCCGCGGGAAGTGCACGATCGCGTCGCCGTCGGTGTGGGCCTTCCCGATGTGGGTGACCCGGATGTGGCGCCCGTTCCAGTGGAAGCGCACGCCCTGGTCGAAGGTGACGACCGGAAGGGCGGCGCGCGGCGCCTGGCCCGAACGCCCGACCAGGTCCGCGAACTCGGCCGGGTTCATGCGGCGGTACACGTTCTCGTGGGCCACGATCATTGCGCCGGCCTCGCCGAGGTTCTCGTTGCCCCCGGTGTGGTCTCCGTGCCAGTGGGTGTTGAGCACCCAGCGAACGGGCTGGTCGGTGACGGCCGCGACCGCCGCCAGGATCTTCTCCGTCAGCGGTGCGAACTGGTCGTCGATCAGGAAGGCACCGTCGTCCCCCACCGACAGGCCGATGTTGCCGCCGCGGCCCACCAGCATGAAGAGATCGCTCTCCAATTCGATGGTCGTGATCTCCACATTCGACATATCCTGCTGGCCGTTGACCGGACCCGGGGCAGCGCCCGCGCCCAGCAATCCAGGAACGGCCAGCCCGGCAAAGCGGACGAACCCGCTCCGGTACGAAGTCCTCATCCTTCGACTCCTCTCCTTTCGCTGGTGGGATTGTGGCGAACGGCGCGCCCCATCCATATCAATAAGGCCACCGTCACCCCCATGGAGAATACCGACATGAGACGCCTCCTTGCCACCGCACTCCTCGCACCCCTCCTGGTGCCCGCATGCACCGACGCCCCACCACGCGACGCCGCCGCGCAGAACCCCGGCGCCCGAGCCAACGCAACCACCCCCCAGGACCTCCCCCCCGCCATCATCGGCCAGGGCGGCGCGCTCGAAGGCACCGACGTTCACTACGTCGGCGGCGACACCCTCACCACCGGCTACCTCGCCGTCCCGGCCGGCGACGGCCCCTTCCCCGCCCTGGTCATCATCCACGAATGGAACGGCCTCCAGAACCGTGTCCGCCAGCTCGCCGACGACTTCGCCGCCGAGGGGTACGTCACACTCGCGGCCGATCTCTTCCAGGGACGCACCGGCTCCAACCCGCAGGAGAACATGGCCCTGGTGCGCGAAGCGCGCGCGAACCCGCAGGCGATGATCGCCAACCTCGACGCGGCGGTGGCCCATCTGAAGGCGCGCCCGGACGTGACCGGACGGGTGGGGGCGATGGGATGGTGTTTCGGTGGCGGCGTCGCGCTGTCCTTCGGCCTCGACGGCGTCAACCACGAGGCCACCGCAATCTTCTACGGACGCCTGGTGGACGATCCCGAGGTGCTCGCCACCATGGACCACGAGGTCTACGGCACCTTCGCCGCCCTCGACAACGGACCATCGCCCGAGTCGGTGGCGGCCTTCGAGGCCGCGCTCCGGTCCGCGGGCATCGAGCACGACCTGCACATCTACGACGACGTGAACCACGGCTTCTGGCTTCGCGTGGACGCCGACCCCGAGGTCCGGACCGCGCCTGCCGCCGACGCGTGGCAGCGTCTGAAGGCGTATCTGGACCGCACGCTCCGCTGACGCGCGGGCGGTTTGGGAAAGGTCGCCGCACGGAGTTATGTTACCCCCGGACAAGGAGATAACATGATCCCGATCCGGATCTCGCTGGACCGCGACCTGTATGAGCACGCCGACAGGGTTTCACGCCGCCAGGGCGTGTCGCTGACCGACTTCTGTCGTCGCACGCTGCGCGAGGCGCTGGCACGGTATCCCGAGGACAAGCCCTGGATGGCCTATGTGGGCAGCCTGGAAGGACGCCCGCGCGACAGCAGCACCGTCGACCACGTCGTTTACGGACGCGACACGCGATGAAGGGTCCCAGGGTATTCCTCGACACCGGCATCTTCATCGCCGCCATGAGCAGGCGCGACCGATATCACGAGCAGGCCCGCGCCCTGTTCGCGGCCACTCCAAATCCCCGGTGGCACACCTCGGTGCTGGTCTGGTCGGAGGCGTACAACTGGTTCCTGGACCAGCACGGGGACGAGGCGGCGCGTTCGTTCGGCTCGATGGTCGCGAGCCTCGAAGGGTTGGTCATGTTCACCGCCGACGAGGACCACCACGCCCGTGTCTGTCGCATGTCGGACCGGCTGCGCCATGAGAAGCTGACCTACGTGGACGCGTCCACCCTGGTCCTGATCGGCGAACACGACATCAACACGGTCTGGTCCACGGACCGTAGGTTGGGGCTTACCGGCGCGGAGGTGCTGCCGGAACCGTAGGCGCGGACGGCCGACACCCCGCGGGTCCATCCGCTGTCCTTCCGCTCCCTCCCGGGTGCCCGGCCGGAACGTCCCGCGGTCCTGCCCGACGCCTGTCCCAAAGGGGTGACGCGACTGTCACCCTGAGGTGACTTCGATTCCGCGGGGCGCCGCCGCTTCCGGCTCCCGATCCTCCCAAACCCCTGATTCCGCCTGGTCCGCGCGCCTTTCCAGACGCGGCACGGGTCTTGCTAAACATGTTCGGCAAACCCCAGCTTAGGAGACCGAAATGTCCAGTCACATCGGGAGACGCAAGATGAAGCGAGCTTTCCGGATCATTCCCGGCCTTGCGTTGCTGGCGCCGGTGAGTGCCCCGGAACTCGACGCCCAGGAGCGCGACTTCCTCCTCCGGACGCCGCAGGTGTCCGTTTCGCTCAGAGGGGGATACAGCATGCCGCGGGCGGGGAGTGGCGATGTCACGGAGAGTATCTGGGACTTCACGCGCAAGCACTTGACGGTGGAGACCGCCGATTTCGCCGGACCCTACCTCGCGGCCGATGTCGGCGTGCGGGCGACGGAGCGCCTCGACCTCGTCCTCGGTATGGGGTACAGCGCCTCGTCCACGCAGTCCGAGTTCCGCGAATACATCGGAGACGACGGCCTGCCCATCGTACAGACCACCGAATTCACCACGACGCCGCTCACGCTCGGGGTCAAGGCCTACCTGATGCCGCGGGGGCGGTCGATCGGCAGTTTCGCCTGGGTGCCCCGCAACTTCAATGCCTTTGCCGGGATCGCGGGCGGGATGGTCTGGTACCGCTTCGAGCAATACGGCGAATTCGTGGACTACGAGACGCTCGACATCTTCATCACGAATCTCCGAACGGTCGAGCGGGGGCCGATCGTGCAGTTCTTCACCGGAGTGGATGTGGGCATCAGCCGACGGATGATGCTCACCGGAGAAGCACGGTACGGATTCGCCAAGGGTCCCATCCAGCAGGACTATCTCGGCTATACCGATTTCGCGGGATTCCCCGACCTGGACCTGGCGGGGCTGAACGTCAGCGCCGGGGTCAGCTTCAGGTTCTAGGGCAAACAGACGATGACGAACAAGGATCGACGCAACAGAAAGATGCTCAACGCGGAGGGAGCGATCATGAGTACGAAGAGAACGGGAACCGCTTTGCTCGCCGGCCTGGCTGTGGCCGCCATCTCGATGCACAGTCCGGTAGGGGCGCAGGAGGGTGACCTCCGAGCCGGTTGGCAGCCCTATCTGGGGTGCTGGCAGGCCATGGAAACCGAAGAGGACCAGGGGATCCTGTGCCTCGTCGCTGACGGCCGGGACGTGGAGATGCTGACCATCGTCGACGGCGAGGTGGCATTCAATGAGCCCCTCGTGGCGGACGGGGGCACGCACGAATTCCAACGGGACAACTGCCAGGGTACGGAATCCGCCCGCTTCTCCGAGGACCGGCGGCGGCTCTATACCGCGTCCCTGGTCACCTGCGACGGCGAAGCCTCCCGGCGCAGCACCGGCATCATCTCCATGCCCACGCTGGACGAATGGGTGGATGTCCGGGCTATCGAGACGAACGGCGCGACCGCCGTCTGGTCGCAGCGGTACCAGCGCACGAGCCACAGTGTGCTGACCCAGTTGGGGCTGGCTGATCCGGTCGCCCGTCCCAACCCCTTCGCTCTGCGTGGCGGCATCAGCTACGCAACGTCTGCAATCACCATCGACGACGTGATCGACGCCTCGCGAAACGTGGATACGGACGCGGTCAAGGGATGGCTTGCCGTGGTCGAGCAGCAGTTCGAGGGCCTGCGCGCCGAGGACCTGCTCCGGATGGAGGAGGCTGGCGTGGCCACTGCCGTGATCGACGTGGTGGTCGCGGTCTCGTTCCCCGAGCACTTCGCCCTCAATGAGGAATCGAACACCCGCAGCGGTTACCTGTACCCGTGGGCGGATCCGTACTACTACGGCTCCTACTACGGCTACGGCTACGGTTACGGTCGCTACGGCTGGGGTTTGGGCTATCGCAGGTGGTATCCGGGCTACTACACGCCCGTCGTGGTCTCCGTGAACCGTATTCCGGGGGGCGGCGGCGGTCAGGCCGTCGCGGGCAGGGGCTACCGGCGTCCCGGAGGCTCCGCATCCTCGGGCTCGGGCTATTCCGGCTCTTCGTCGGGCAGCAGCACCGGGAAGGCGTCCGGCAGGACCAGCACCGGCCGCACGGCCGTCCGGCGTGGCGGCAAGTAGCACCTCCACGTTCTCAACACTCATGGCCGGGGCCGGCGACCTCCCGCCCGCCCCGGCCATGCTTTCGTTCGTACAGGAAACGGCCGGCGGGCTCTCCGAGACACTTGCCTCCAGTCCGTTGCTGGCGCTGGCCGTCCTCTTCGGAGCCGGCGTCGCGACCAGCCTGACTCCCTGCGTCTACCCCATGATCCCCATCACCGCCTCGGTGATCTCGGGGACGGCGCGTGACAGGCAGCCGTGGACCCGCACGCTCGGACTCACCATGACCTACGTCACGGGCATGGCGCTGCTCTACGCCGTGCTCGGGCTGGTGGCGGGTCTCACGGGCACGCTCTTCGGCACGGTGAGCGCGAGCCCGTGGGCGCTGCTGGCGATCGGCAACCTGCTGCTGGTCTTCGCGCTGGCCATGTTCGACGTGATCCCGGTGCGGGTGCCGCAGCGTCTCATGGCGTGGGCGGGCGGTCGCGAGGGAGGTTCGTACGGGGCCGTCTTCGTTCTGGGGGCCACGTCGGGGGTGGTGGCCGCGCCGTGCGGGGCGCCCGCCTTCGCGGCCGTGCTGGCGTGGGTGGCCGCCACGCGGGCGGGCTTCATGGGATTCGTCTACCTCTTCGTCTTCTCCATCGGGATGACCGCGCTGCTGGTGGCGGTCGGGCTCTTCTCGGGGACGATTTCGCGGCTGCCGAAGTCGGGGAAGTGGATGGTGGCGGTCAAGCGCGTGGCCGCGGTGATCATGCTGGGGGTCGCGCAGTATTATTTCGTTCAGGCGGGGTATAACCTGTAGGTCCCACGCACCCGGTGCTTGCCCCTGAGAGGTGACGCGCCTGTCACCCTTCGGTGACTCCGCCTCCCCCGATGTGCACCTTTGCCGGGCCCCCGAGCCCGGGAAGTGCTTACCAATCCTCCACTTCCGCACCGAAATCCAATGCGGCACGGGTCTTGCTGATCATGTTCTTCAAACCGCAGGAAGGAGGCCGAACATGTTCAGCCAAATCAGTAAGTTCAAGACGATGCGGGCCCTCCGGATCATCCCCGTCCTCGCCGTGCTGGCACCGGTAGGCGCTGCGGAACTCAACGGCCAGGCGCGCGAGTTTCTTCTCGGCACGCCGCAGTTCACCGTCGTGGTCAGGGGGGGATACAGCGTGCCACGGCTTGGAGGAGGCGGCGACACTCAAAGCCTGTGGGACTTCACCAAACAGCACTTGACGGTGGGGAACCGCGATTTCGCGGGCTCCCACATCATGGCCGAACTGGGAATCCGGGGATCGGAGCGTATCGACCTGGTCGTAGCGCTCGGGCACAGTCCCACTTCAGTTCTGTCCGAGTTCCGCGGTTGGGAGGGCGACGACGGCCTGCCCATCACCCAGACCACCAATTTCACCACCACGCCGCTCACCGCCGGCATCAAGGCCTACCTGAAGCCCAGGGGCCGGACGATCGGCAGTCACGTCTGGGTGCCCCGCACCTTCAATCCGTTTGTGGGAATCGCCGGTGGGATGGTCTGGTACAGTTTCGACCAGTATGGCGAGTTCGTCGATTACGAGTCGTTAGAAATCTTCTACGAGGATTTCTGGTCGGAGGAGAGGGCACCGACCGTGCACCTGTTCACCGGAATGGACATCAATATCAGCGGGCGCCTGATGCTGACCGGGGAAGCACGCTATGGCTTCGCGAAAGGCCCCTTCGAGGTAAGGGATAGCGGATACTCCGACTTCATCGGTTTCCCCAAGCTCGACCTCTCGGGCTTGAACGTGAGCCTCGGGGTCGGCTTGAGGATTTGGCGATGACAAGAATGGACGGAGCGATCATGAATACGAAGAGAGCAGCAATCGGCTTGCTCATCGGCCTGGCTGCAGTGGCCACCATCGCCCTCCACAGCCCGGCACAGGCGCAGGAGCAGGGACTGCGCGCCGGCTGGCAGCCCTTTCTCGGGTGCTGGCTGTCGATGGCCGCCGAGGAGGAGGGCCAGGGTGTGCTGTGCCTGATTGCCGAGGGGCAGGATGTGGAAATGCTGACCATCATCGATGGCGAGATTGAGTTCAGCGAGCCGCTGGTGGCGGACGGCGGCACACACGAATTCGAGCGGGATGGATGTTGGGGCACCGAGTCCGCCCGTTTCTCAGAGGACCGGCGCCGTCTATACACCGCGTCCCTGGCGACCTGCGAGGGTGAAGCCCCCCGGCGGAGCACCGGAATCATCTCCATGCCCACTCCGGACGAATGGATCGACGTCCGGGCCATCGAGGCGAACGGCGCGACCACCGCATGGTCGAAGCGATACCGGCGCACGAGCCAAAGCCTGCTGAGCGGGCTGGAGCTGGACATCCCGGTCGCCCGCCCCAGCCCCTTCGCGGTGCAGGGTGGCATCACGTCCCCGACATCCGCCATCACCATCGGCGACGTGATCGACGCCTCGCGCAACGTCGATGTCGACGCGGTGACGGGATGGCTCGCCGAGGTCGCGCCCCGGTTCGAGGGTCTGACCGTGGAGGATCTGATCCGGCTGGACGACGCCGGTGTGGCGACGGCCGTGATCGACATGGTGGTCGAGCTCTCGTTCGCGGAGCACTTCGCCTTGAAGGAGGAAACGGATGACGCCGACGGGTACCGCAGGTACGGGCGGATAGATTGGCATCACCACGGCCTTGGGCACCCGGGTACCACCGTAGTCGTCATTGAGGAGCATCGTCCTGTCCGTCCGACCGGTAGCACCCGCGTGGTCACCGGCGACCCCAATCCGCCCGCCAGGAGCGGCGGCAGGCCCGGTCAGGTCATCGCGGGCAAGGGTTACCGCAAGCCCGAGTCCACCACCACTTCCTCCGGCTGCAGCAGCGGGGGCAAATCCTCCTCCTGCAAGGGCAGCACCGGCCGCAAGGCCGTGCGGCGTGGCGGCAAGTAGCACGCGGGGTATAACATGTAGGTGATCGTCCGACCATCCGGTCGACACGACGCACCTGTCGGGAGGACTTCAGCCGTGAACACCAAGCGACCTCTGGCCGGCACGTCCACCGCCGCGCGGCTCGCCGTCGTCGTGGCCCTCGCGCCCACCGCAGCGTGTTTCGCACTCGCTCTGGCCCTCGCCGCCCCTGCCACCATCACCGCCCAGGAGCCGGAAGACGGATTGGGCCTCCCCGCCGGCACGCCGGCGCCCGACGCCCAGGTGGAGGACATGGAGGGCAACCAGGTCTCCCTGCTCGAGGTCATCGGCGGGCGTCCCGCGCTGATCGAGTTCTGGGCGTCGTGGTGCGAGCAGTGCGAGGCGCTCCAGCCGGAGATCGACCGTGTGCAGGAGCGGTTCGGGGAAGAGGTGGCGGTGGTGGCGGTGGCCGTGGCGGTCTCCCAGTCACGCCGCAGGGTGCGCCGTCATGTGGAGCGGCACGCGCCGGGGTACGACTACGTCTATGATGCAAGCGGCGAGGCCGTGAGAGCGTACAAGGCCCTCACGACCTCGATCGTGGTGCTGGTGGATGGGGAGGGGCGGGTGGTGTCGACCGGCGTGGGGCCGAAGCAGGAATTGGTGAAGGCGGTGGAGACGCTCCTTCAGGACCCCTCGTCCGGCTCCGGCGTCACCTCGTCGATCACGGCGGCCAACTCGTCGTAGGCGGTCGGATCCGTCTGCCGGAACTGCGGGATCACCTTGGCCACGCGGCCATCGGGCCCTATCACGATCACGGCCCGGCTGCCCACCATGCCGTTGTCCCTGAGCGATCCGCCGAAGGCCGCGAAGGCGCCGCCGCCGGGGTCCGAACCGAACAGGTAGGGGAAGTCCTCGTCCTTCAGCCATGAGGCGCCCTCTTCGGGCGAGTCGTTCGAGATCGCCATGAGCACCACGTTGCGGCCTTCGTTGAACAGTTCTGCGTACTGAT
>JAPPGM010000151.1 GCA_028874995.1 Gemmatimonadota bacterium | reverse complement strand
GAGCATGTCGGAATGGGACAGGCCACCGGCGGGATTCGTGCCGCCCCCCAAGTCAGGTGCAGCGCAATGCCGACTTCCGCCTGGCAGGCGGCCGGAGACCGAATCCCGAGCCAAGGCCGACTGGCAATCCGCCACGGACGACGCACGCGTCAAGCGCCTCTCCGACGTGTGAGGTGTGACATGACTCTAGCGCCGTTGGGCAAATCCCGCCGATGGCGTTAGGGTAGTCATTGTCTGGTGGTCGGACATCCCCGGCCTTTGGGGTTTGTCGCCAACCTGAGAGAGGAGGGACGGAATGAAGCGCGTGGTCAGGATGTCGTTGATCGCGATCGCATGCAGCGGATTGGTCTCTGGGGTCGGCTTCGCACAGGAACGCGTTCGGTTGACGCTTCCGTCGGGCACGATCACCGGTGTGGTGACACGAATGAGTCCGCGGGAGCTGGAGTTGACCCTTGAAGGCGGGGGTTCACGTGTGCTTTCCGGGGAAGATGTGTTGCAACTGGAGCGAAGCGTCGTGCACGACCATGCGATGCGCGGATACCTGCTGGGTTCGTTGGCGGGATTTGGAAGCGGCCTCGCCGCAGCACGGGTCTTCTACGAGAGAAACCCCAACGGTCACTGGTGGGTGGCTACGCCGGTCGGCCTTATCCTCGGCGGAGTTGCCGGTTTCGTAGTCGGCTCGAAGAAGCGGCAGGTTTGGGAGATTGTCCCTGGCTGGGCGGCCGGAGGGATGACGGCCGCTCTGGTTGTGGACGCCGGAGCCACGCGGGAAGGAAGAGTCGGCTTTCGTGTCGCGGCGAAGTTGGGATTCTGAGGCTGGATGGGTATGAAAACCGGAACCTCCCTCTGGACGCGCCTGGCCGCTCGGGCGCCTCGCCGCCTTCAGTGCTCGCGGGGACTCCCCGGACTCCTGTTGCCGGCCTTCGCGTGGGGAATGGCGATACCCGGTGCCGGGTCCGCGCAACTTGTCGGTGACCACGTGCGCGTGATGCTGTCCGAATGGGTGTGGGCCGAAGGTGTTGTGGTACGGATCACCCCCGACGAACTCGAGCTGTCCTTGCCCTGGGGACATTCGCGACGGTTGGCCTCGACGGAAGTCCAGCGTATCGAGCAAGGCGTGCTGCAGCGTCAATGGAAACGGGGCTTTCTGGTCGGGACGGCTGTTGGGGGGGCATTGGGACTTCTGGCGCCGGTCGGTTTCACGGGAGACGTAAAGTATGGAGAGATCATTCAGGCGAAGCTGATTCTCATGCCAATGTTCGCCGCATTCTACGGGATGGTTGGGGCGGCAGTCGGTGGACTGTTCAAGCGGGAGGTCTGGACGCCCGTTCAGGGTTGGCCCCGCAGCGCAGGGACGCCCAGACTCCTCATGGGTCCGCACAACATGCCGAACGGCAATGCCAGTTTCGTTCTCGGCGCGAAACTCCGGTTCTGAACGGGGACCCCGTATTGGCTGCCAACCCCGCCACGACCGACAAACGAGACTCGGATTGTCAACCACACATGACATTTAGACAATTGCAGTTTATCTCCTATCCTCCTGGCGGCCATCTCGGCAGCGCGCGCCCCGTCGTCCAGGGCACCCCCGCCGCCTCGAGCCGTGCCTCCAGCGCCGGCAAATCGGCTTCCACGAGCGCCCGCAGATCCGGATAGATCGCCTCGAAGGCCGCCCGCGCGACCCGGTACTGCGCCCGGTGCGTCCCGGTGGGCCCGTGCATCCCGTTCCAGTGGCCGCCCACGATCTGGTTCACCCGTCTCGAGATTCCAGGCAAGTCGGGTTCGGAGCGCGAGGTGCGGGTGGTTGAACCGTTCAAAGCCTCGGAGAGGTCCATCAGTCGCAGTTCCAGGGTCCGCGCCTCGTCCATGAGCTCAGCCGGTGCGGCCGGCCAGCGACCCAGCGCCTGCTTGATGGCGCCGACGCTCGCCTGGGCTTCGGCGACCACTCGTTGCGATCCGGCCACCGCACGCAGCAGCTCCCCCGTCTCGCGCTGGAACGCCAGCACCGCCGCCCGGTCCTGCGCCGCGATCGCCGGTTCGTTGATCGGCGCGATCCGGAACGGCACCGGCCCCGCCAGCTCCGTCACAACCCCGTCCACCCGCTGAGCGAGCGACACGGTGTAGCTTCCCGGCATCGCCATCGGCCCGTTCCCGCCGCCGAATCCCCCGAATCCCCCGAATCCCCCTCCCCCCGTCACCGGATTGTACCCCGGATACCGATAGTTCCACACAGCGCGATGCACACCCTGCGAAGCCGCCCCTCCCACCACGTTAACCACCTCGCCCCCCTCGTCCCGCACCGTCAGAAACACCTGCGGCGCCTCCTCCCGGTCCTCCTCGCGCAGCTCCTCCCACGACGGATACGGCGTGTCCTCCCCCGCGCGCTGCGCCCTCCGCTCCGCCGCCCTCCGCTCCGCCTCCCGCGTCTGCAGGCTCTCACCCACCCAATACGTGAACGTCACGCCAAACGGTGGGTTGTCCGCCGCGTAGAAGTCGTCACCATTCGCGCCGCCAGGGTTCCACGGGACGTACATGTCCCCGTCCGCCACCTCGAAGATGTGACCGCCCGACGCCAGGATCGCCTCCGACCCCCGCGCCAGCTCGCGTAGCGGCGTGTAGTCGTCGACCACGTAGAAGCTCCGCCCGAACGTCGCCGCCACCAGGTCCCCCTCGCGCGTCTGGATCTCCAGGTCGCGCACCGAAATCGTCGGCAGGCCGCTCGAGAAGTCCATCCACGACTCCCCCCCGTCCACCGACACGAAGGCCCCGAACTCCGCCCCCAGGAAGAGCAGCCCCGGCTCCACCGGATCCTGCACGACCGAGAACGACGGACTGTTGTCCGGCAGGCCCCCGGTGATCATGGTCCAGCTCCGCCCCCGGTCCTCCGAGCGCAGCACGTACGGCCGGAAGTCGTTCCGCTTGAAGTTGTTCACCACCACGAACACCCCGTCGGGGTCGTGCACCGAAGCCTCGACGTCGTGCACGAAAGACGTGTCCGGCACTCCCGGCAGGCTCTCGATCATCCGCCAGGTCTCGCCCCCGTCCTCGGTGACCTGCACCAGCCCGTCGTCGGTCCCCACGTAGATCAGCCCCTCGACGAAGGGCGACTCCGAGACCGACACGATGTGCCCGAACGACGACGTCGACCGGTTCTTCCCCACCGCGTCCACGCTCCACACCCGTCCCATCACCTCCAGCTGGTTGCGGTCGAGGTTGCGCGACAGGTCCCCCGACACCGCGCGCCAGCTCGAGCCCTGATTATCGCTCCGGAAGAGGATCTGCGCCCCGAAGTAGAGGCGGTGGTTGTCGTGCGGCGACATGATCAGCCCGGCGTCCCAGTACCAGCGTAGCGGCGGCCCGCCCGGTTCCGGCTGCGGCTGGATGTCGAGCCGCTCCTTGCTGCCCCGGTCGAAGCGCGAAATCACCCCGTACTGGAGCTGCGAGTAGATGATGTCCGGGTTTTCGGGGTCCACCACCGGGTCGAAGCCGTCGCCGCCGAGCGTCACGTACCAGTCGGAGTTGCGGATCCCGCCGCCCAGCGTCCGCGAGGGGCCGCCCAGCGTGTTGTTGTCCTGGGTGCCGCCGTAGACGTAGTAGAAGGGCTCGTCGTTGGAGGTGGTGACCTTGTAGAACTGCGTGAGCGGCATGGAGAAGTGACGCCAGCTGCCGCCGAAGTCGAAGGTCTCGTACACGCCGCCGTCGTTGCCGACGATGAGGTGC
>JAPPGM010000053.1 GCA_028874995.1 Gemmatimonadota bacterium | reverse complement strand
CTGGATGCATCGCCGCTCGAATGCCGTGGGGGTTTTTTCCACGGGCTCCTAGCCCTCCCCCTCCACCGCCGCCAACCTCCCCGAGATCTCCCTGAGCCGCAGCCACTGCTGGTAGAAGAACGGCAGCATCAGCATCGATTCGACGAACTGGAAGACGTACATCACGATCGCGAAGACGGCGCCGTACTCCGCCGTCTCCGTTGTAGCCGCGCTCACCGCGAAGACCAGCAGGGCGATCATGAAGACCCAGTTGATGCCGAAGTTGGCCGCTTCGAGGTCCGAGAGGCGGATGTTCCAGCGCATCATGGCGCGGAGGTGCCTGGCGAGGCGGGTGGGATCGCCGCTGTCGACGGCGTCGACCTGCCGCTCGTGCTCGTCGTTGAGTCCCTGGTTGTAGCGCATCGTCAGCCCTCCGGTGAGGGCGTAGAGCACGACGGTGGCGAGGGCGACCGCCAGGCACCCCAGGAATACCGGGACGTTGAGTGCGGCCAGGATCAGCACCGTGCCCGCCAGGCCGATCACGCTGTTGATGAGTTCGGGAAGGGAGTTTTCGAAGAACTCGACGATCTCCCTCAGCATCCCGAGCCGCGCCGTGCGGGTGGATGTGCTGCTCCCCGCGGCCGCCGCCGCCATTTCCTCGCCCAGGGTCACGTAAATGCGCGCGTACGCCCGGCTGTCCACCACGCGCCGCAGGATGGCGATCCCCATTGTGACGATGCCGAGCACGGCGAACTCGTAGAGGCCACGGGTCGAGTCCGCGAGGACGCTGTCGATGGCGCGGCCGATGACGAGCGGGAAAAGGACCCACCCGGCCGCCTCCAGTACGACCAGCGTGAGGGTAAGGACGAAGCGTCCCGCAAAGCGTTTCAGGAGTGCGTGCATGGGATGGCCGGGAAGCGTCCGGCGGATTGTGGTCGGTGCGGGGTCGCGCCCCGGCTGATCCACTAAAGGTTATGCACGATCAGGGGCGTTCGGCCAGCGGTCCGGGGAGGGCTGGCGTGCGGACGACGGAGGCCGACGATGGGGGAGGGCATGCCCGCTGGCGGGCGGGTGCCGGGGTACACGGCGTGCGGGCAGGGGCGCACGTGGCGAATCCAACAGTCACGCGTCACTAGATTTGCATGATCCGGCCGATCCGCGGGTGTCCCTTCTGGTGGACACTCCGGGTCGCAGCGGGGGACTCTCCGACCGTGCGGAGGTGGCCGGGCTCGACCACCTCTTCGGACTTCGGCGACGACGGCTCCTGCGCCGCTGTCCGGGATTCGATGACTTCGCCGGCGCCGAGAATCAATCCCACTGACAGGATCAACCCAGCCGCGGTCAGCCGGAGGTTTCCGCGTCGTCTCAGGCGTATCGTTCTCATTTTCCCTCTCCCGTTCTTGCCCGCCGGGGGCATCCCGGCGATGCCTACATTTTCCAGCAATTTCCGTGCCAGAAATGTCGGCGAAGCGTTGGCTCTCGGTTTCTTGGACCCTCTCGAGGCGAAAAGGGTTGCATCGCGGGGTAATCCGCGGCCGGTGGAGTCCTCCCGTCTGGGCGAAACACCTCCGCAACCCGTCGGGCACGCCCACAAACCGCAGAACCTGCGCGTCCATGAAGGACCGCTCGGGTCGCCGATCGGCTTCCGCCGGGTTGACGCCGACCGGCCGCCGACCGCGCTTGGCAACCCGCGATGGCATTATCTTCCGCTCCGGGCGGCTTGTGCCGCATCCGGGCGTGATACCCACTACTGGAGGGAGTCGAGTGGTCGTGAAACGGTTCGGACACGGTGGCGGGCGCGTAGCAGGCCCCGTCGGGCACCACCCTCGCGGCCCGTGGGTTGGATCCGTACGGATCGTGGCTGCCGTCCTTGCCTTGGGAGTCGCCGACGAGGCCGCCGCCCAAGCCGCCGCGGCCGGGGAGGGCATCACGGCAGTCGAGGGCATCCGGGTCGGCCACTTCACCTACCCGGACGAGCCCACGGGCTGCACCGTCGTGATCGCCCCCGAGGGCACCGTGGGGTCGGTGGACCAGCGCGGCGGCGCTCCCGGCACGGTGGAGACCGACCTGCTGGACCCCGTCAACAGCGTAAAGGGCCCCGACGCGGTCTTCAGTTCCGGCGGGAGCGCCTTCGGCCTCGCCGCGCGGATGGGGATCGTGCGCTACCTGGAGGAACAGGGCCGCGGCTACCCGATTCCCGGCGTGGGCGTCATCCCGATCGTTTCCGGTGCCATCATCTTCGACCGCCGCGTGGCCGACGTGCGGCCCGGCCCCGAGTGCGGCTACCAGGCTGCCGCCGCAGCCGCCGCCGGCCCCGTCGCGGAGGGGAGCGTGGGCGCGGGGGCCGGCGCCACCGTGGGGAAGATGCTCGGGATGAACCGCTCCATGAAGGGCGGTGTGGGGACGAGTTCCGTGACGCTGGAGAGCGGCCTGGTCGTGGCCGCGCTGGCGGTGGTCAACGCGGTCGGCGACATCGTCGACCCGGCAACCGGCCAGGTGGTGGCGGGGGCGCGCAACGAAGACGGGACCCTTGCCGACGCCCGGCGCCTCGTACGCGGTCTGGCGCCGCCTCCGTCGGAGCTTGAGAACACCACTATCGTCATTGTCGCCACCAATGCGCGCCTCACCAAGGTGGAGGCCGCCAGGGTGGCGCGGATGGCGGACGACGGGCTGGCTCGCGCGATCGTTCCCAGCCACACGCCCAACGACGGCGACACCGTCTTCTCCCTGGCCACCGGGACGCTGACCGAAGGCTACAATGTGGGCCGGATCGGTGGTCTGGCGGCCGAGGTCGTGGCCGAGGCGATCCTGCGCGCAGTGCGGACGGCCCACGGCCTGCCCGGCATTCCCGCCGTGCGTGACCTGCCCGGGGCCGGCCGGTGAGCGCCACCCTCCCGGTACTCCTCCTCTACGTCGTCCTCATCACTGCGGTGGGCCTCGTGATAGGGCGCCGCGTGTCGGGGACGAGCGACTTCTTCGTAGCGGGGCGGGTGCTCGGTCCCGTGCTCCTCTTCGCGACGCTGCTCGCGGCCAACATCGGGGCGGGCTCCACGGTCGGGGCCGCCGGGCTCGGATACGAGAACGGGCTCGCCGCGTGGTGGTGGGTGGGATCGGCCGGGATCGGCACGCTGATCCTGGCGCTGTGGTTGGGGCCGCGCATGTGGCGCATCGCGCGCGACCACTCGCTCAGCACCGTGGGCGACTACCTGGAGCATCGTTACGGGCCCTCGGTGCGGGCGGCGATCGCGATGCTGCTCTGGCTCGGCACGCTCGCGATCCTGGCGGGGCAGTTGATCGCCATGGCGTGGATCCTCGAGGTGGTGGCGGGCGCCCCGCGCTGGCTGGGGGCGGTGGTGGGGGGTGTGGTGATGACGGTGTACTTCGTCGCGGGCGGGCTGCTGAGCTCGGCCTGGGTGAACCTGGTGCAGCTGGCGGTGCTGATGGTCGGCTTCCTCATCGCGGTGCCGCTGGCGGTGGAGGGGGCGGGGGGGCTCTCGGCGGTGATGGACAGCGCGCGGACCGTCCCGGGGCGCATGGACTTCATGAGCAACGGGGATTCGGGGTGGATGTACCTGATCCTGCTGGCCCCGGCCTTCATTGTGTCGCCCGGGATACTGCAAAAGATCTTCGGGGCGCGGGACGTGCGGACCGTGCGCCTCGGGGTGAGCGCCTGCGGGGTCGCGCTCATGCTCTTCGCGATTCTGCCCCCCATGCTCGGGATGGTGGCCCATGCGGTGGCCCCCGGGCTGGATGACGCGGAGAAGGCGCTCCCGGTGATCCTCACCGAGGGCGTGCCGGCGTGGGTGGGGCTGCTGGGCCTGGCCGCGGTGCTCTCGGCAGAGATCAGCTCGGCCGACGCCATCCTCTTCATGCTCTCCACCTCGCTGTCGAAGGACCTCTACAAGCGGTTCGTGAAGCCGAAGGCGACGGACGGGCAGGTCCTGAAGGTGGCGCGGGGGGCGGCGGTGGCGGGAGGGCTGGCGGGGGTCGTGCTCGCGGTGGTGCTCCCGAGCGTGGTAGATGCGCTGACGATCTTCTATTCGCTGCTTTCGGTGAGCCTTTTCGTGCCGGTGGTGGCAGGGATTCACTCGCGTCGGCCGGGGGCGGGGGAGGCGCTCGCCGCGGCGGCTGCGGGAGTCGTGGTGCTGCTGGTGGTGCGTTCGGCGGGATTCGGTGGCTGGATGCCGCCGACGGCCTGGGGCCTGCTGGCGGCGGGGGCGGCGTTCGGTATCTTCTTCGGGGCGCGGCGCGTGACGGGGAGGATCGAGTAGAAGAATGTCAATTTTACTTGACTTAATGTAAACTGTGGATGACTAACGGAAGGACACCCGAGGAAAGCGCCGCCTCGCACCGGGGAGGGCACCGGGAGGCGGACAGTCCGAGTGCGGAGGCGTCGAGCCGGGGGCACTCGCACCCCCTCCGGAGTGCCGACGAGGGGCACGGCCCGACGAATGCCTTCCCTCCCGAAATCCGCACTTGTGAGATGCACACGGGCGGCGAACCGGTGCGGATCGTGACAGCCGGCTACCCCGGAATCCCCGGCGCGACCATCCTGGACAAGCGCCGCCACGCGCGCGAACACCTCGACCACCTGCGCCGTTTCCTCATGCACGAGCCGCGCGGCCACGCCGACATGTACGGGGTCATCCCGGTCGAGCCGGACCATCCCGACGCGGATCTGGCCGTGCTCTTCTGCCACAACGAGGGGTACTCGACGATGTGCGGGCACGCGACCATCGCAATGGCCAGATGGGCGGTTGACGAGCGCGTGGTGGAGCCCCGCGAGCCCCGCACCACGGTGCGCATCCAGTGTCCGTGCGGGCTCGTCACCGCGCATGTGCAGGTGAGGGACGGCCGCGCCGGGATGGTGCACTTCGAGAGCGTCGGCGCATTCGCCCCCCTCCTGGACGCGAAGGTGGAGGTGGAGGGTACGGGCACGGTCGAAGTCGACATCGGTTACGGCGGCGCCTTCTACGCCTTCGTCCCCGCCTCGCGTTTCGGGCTTGATGTACGCACATCGCCTGCGCGGACCCTGGTGGACGCGGCGTGGGCGATCACCTGCGCGGCCAAGGCGCAGCTCGAGCTGGACCACCCGGAACACCCCGACCTCGCATACCTGTACGGCACAGTCCTCACCGACGGCACGCTGGGCGAGGGCCGTCCCAGCGCCAACGTCTGCGTCTTCGCCGACCGCCAGGTGGACCGCAGCCCGACGGGAAGCGGGGTCACGGCCCGCATGGCCATCCAGAAGGCGCGTGGGCAGGCGGGGGTGGGGGACGAGCGGCGGTTCTCGAGCGTGACCGGGTCGGTGTTCACGGGGTGCATCGTGGAGGAGACGCGGGTGGGGGAGCACGAGGCCGTGACGGTGCTGGTGGGAGGGCGTGCGCACTACACGGGTGAGGCGTGTTTCCGGTACGAGGAGGGCGACCCGCTGGGCGGGGGCTTCATGGTGCGATGAGGTGGGGGGCGGCACGGAGAGGACCGGGTGGGGATTGTGCCGGGGGCGCGCAGGCTGCCTATTTGGCCGCATGAGCAGACGAGATGGAGGCATTGGCCGGACGGGCGTCGACGGAGCGGCCAGCGTGGACGGAGTGGTCCGCGTGAATGCGGCGCGCCGCGTGGAGCGGGATGGCCGGGCGACGGTGGGTGGTGCCGAGGCCCTCGGTGGCTGGGGCGCCCGTTTCGATGTGGATGGCGGAACGCGGGGGACGTGCCGTATCGACAGGAAACAGTTCCTGCGTGCAGCGGGGATTGTGTGCGGGGCGGGGTGGCTGGCGGGGCAGGCGGGCGAGGGCGCTGCCGCGTCGGGAGAGTCAACCGCCGCGGGCGACGCCACCGCACGCCAACCCCTCCTCGAACGGATCGGACTCCAGCTCTACACCGTCCGCTCTCTCATGGCGGAGGACGTGGCCGGCACGCTGGACGCGGTGGCGGCGATCGGCTACGACGAGGTCGAGTTCGCCGGCTACTTCGGCCACGCGCCCGCTCAGGTCCGCGGATGGCTCGACGCCGCCGGTCTCTCCTCGCCCGCGGCGCACGTGGGGATGGAAGACCTTGCCGGGGCCGCGCTGGAGGCCGCGATCGAGACCGCGTCCACGCTCGGGCAGCGATGGCTGGTCCTGCCGTGGATACCCGAGGAGATGCGCACGTCCGACGGCTATCGCGCGCTCGCCGACATGTTGAACGCCGCGGGCGAAACCGCCGCACGGGCCAACCTCAGAGTCGCCTACCACAACCACGCCTTCGAGTTCGACACGGTGGACGACGACGGCACCACCGGCTTCTCGCTCCTCCTCGAACATCTCGACCCGGCCCTGACCGACCTGGAGATCGACTTCCACTGGTCGGCGGTAGGAGGCGCCGACTCCGCCGCCCTGCTCCGGGACAACCCCGGACGCTTCCCGTTGTGTCACGTCAAGGACCTCACGGCCGACGGGCGCATGGCGGACGTGGGCGCGGGCGAGATCGACTGGGCCGGGCTCTTCGCCCTCTCGGGGACGGCGGGGCTCCTGCACTTCTTCGTCGAGCACGACCAGCCCGGCGACCCCCTCGCGTCCATCGAGGCGAGCTACCGTTACCTGTCCGGGACCTGACGCCCCGGAGACCGCAACACATCACTTCCAGGGAGGCAAGGTGAGCGAATCGACCAACGGCGGATCCGGCGGGAACCGCGGCGCGAACGCGGGCCGTCTGTTTCTGGGCAGTTGCGTCGCGCTGATCGCCACTTCGGTGGCCTTCGCGACGATCGGCGCGGTGATGTTCGCGCTCAAGGGCGAGTTCGGCCTCAACAACGCCCAGGTCGGCTGGATCGGTGGGGCGGCGCTCTGGGGCTTCGCGGTGTCGCAGCTGGTCTTCGCGCCGCTCTGCGACACCCTTGGAATGCGCTTCCTGGTCCGGATGGCCTTCGCCGGGCACCTGGTCGGCTCGCTGGTCATGATACTCGCGGGCGGCTTCGCGACGCTCTTTGCCGGCGCCCTGATCATCTCCATGGCCAACGGACTGGTCGAGGCCGCTTGCAACCCGCTGGTGGCGGCACTCTACCCGGACAACAAGACCGTCAAGCTCAACCAGTTCCACGTCTGGTTCCCCGGCGGCATCGTGCTGGGGGGACTGGCGGCCTTCGGGCTGGAGAGCGCCGGTGTCACCTCGTGGCAGATCAAGATCGCGCTGATCCTGATTCCGACCGTCGCCTACGGTGTGCTGTTGCTGGGCCAGCGCTTCCCCGCGACCGAGGGTGTCCGCTCCGGCGTCTCCATGGGGGAAATGTTCCGGGCGACCCTTACCACACCCCTCATGCTGCTCATGCTGCTTTGCATGGCCATGACCGCGTCGATCGAACTCGGGCCGAACCGGTGGGTCCCCGCCGTGCTGGAAGCGGGGGGGATGGCGGGCATCCTGGTGCTGGTCTACGTCAACGGGATCATGGCGGTCATGCGGTACTGGGCGGGGCCGGTCGTGCACCGCCTGTCGCCCACCGGTATTCTGCTGGCCTCGGCCGTGATCTCGGGGGCCGGGCTCCTGTGGCTCAGCTTCGGGGGATCGGCGGCGTCGGTGTTCGCGTCGGCCACGGTCTTCGCGATCGGTGTCTGCTACTTCTGGCCGACGATGCTCGGCTTCGTGTCGGAGCGCGTCCCAAGGAGCGGGGCGTTGGGGCTGGGACTGATGGGCACAGTGGGAATGGCCGTTGTCGGGCTGGTCACCTCCCCCTGGATGGGTGGGATTGCGGACCGGGTGACCCATCAAGTGCTCGACAAGGATCGGGCCTACGTCGTGATGGTGCAGGCGGCCGGGGCGCTCCAGTCGGAGTCGCTACGCACGCCGGGGCCCGAGGGCGACGACATGAGGTCGGCGCTCGAGTTGCTCACGGAGGTACTCCCACCGCTCGGCGAGGAGCCGATTCTCCCGGAGCTCGAGACCGCCCGGGCCATGCGCGCCTTCATCGAATCGGGTTCCACCTCGCCGGCCGTGGAGCAGGCGCAGCGTATTCTGGGGCCCGCGGAAAACCAGGGGGGACTGGTATCCTTCCGTTACCTGGTTCCGCTGAGCGCGGTGCTGGCGGCGGTCTTCGGGCTGCTGTACCTGCGGGAGCGGCGTTCGGGCGGCTACCGGGCCGAGCGTCTTTCGTGAGCTGAACGCGGCCGCCAAGTGAACCCCCATATCCGCAGGAGGCTCAGGTACGGCATGGTGGGTGGGGGTCCCGGCGCCTTCATCGGGGTGGTGCACCGGATGGCGGCGGCATTGGACGGGGAGTTCGAGCTGATCGCGGGAGCCTTCGCGTCGCGGCCGGAACGTTCACGGGAGCAGGGCCGCGCCCTCGGACTGGACGCGGGCCGCGTCTACGGCACCTGGCGCGAGATGGCCGAGGCGGAGGCCGCACTGGGCGAAGACCGGCGCATCGAGGCCGTGTCGATCGTCACCCCCAACCACCTCCACCACCCCGTCGCGGCCACCTTCCTGAACGCCGGCATCCCCGTCATCTGCGACAAGCCGATGACCACCACCCTTGCCGACGCCGATGACCTGTGCGACACCGTGGAGCGCACCGGCCTCACCTTTGCCCTCACACACAACTACACGGGCTATCCAATGGTGAAGGAGGCCCGCCACCTGGTCCGCTCGGGTCGGCTGGGAACCGTGCGCAAGGTGGTGGCCGAGTACCCGCAGGGGTGGCTCTCCACGCGGCTGGAGGAGACGGGACACAAGCAGGCGAGCTGGCGCCAGGATCCGGACCGGGCCGGGGGGTCGTCGGCAGTGGGCGACATCGGCTCGCACGCGCACAACCTGGTGTGCTACGTGACGGATCTCGAGATCGACGCGGTCTTCGCCGACCTCTCGGCCCAGGTCCCAGGGCGCGTGATGGAGGACGATGCGGGCGTGCTGGTCCGGTTTGTGAGCGGTGCGCGCGGGGTCGTCATGGCGAGCCAGGTGTCGACGGGTGAGGAGAACGGACTGGCGCTCAGGGTCTATGGTGACAGGGGCGGTCTGATCTGGCGGCAGGAATGCCCCGATCGGCTGCACCTGCTCTTCCCGGACGCCGCCCGGCAGACGCTCACGCGGGGAAGTCCGTGGCTGTCGGCGGCGGCACGCCACGCGACGCGTCTGCCCCCGGGGCATCCGGAAGGCTTCATCGAGGCGTTCGCGAACATATACAGAAGCGCGGGGAGGAAGATCGGGGCGGCGATCGCGGGGGTGGAGGCGGATCCGCTGGACCGTGACTTCCCGGACCACGTGGACGGTGCCCGCGGGATGCGCTTCATCGAGAGCGTGCTGAAGTCCGATGCGCGTGAGCGGTGGGTGGGGATGGGGGGAGACCCGTGAGGCGTCCGGTGACCCTCTTCACGGGACAGTGGGCCGACATGTCCCTCGAAGTCCTGGCCGGAAAAGCGGCCGCGTGGGGGTACGACGGGCTGGAGCTGGCATGCTGGGGAGACCACTTCGATGTGCGGGCCGCGCTTGCGGATCCGTCGTACTGCGAGGGTCGGCGGGATCTCCTGGCCAGGCACGGCCTCGGCGTCTGGGCGATCAGCAACCATCTGGTTGGACAGGCCGTGTGCGACCGGATCGACGATCGTCACCGCGCCATCCTGCCGGCCCGGGTCTGGGGGGACGGCGACCCGGACGGGGTGCGCCGCCGCGCGGCCCGTGAAATGGCGGACACCGCGACGGCGGCGGCGCGGCTGGGGGTGGGGGTGGTCAACGGCTTCACCGGTAGCCCGATCTGGCATCTTCTGTATTCGTTTCCGCCGGTTCCGCCGGAGTGGATCGACGACGGGTTGCGGGAATTCGCCGATGCATGGGTCCCGATCCTCGATGTTTTCTCGCGGGAGGGCGTCCGCTTCGCGCTGGAAGTCCACCCCACGGAGATCGCCTTCGACATCGTCACCGCGGAGCGCGCCGTGGCCGCCCTGGACCGGCACGAGGCGTTCGGCTTCAACTACGATCCCAGTCACCTTGCCTACCAGGGAGTCGACTACATTGAGTTCATCCGCAGGTTCGGGGACCGGATCGCCCACGTACACATGAAGGACGTGTGGTGGTCGGATCAGTCGGCGCTGGCGGGAATCTTCGGTGGGCACACGAACTTCGGGGACGCCCGCAGGTACTGGGACTTTCGCTCCCCGGGGCGCGGGCGCGTAGACTTCGAGGAGGTTGTCCGCGCGCTGAACCGGACAGGGTATGCCGGTCCGCTCTCGGTGGAATGGGAGGATTCCGGCATGGAACGGGAACATGGCGCGGCCGAGGCATGCGGCTTCGTGCGCAGGCTGGCGTTCCCGCCGTCGGAAACCGCCTTCGATGCCGCGTTCGGCGGCGGCGAGTAGACGCCCGTGGATGGATGCCCCCGAATGCCGGGAAGGTGTTTCCATAGCTTCGGGACCCGTCCCGCGAAGGGACCACGAAAAAGGAGAAGATTGCGATGAGTTCGATGGTTGCCGTGGGGACAGCGGTGCTGGTTTGTATGGTGGCGTGCGGGGGTGAAGCGAGGGGTGGCGGCGAAGGGGAAAGGACGGTCGGCGGTGCGGGAGCGAAGGAGGCACCTGTGATCCGGTCTGCCGCCCGGGAGGAGGAAACCGGCTGGAGACTGCTCTCCGATGGAACCCTCGATGCATGGAGAGGCTATCGGCGGCAGGATGTTCCCGGTGGGTGGTCGGCGTCGGGTGATGCCATCACCTTCACGCCAGGAGTGGAGGGTGGCAGCATCATCACCCGCGACCGGTTCGCCGATTTCGAACTTGCCTTCGAGTGGAGGGTGGAGGCGCGCGGCAACAGTGGCGTGTTCTACAAGGTGACCGAGGCCGAGCGCGCCCCCTACTGGACCGGGCCCGAGTACCAGGTGCTTGACAACGGTGGACACCCCGACGGGCGGCAGCCCGAAACCTCGGCCGGGGCCAACTACGCACTGCACGCCCCGGTCGAAGACGTGACCCGCCCCGTTGGAGACTGGAACGAGGGCAGGATCCTGGTGCGCGGCCCCTACGTGGAGCACTGGATGAACGGCGTGAAGATCTTGGAATACGAGCTGTGGTCGGACGACTGGCGGGCGCTGGTCGCGGGCACAAAGTTCGGCGAATGGCCAAGTTACGGGATGGCCGGCGAGGGGCACATCGGACTCCAGGATCACGGTGACCCGGTCTGGTATCGGAACGTCAGGATCAGGGAGTTGTGAGACCGTTCCCTCGCCAGGCTGAGCCGCACTTGACAATGACGGAACCCTTCCGTCATCTGAGAGGTATAGGGTTGGGTCATCGGATGGGTCATGGCCGCCCGCTACAGGCACGGGGTGGTCCCGGGCCACGGCCTGACCCCCACAGGAGAGGATGAAGCGATGTTTCAAGGAGGCACGATGAACCGCAGATTGATTTTGCCCCTGATTCTGGGCGTAGCCCTCGCGCCCGGATCGGCTTCCGGCCAGATGCAGGCCGAAGTTCGCGGAGGCCTCACGATCGGCAGCCACTCGGGCTCGTACGCGGCGCTGGACATCGCCCCGTCAATATCCATGGATGTCGTCGTCAGACGGCAGATCCACCCGCGTTTCGCCGTGTTCGGTGGATACTTCCGCACGGCTTTCGGGTGCGAGGAAGGAATCTGCAAGGATCAGGACCCGTCCATTACGGTCGTAGGCAACCACGGTGTCCTGGGTGTGGAATGGGGAAGCGGCGGGCCCTGGCTGCGCACCGGGCTGATGCTCGGCACCACAAGGGCCGGGACGAGGGGCGATTCTCCCACCATGGGGATCGGTATGCACGCGGCGGGTGGCCTGACGGTAGGATCGGGTGGGTTCCGTTTCCTTCCAGGCCTCTCGTACCGCTGGATGAAGGCGACATCGGCGTCCGACGACGATCATGCCGTCGCGCTGTCCCTTGACCTGGGGTTCGCGTATCAGTTCATGGGAGGAAGCTAGTTTCGTGGCGAAACCTCCAGACCTTGTCGGGCCCGCAATCGATCTGGCCTGAGAGGTAGCTCGTCCTCCAAATCGCGTCGCCATTCCCCGTCGTCGCACCTTGTAGCGCCCGGCGCCCCCGGCATTCGGCGTGTCGCCTGTTTCCGGGACTCAACGCCGGGGGTTCCCGCGGAGTGCATCCACCCGTCATTTGCTCCCGGCCCGCGGGCCGCTTACGATAACGGCGTTGTACCGGTTATTCGCGTAGTGGCCCGGCCGCAGGCCGGGACCGGACAAGGAGTTCGAGACGATGCGATCGACGCTTCACAGGATCCTCGGGCCGGCCGCTCTGATTGCCGTCGCGGGCTGCGGCGATCTGGCTTTGAACCCTGACCAGGAGCCCGCGTACCTGGAACTCACGCCAGAAGACACGCTGATGACCGCGGGCGATGCCGCCCGGCTCACGGTTCTGGTGTTCGACCGGGAGGGCAATCGTCTGCCCGAGCCCCCGTCCTGGGCACCCACCCGCTGGGAATGGACCGACTCCAGCTCGGTGGAAATCGCGCCCGACGGGCACGTGCAGGCCCACAGGGGAGGCGACCTGCGGGTGACGGCACACCTGGCAGGTTTCAAGGCGTGGACCGGATTGCGGGTCAATCCGAGCAGCATCGTGCTCACCGCTTCGTCGATCTACTTCAACCAGGTGATCCAGAACCCCGAAGGCGGCGTGCCGCTTATCGCGGGGCGTCCGGCTTTCCTGCGGATCTTCGCCACCGGCGACGAAGTCAGCTTCTATCAGCTGGCCGTGCGCGCGGAACTCTATCGGGACGGCGAGGTGGTTCAGAGCGCCGTAATGCCGTCGCAGTCGGATGTGCTGTTGGATGAACCGGACGAGAGTCGGCTCGACCGCTCCTACAACATGGAGGTCCCCGCGGAACTGATGCAGCCGGGACTCGAGCTGGCCGTCGAGTTGGATGTCGAGAACACGATTCCCAAGGCTGCGGGGAGCGTAACGCGCTATCCGGCCGAAGGGACCAGTCCGGTCGAGATCATCGAGATGCCCGTTTTTCAGCAGACGTTCGTGCCCACACTGCGCACCACGAACCCCGATCATCGAGTGTTCGAATGGGTGAGGGATATCGGCCCTGAGAGCCGCCAGGTGCAGGTCACCCGCACACTCCTTCCCATCGGGGAGATGGAGGTCTTTGTACACGACACCTTCTACACGGATTCCGACCTCACGACCAATAGCGGGTGGGATTCGTACCTTCGCGAAGTTCGGGCGATCTGGGATATGGAGGGGAAGATGGGCTACTACTACGGTGTCGTGGTTGTGCCGTCCGGATCCCCATGGGGCGGTCTCGGCTACGTCAACGGCACGCATGTGAGCGTCGGTGCGCCCGACCCCGATACCTACGCTCACGAGGTGGGCCACAACATGACTCTTCGGCATGCTCCCTGCGGGGGCGCCGGAAACCCCGATCCCGGATTCCCGTCCTCGCACGGGAGCATCGGAAGGTGGGGATACGACTTCCAGCACAGTCGGCTGATCAGTCCGGGCCAGTACAAGGACCTCATGGGGTATTGCAGCCCGAACTGGGTCAGCGACTATCACTTCAAGAAGGCCATGGAACACCGGCTGGCGACCAATGAAGGGCCTGTCCTGCACGCCGAGCCCGAGCAGACGCTCATGCTGTGGGGAAGCGCGAGCCACCAGTCGGTGTTGCTGGAACCGGCCTTCGTGATCGAGGCGGTACCCGACATGCCGACCACAGGCGGTCCCTGGCGGTTGACCGGACTCGGTCCCGGGGGTGAGCTTCGCTTCGACTTCGGGTTCACGCCGGATGCGACGGAGTACGGCGGCGCCGACTTCATGTTCAACGTCCCCTACGATCCGGAACGGGATGGTGCGTTGGAGAGCGTGGTCCTGTCGGGTCCCGGCGGCGAAGTCACCCTGGGCCGGTCGAGCACCCCGCCGATGGCGATCATCCGAAATCGCGCAAACGGCCAGGTGCGGGCGATTCTGCGCAATTGGGCGGGACATTTCGCTCGCGTCGGAGGTGATGTCGAGATCATGGTCAGCGACGGCTTGCCCGGAGGTGGAAGCTGAACGCTCGGCGGTGGGGTGTCCGCAGACTGCGGGCATCGCTGTCCGTGGTCGTGGCGTTGGCGGTCGGCGCGTGCGGCGATCTGGCGCTTGATCCGGACCGCATCCCCTCGTTTCTGGTGATCGCGCCTGCGGACACGCTCCTGCGCGTGGGCGACACCGTACAGTACCGGTTGACGGTTCTGGACCAGGACAGCGCAGTGATGGATGACGTGCCGGACTGGGCCGCTCCGTTGTGGACCACCCCGGCGCCGACCGCCGTGTACATGACGGAGCGGGGAAGGGCGGAGGCGGGCCGTCACACCGAAACGGAGGTGCGCGTTTCCTTCGCCGGGGTGAAGGCACGCACTCGACTCAGGGTCAATCCGAAGGTGCTGACCGCCCGGGTGGCCGCCTATACATTGACGCAGGGTGTCCAGAACGAAGGCGGCACCATCCCGCTCATTGCGAGTCGCGCGGCGTTGCTGCGGGTGTTCGTTACCGGCGACCTGCCCAGCTTCTACCGGCCGCGCGTGCGAGCTTCCTTCTTTCATGACTCGCGGCTGGCCTATCGGGTGGACATGACCCTCGACTGGGACCGCCTGCCGACGGATGTGGAGGAAGGTCGGCTGGATCGGTCCTTCAACGCGCGGATTCCGGGGGGCACCATCAAGTCCGGGACCACGATGGTGATCGAGGTGGACCCGGAAAGGGTGATTCCGCACAGCCCCGAGAGCGAGTTGAGAATCCCCGCCCAGGGACGTCTCGCGCTCGATGTTCGCCGCCTGCCCCGCTTGGACCTCACCGTCGTTCCGGTGGTGGTCGCGTCGGATACGGTGTCGGACCAGCCTGCCTTCGAATGGACGGAGGGCCTGACGGCGAACAGCGAGGACCTGCGGCTGGCCCGCTCGGTGCTCCCCATCGGCGGCATGTCCGTGAGAGTCCATGAGGGAGTCGTGACGAACGCCGACCTGAGTACCGGGGACGGTTGGGGCGACCTCCTGGGGGAAATCACGTTGCTGCGCGTCAGCGAGGGGTCGCGGGGCTACTACTACGGGGCGGTCGCACCCATTCCGGACAGCCGGTGGAGCGGGCTGGCCGTGGTCGCGTTTCCGGTGGCCATCGGTGTCGCCGACGGGGAGACCCTGGCTCACGAGCTGGGCCACAATCAGGGACTTCAACATGCGCCCTGCGGGGGGACGGGTGGGGCGGATCAGGACTACCCCTACGAAGGGGGAGTCGCCGGCGTATGGGGCTATGACATGCACGCCGGACGCCTCGTGAACCCGTTCCTCTACAAGGACGTGATGGGGTACTGCAGCCCCAACTGGGTAAGCGACTATCACTTCCAGCGAGCCATGGTCTTCCGCGAGACCCGGGAGAGCGAGCTGGTCGGACCGCTGCGCGGCACGGTGGCGGGGACAGCCGGGGACCGGACGCTGTTGCTGTGGGGCAGCACGGGTGACGCTGGACTGGAACTCGAGCCCGCCTTCATGACCGACCTGCCCGCGACGCTGCCCGAATCGGGGGGACCATATCGCCTGGAGGGTTTCGGGGCCGCCGGAGAGCACCGGTTCTCCTTTAGCTTCGCGCCCCGTCCGATGGAGTTCGGCGGCGGAAGCTTCCTGTTCGCGGTGCCCTACGACCCCTCGGGGAACGGTGCGCTGGAGCGCGTGGTGCTGTCGGGACCCGAAGGGCACTTCGTCCTGGAGCATTTCGGCAAGGAGCCCATGGCCCTGATCACCGACCGGCGCACCGGACGGGTGCGTGGGGTGTTGCGCGACTGGAGCGGTGGCTACGACTTCGTGGGTAACGACGTCGACGTTGTGATCAGCGAGGGCCTGCCGCGCTGAGTCGGGACGGCCGGATTCGAACCGGCGACCCCCTGAACCCCATTCAGGTGCGCTACCGGACTGCGCCACGTCCCGCGGGTCATGAAGCTAATCCTTCCGTACCCGGTGGGGAAGCCGGCCGAGCACCGCCCTCATCCGTCGAATGTCATCCGGCCCCACTCGGCAGCAGCCCCCCACCCCCACCGCCCCCGCCGCGATCCAGCGCCGGCACGCCTCTCCCCAGTCGGGTATCTCTTCCCCGCGGCCCCATCGCTTCGCGTCCGCGTCCCAGGTGCCACCGGCGTTCGGGTAGACGATTACGGGTTTTCGCGTACCGGCAACGAGAGCCCCGATCAGGTCCGGGACGAGCGCTGCATCCGTGCAGTTTACTCCGACGGCGGTCACGCACGCGGTACCCTCCGCCCACCCGGCGACTTCGCGGACCGGGGTCCCGTCGCTGAGGTGGCCTTCGTCGCGGCAGGTGAAGCTGTACCAGGCCGGTTTCTCGTCCGCTTCCCTCGCCAGCGCTGCCAGTACCCGTGCCTCGTCGAGGGAGGGCAGGGTTTCGCATGCCAGCACATCGGCGGGGCTCTCGGCAAGAAGGTGCAAGCGTCGGCGGTGGAAGGCGGCCAGGTCGCTCGCACCGATCCCGTATTTGCCCCGGTACTCGGAGCCGTCGGCCAGGAACGCGCCGTAGGGCCCGATGCTGGCCGCGACCAGCGGCCGGATACGCCCACCCCGCGTTGAGCGGGCCCGGAACCTGTCCCGCGCCTGCACGGCCAGATCCACCGCCCCCCGCATCACTTCCCCGGCGCGGGCGCCGTCGATGCCCCGCGCGGCCAGGCCCTGGAAGGTGGCCTGATACGTCGCGGTGGTCACGCAGTCGGCGCCGGCTTCCAGGTAGGCCAGATGCGCGGCCAGGATCGCGCCGGGGTCTTCGAGCAGCACCTTCGCCGACCAGAGAGGATCGTTGAGGTCGTGGCCCCGCCGCTCCAGCTCCGTCGCGAGTCCCCCGTCGAGCAGGATGAACCCCTGTTGCGCGAGGTACGCGGAGAATCCGGCCGAAGGCACGCCGCTAATCGGGGGCGCGGCGCAGGAAGAGCACGACGTACAGCACCACGACCACCGCCGACCACCCCAGGAAGGCCCCCAGGTTGCCCGTGCCCACCCCGAACGCGCCCAGGAGCACGAGTGAAACCGCGACGGGGATCACGAAACGGACCAGGGGCCTCCACCACCGGCTCACGGTGACGAATCCCGCCGCCCCCCGGTTGGTCTCCTCGCGGAAGGCGCTCCACCCCCACTTCGAGACCACGTATAGTGCCGTGAGCAGCCCCACAACCGGCAGGAAGTAGTCCCCCGAAACCCGATTGACGAAGTCGAAGAGGTTCATGCCCCCCACGAGAAAGTCGGACCACGGTCCGAGCGACAGGACCACGGGCACGCAGATGAGAAACGCTCCCGCGGCGCAGAGCACGACCGCCCGCGCGCGGCTCATGCCCGTGGAGTCGGTGACCGAGGCGACCAGAACCTCGAAGACGGCGACCTGCGAGGTGAATCCCGCAACCAGCAGGAAGAAGAAGAAGGCCGCCCCGAAGACCGCTCCTCCGGGCATCTCCTGGAAGAGCGCGGTCATGGTGACGAAGAGGAGCCCCGCCCCCTGGTCGGGGTCCATCCCGAAGGCGAAGAGGGCGGGGAAGAGGACCAGTCCCGCCACCACCGCCACCCCCGTGTCGAACGCGACGACCGTGGCCGCGTTGCCCGGTACGTCGCTGTCGCGCGGGTCGAGGTAGCTGCCCAGGCCGAACGCCGCCGCCATCCCGATCCCGATCGAGAAGAACGCCTGGCCCAGCGCGGCCAGGATGGCCCCGCCGCTCAACGCGGAGAAATCGGGTGTGAGATACCACGCGAGACCGGCGTCGGCGCCTGGAAGGGTCATTGCCCGGATGGCGAGCGCGGCGAGCAGCACGACCAGTAGCGGCATCAGGAACCTGGCCGAACGCTCGACCCCGCGGTTCACGCCCCGGCTCACCACGAAGGCGATCAGCACGATGACCAGCGCCGCGTAGCCGACCACCGGCCCGGGTGTCGCGACAAACCGGTCGAAGGCGGCGCGCGTCTCGTCCGGCGTGCCCCCCATCCCCCCGCCCCCCGCGAAGGTGACGAAGTAGGACACCAGCCACGCGATCAGCATGATGTAGTAGGCCGTGATCAGCACCGCGGCGCCGATCCCGAGCCACCCGATCAGGTTCCACGGGCTCGTGCCCGACCCGGTCAGGCGGCGCATCCCCGCGATGGGCGTCAGTCGCGCCTTGCGGCCCAGGCTGAGCTCGGCGGTCATCAGCGGGATGCCGATCAGAATGGCGAACGCGACATAGACCAGCATGAAGGCGCCGCCGCCGTTCTCTCCGGCCAGGTAGGGGAAGCGCCAGATGTTTCCCAGCCCGACCGAGAACCCGGCGGTGGCCAGAACGAACCCGATCCTGCTGCTCCACTGTTCGCGCATCGGGGGTGCTAGCGCTGGAAGACGTCCGGCCCAGCGGCCCCTTCCCGGACCAGGGCCAGGATGGCTGCCTGGGGCACGACCAGGTAGTCCTTGCCCTCGAAGCTGATCTCCACGGACGCCTTGCGAAAGAAGATCGCGAAGTCGCCCACGCGGGCCTGAACGGGCAGATAGCGCGCCTCTCCGGATCCGATCTTCCAGGGCTCCTCATCCAGCTCCGTGGGCGCTCCGATTGGTGTGCCCGGACCGGTGGCCAGCACGCGCCCCCCCTGGACGGACTGCCTGTCCACCGCCGAAGCCGGCAGGTAGAGCCCGACCTTGGTCCGCTCCTTGCCCTCCTCGGGTTCGATCAGGACCCGGTCACCCACGACGATCAACTGCTTTCCGCCCTCGCCTTCCATCTGCGCTCCTCGAAGTAGTCAGCGGGCCGGCCGGCTGGTGGTTTTCGCTCCGCGACCAATGTCGTCGCTCCCTCCCACTCGGACAACCGAGGGACGGCGGCCGGACGAGGTGGGAAACCGCAGCCAACCCCTACGTGGCCCAGGCCACGGCGTCCCGCAGGGCACTGGCCACGCTGCGGATCTGGTCCGCGGTGACTTCCGGATAGATGGGCAGCGCAAGGGCGTGATCGGCAGCCGACTCGCTCTCGGGCAGATCGCCCCTGCGGTATCCCAGTCCCGCGAAGCATTCCTGCAGGTGCAGCGGCACGGGATAGTAGATGGCGGTGCCGATACCGGCGGCCCCGAGACGCTCCCGGACCCGGTCGCGGTCCGGCACGCGAACCACGTACTGGTTGAAGACGTGCCTGTCGGTGACGGTCGCGGGGAGAGTGAGGAGCGCGGGATCCCGGCTCGCGAGATCGCCCAGGAGGCGCGAATAGAGGGCCGCATTGGCACGGCGCGCGTCGCTCCATCCGTCCAGGTGCGGCAGTTTGGCGCGGACCACGGCCGCCTGCAGCGCGTCGAAGCGGAAATTGCCGCCCACGGCCCGGTGATGGTACTTCACGCCTTCGCCGTGTACGCGCAGGGCCCTGACCCTGTCCGCCCGCTCGGCGTCGTTCGTGACCACCATCCCGCCGTCGCCGAAGCATCCCAGGTTCTTGGACGGGAAGAAGGAGAAGCAGCCGTAGTCTCCCATCGATCCGGCGCGCCCGCCCTCGTGTTCGGCGCCGATCGCCTGGGCGGCGTCCTCGATCACGACCAGGCCGTTCGACCGCGCGATCTCCATGATCGGCGCCATCTCGGCCATCTGCCCGAAGATGTGCACGGGGATGATGGCGCGGGTCCTCGCCGTGATGCAGTCGGCGACCCGCTCGGGGTCCAGATTGAGGGTGACGGGATCGATGTCCGCGAAGACGGGCTCGGCGCCGACCCGCGCGATCACGCCGGCGGTGGCGAAGAAGGAGAAGGGCGTTGTGACGACCTCGTCACCCGGGCCGATGCCCTCGGCCATGAGCGCGACAAGGAGCGCATCGGTCCCCGACGATACGCCGATGCCGTGAGCGCTGCCCGTGTAGCGGGAGACGGCCTCCTCGCACGCCTCCACCACGGGGCCCAGAATAAAGCGTTGTGAGGTTACGACCTCGGCCAGCGCCGCTTCGATCTCTTCCCGTATCGAGGCGTACTGCGCGGTGAGGTCCAGAAGGGGTATTTTCATGAGTCCTCCAAACTAAGCGGTGGAGCCCGTGACACCATTGCAACGCCCCGCGATCCTGACATGCACCGCCGTCGTGGCGATGGTGCTCTCGGTGGCGCTCCTCGTGCGTGGCGGTAGTGGTGACGGACGCTTCCACACGGTTGTCGCCGAAGTAACGCCGACGGTGGAGATGGAGGGGGTTCCCTCGCCCGACTTCCGGGCGGCCGCGGCCGAGCTGGCCGATCTCGACGGACTCGCACGCGCCACCCTGGTGCTCTTCCTGATGGCGGCCGCGACCGCGCTGGTCAGCCTTCTGGGCGTCATCGCCGCGGAGACCCTGCTGCTTGAAGGTCGGCGCGTGGTCGAGGTCATGCTGGGCGCCCCGCTGCGTGGCATGCTGCGCGCGACGGTGCGTCGATGGCGCCGCCGCCTGCTGTGGAGTCTGGCGGCAGGTGGTGCGGTGGCCGCTGGAATCGCCGCGCTGATGGCGGCTCTGGCCCCTCCGGGCATCTCCTTCGCCGCACCGTCCTGGATGACCGGACTCGGCGCCCTTCTCATCCTTGCCGGGCTTCTGGCTCTGGCCGCGCTGGTCCCGATTCGGACGCTGTACAGCCCGTCACGGCCGCTGGTGCAGGAAGCCGAGAGCCAGCAGCTGACGGACCCCAGGCCCAGGCGTTTCAACCGGGTGCTCATGATCACGGGACAACTCACGGTGGCGGTCACCATCGTCACGGCCTCCGGGCTGTTCCTGCTGTCCGGCGGCGGAGCGGAGTCCGGTGGCGTGTCCGGCACCGGTGGCCGGGGAGGCGATGGCGGCCACACCGTGCTCGGCCTGCTCTCGCCGACGGAGGAAGCGCGTGGAGATCCGTTTGCCCGTGCCGCGCTCTACGAGTCGGCACTGGCCGGTCTGCAGCGGGCACCCGAAGTGGTTGCCGAATCGCTGGCGACCCCGGGGGCGTGGATCGGGCGCGGCCCGGAGGTGCGCACCGCGAACGAGTGCGGCAGGTGCTCGGACGGCGGGATGCCGCACCCGATTCACATCGCCATTGTAAAGCACCACGCCGTGATGCCGGGATTCTTCGCGGAACGCGGACTGCCCTTCGTCGCCGGACGAGGCTTCAGCACCGGGGGTCCGGGGAACGGTGCGCGCGAAGTCGTCATCAACCTGGCGTATGCAAGGGACCACTTCCTGGAACCTCCCGTCATCGGGCGGCAGGTGGCGCTTGGGGGCATCCGGGGCGAGTGGCACGTCGTGGTGGGCATCGTGCGGGACATCGGAGGGAGGGGGCTGGGCGCCTCCGGGTCGCCGTACTCGGTCTACCTGTCCGCGCTGGACCACCCGCCCGCCCGCATCGAACTGGTGGCCTCGGTGCCCACGGGTGTGGCAGAGGACGAGGAGGACTCACTGCGCATCGTGCGCGAGTCGCTGGCCGGGTTGCCCGGGAGCGGTCTGGCTGTCGGGGAGCTGAGGCCGGCCGCGGACGAAGTGGAGCGGATGCACGGCACGGCTGTCTGGCTGGGTCAGGGGTCGCGGGGTGCGGGGGTGGTTGCAACGCTGGCGGCCGTCTTCGGCATGGTCGGCGCGATGCGGACGCACGTCCGGTCCCGGTTGCGCGACATGGGAATACGTTCGGCGCTGGGGGCGGCGCCACGCGCGCTCAAGCGCCTGATTCTGCGTGAGGCGCTGAGGATCGGTGGGGCTGGGGTGGGGATGGGACTGTGGGGCACGACCCTGGTGGTGGGTGTCGTGGGTCCGCCGGACGTGGCGATCTTCAACGCGCCGCTCTTCCTGGCCGTCGCGGTGTTGTTCCTGGGGGTTTCGGTCGCCGCGGCCGTCCCGGGTGCCCGGCTCGCGGCCACGGCGGAGCCGCGTGAGGTCATGGATGCGTGAGGTGATCCGGTCCCCGGCTACAGAAAGCTCCCCTGAAGTCCGCCGGCCTCCAGATCGAGAAGGCGCCGCTTGCGGCTCAGTCCGCCGCCGTAGCCTCCGAGATCGCCGTTGGCGCGGATCACCCGGTGACACGGTACCACGATGGCGATCCGATTGTCGCCGTTGGCCCGCCCCGCCGCCCGTGATCCCCCGGGCGATCCTGCACGGCGCGCCAGTTCTTCGTAGCTGATCGTTCGTCCATACGGGATTTCGAGCAGCAGCCGCCAGACCCGCTCCTGGAATCCGGTCCCCGCCAGCGCGAGGGGAAGGTCGAAGTCCTGCCGCGTTCCAGCGAAGTACTCGGCCAGCTGCGCCTCTAGCCGATCGAATTGGGGGTGGTTCACGGGCCTCGGAGTTCCGAACCGCTCCTCGACCCGCTTGAGTTGGGTCGGAAGCATCGGCCGATCCGAGAACTCGAGCAGGCAGAGCCGGTCGTCGGTGGCTCCGGCCACCATTGTTCCGAGCGGGGTGTCGAGCCTCTTGATGTGCACAGCTAGCCGGACCTCGCTTCATCGCACAGCCGGTAGAGCACCCACGTCGCGACGGAGCGCAGCGGGCGCCACGGCTCGGCGCGTTCCAGCACGGCCTTCGCGGACGGGCGCTCCTCCAGGTCATCCAGGATGCGCACTCCCTCCTGGACGCCCAGATCACCCGCAGGCATCACATCGAGGCGCCCAAGGCGGAACAGGAGGAACATCTGCGCCGTCCACTCCCCGATCCCCCACACCGTGGATAGCATCCGGACGATTTCGTCGTCGGTCATGCGGGACACGCTGCGCAGGCGCACCGAACCCGCCGCGCACCTCGCGGCCAGATCCTTCACGGCGCGGGTCTTCGCGGCGGAGAATCCGGCCCCTCGGAAGCTCTCGGTCGAAAGCTCGAGACATTCCTCCACCGTGGGGAACCGCGGCCCAGGGGTGAGGGCGCAGACGCGTCCGTAGATCGTACGCGCGGCGGCCCCGGCCAGCTGCTGGTAGGCGATCGAGCGCGCGATGGCCTGGAAGTGGGAGCCGCGGGCGAGCGGTCCCGCGGGGAAGCCCGGATAGGGGGGGACACGTTTCATCGCGGCGCCGAGTGTGCGATCACGGTCGGCGAGTTCGCGGAGCTGGGCGGTAGTCGGTTTCATGCAGCGCGGGATGAAGCGTCGTGGTCACGCCGTTGGACGACGGAAATGTATACTACACATGACATAATGTAATCTATGCTTTCCAGTGTGACTGGGTGAAGGGGTGCGGGTCCGATGCAGATGCATCGCATGGCCAAGTCGCGTGCTCAGTCAACAATCAGCCCCGGGATCTCGACCATCGGATCGACCTCGGCGCCGTAGTCCACCCCCGGCACTTCGAAGCCGAAGAGCTGCAGGAAGGCGGCCCGATACCCGTCGAAGTCGGACAATTCACGCAGGTTCTCCGTCGAGATCGAATCCCAGATCTTCCGCACCGCGGCCTGCGTCTCCGGCCTCATCTCGAGGTCGTCGAGGCGTATGAGGCCGTTTTCGTCCGTCTCGATTCCACCCGGGCCGTAGACCTTGTCGCCGAAGAGCCGCCGGGCCTGCTCCATGGGGCCCTCGTGGTCGCCCATCTCCTTCATGATCCCGTAGAGTATCGACACGTAGAGCGGAACCACCGGGATCGCCGCGCTCGCCTGCGTGACCACCGCCTTCATGATCGCGATGTGGGCCCCGCCCCCCGTCCCCGCCAGCTCCCCGTCGAGCTCGTTCGCCGTGCGGTGCAGGTCCGCCTTGGCTCGCCCGATCGCGCCGTCGCGATAGATGGGCCAGGTCAGTTCGGGTCCGATGTAGCTGTAGGCGAAGGTGCGGCAGCCGGGTGCCAGGACGCCTCCGTCACGCAGCGCGTCCATCCACAGCCGCCAGTCGTCGCCCCCCATGACCGCTACGGTCGCGTCGACCTCCTCGGGCGTGGCCGCCGCCAGCTCCACGCCGGTGACCTCGGCCTTGTCGGTGTTCAGCGTCTTCGACCGGTACGCCTCCCCGATGGGTTTCAGCACCGAGGTGAACCGCTCTCCGGTGTCCGGATGGATCCGCCGCGGCGCCGCCACCGAGTTCACCACGCAGTCGACCGGGGGAAAGTCCCGCCTGAGCGCGTCCACCACCCTGGCCCTGGCCTCGTGCGAGAAGGCGTCGCCGTTGTAGCAGGCCGACTTGAGCCCCGCGCGCGCGGCCTCCTCCTCGAAGGCGGCCGTGTTGTACCACCCCGCCGTCCCCGCCCGCCGCGCGGTGGGAGCCCGGTCGAAGAAGACGCCGAAGGTGGCTGCCCCGCCGCCGAAGGCCAGCGCGATCCGCGACCCGAGCCCGTAGCTGGTCGATGAACCCAGGACGAGCACCGAACGCGGCGGGTTGGCGATGGGGTGGGCCCGGGCGTGCGCGATCTGGGCCTCGACGTTGCGCGCGCAACCTGTGGGGTGCGTGGTGACGCATACGAAGCCGCGGACTCGTGGACGGATGATCATGTTTGCGTGGGTTGACGTGGTTGGTTCGATGTCCCGCCTCGCCGCGCGGGCCGTCCCGGGGGAACGCATAACGGGCCCGGAGCGTGTATCATCGTGGGAGGGCCCCGTGCGGAGGTGCCCTGAAATGCTAACGCATGAACGGGAGAGGTGAACACCGTTGCCCGAGCTGCCCGAAGTCACCCTGTACCTGCACGCGCTACGACCCCGCGTCCTCGGGGAACGAATGCAACGGGTGCGGATCGCATCTCCCTCCCTGCTCAAGACCTTCGATCCGGCGCCGTCCGAACTCCACGGAAAGGTGGTGGAGACCCTGTCGCGCCTCGGCAAGCGGATCGTGCTGGGACTGGAAGATGACCTCTTCGCCGTCATCCATCTCATGATCGCGGGGCGCTTCCAGTGGCGAGCACCGGGCACGGCCGTCCCCCGCAAGCGAGGCCACGCCGCCTTCGACTTCGCGAGCGGCACCCTCCTCCTGACGGAGGCCGGCACCCACAAGCGCGCCTCCCTGCACCTGGTAAGGGGCGAGGCCGCGCTGCGGGAACTCGACCCGGGCGGCATCGAGCCGCTGGAGGCGCCGGCGAACCTCTTCGCGGCCGCCATCCGGCACGAAAACCGCACCCTGAAGCGCGCGCTCACCGACCCGCGCATCCTGTCCGGGATCGGCAACGCGCACTCGGACGAGATCCTGCTGCGTGCCCGCCTGTCCCCCGTGCAGCTTACCCGGCGGTTGAGCGACGAGGAGGTCGAGCGCCTCCGCGCGGCCACCCGGTCCTCGCTCACCGAGTGGTCGGCGCGGCTGATCGAGGAAGCGGGAGACGACTTCCCGGCGAAAGTGACGGCCTTCCACCCGGCCATGTCCGCCCACGGCAAGTACCGCGAGCCCTGCGACCAGTGCGGGACCCCCATCCAGCGCATCGTCTACGCCACGCGCGAGACGAACTACTGCCCCGCCTGCCAGACCGGGGGACGGGTGCTCGCCGACCGGGCGCTGTCGAGGCTGCTCGGACGGGATTGGCCGAGGACGGTCGAGGAACTGGAAGAACTCAGGCGGGCGCCCGGGACGGATTCATGACCTGGGGTCTTCCAGTCCGCTGATTTCGCCGGATCAAATGCCGGGGGGATCTGTCCCCGGGCTGCTACTTCTTGTCCTTGTCCGGCTTTTCCTCATCGACGATGAGTTCCGGACGGGGACGGCAGATCAGTCCTCCGCCGATGCCGAGCTTCCTGCCCAGACGTTGCCACCAGGTCTCCTCCTCCCGGCCGTCTCCCTCCCCGTGATCGCGGCCCGCGTGGGGGTCGATCTGCGCGATGGGCTCGCGGTTCGTCTCGGGGAGTTCCTTCAGCATGCCGAGCCGGGGCTTCAGGGACAGGGCGAGCTGGGCCGCGGGCCCCGCGTCGCTGAGAATGGTGGTAGACGGGAAGGCGTCGCCCTGGGCGTATACGTCGGAACCCTTGACGGCGTCGGAGGGCGGCGCTTCACCGGCCTTTGCCACGGATACCTCGCCGGGTGCCGGCTGGGGCAACTCCTCCGGAGTGGGTGTGGCCAGGGCGGGGCGTGCCTTGACGTGGATGGGCTCGAGGATGATCGGTTCCCTGACTTCCTCGATCTGCACCACCTCGATCGCGGGATCCAGGAAGGCGACCGGTTCGATCTCGCCGTCAGGAGCTTCGGAGGGTGATTGCGGCACGTGGAAGGTCAGGGCGCCGAACAGGACACCGTGCACGGCCACCGAAATGCCGAGGCTCACGCCCACGACCATCCGGTTCTGCCCGTTGCGGATCTCACGAGTGGTCACTGCACCCTCCCTGTTCCTGCAAGAGTCTGAGGCTCCAAACCAATGTACACCATCATATACCTTCGCGCACGGTTCGGTGTTCCGGTATTGCCGGCTCCCCTCAGAGGTCGAAGTCCGCCACCACCGGCGCATGATCCGATGGCGTGTCGTGCTTCGACCCCTTTCGCTGGTCGCGGTCCACCCGGGCCGCCGTCGAGGTCTCGGCGACCGGGAGGGTGGCGAAGACGTGGTCGATGCGGAGTCCGTCGTTCCTGGGAAACGCCAGCCGCCGGTAGTCCCACCAGCTGTAGACGCCCCCCTGCGGGTTGTGCTTCCTGACCACGTCGACCAGCCCCCATTCGCGGATCCGCTCGAGGGCCGCGCGCGCGTCGGCGTGGCAGAGGACGCTCGCCGCCCACTTCTCGGGATTCGCTGCGTCCTGGTCGTCGGGGGCGACGTTGAAGTCTCCCGTGAGGACCACCGGGTCGCGGGGATCGTGACGGGTTTCCAGGAGCTCCAGAAGGCGCGCCATCCACGCCAGCTTGTACTCGTACGCCTCCGACCCGACCGTGCGCCCGTTCGGGAAGTAGGCGGAATAGACGGTGACGCCCCGCACGGTGCCGCCGATCAAGCGCGCCTGGGGGTCGTCGTCTCCGGTCCCCCGCGTGACTTGGGTGATGGGGTGGGGGCTCAGCAGCGCCACGCCGTTGTATGCCCGCTGGCCGTAGACGGCCGAGTCGTACCCTTCGCGGCGGACCTCGTCGGCAGGATAGGCCTCGTCGAGCGTCTTGATCTCCTGCAGGCAAAGGGCGTCGGGGCGGAAGTCGCGCAGCCACTTGAGCAGCCGCGCCTGCCGCGCCTTGACCGAGTTCACGTTCCAGGTTGCGATGCGCATGGTGGGTAACGGTAGGCACACGAGGAGCGCGGGGGAACCTCCGCTGCCTACGCCCGGTCAGCGCGTGGCGCCGCACGGACTGCGTCAACCCCTGCTTTGCTTGCCGGCCGGTTACATTGATGCCCCAACAATTCGCCAGTTCCCTATCGCCTCCACCCCGGAGCATCATGCAACCCCTCCCCCTCCCCACCCTCCTCGCCGCCACCCTGGCCCTCACCACCCCCCTCACCGCCCAGCGCTACGACGTCCTCATCACCGGGGGCACCGTCGTTGACGGCATGGGAGCCGACCGCTTCGCCGCCGACGTCGCTGTCAACGACGGCCGCATCGTCCTGGTCTCGCGCGACCGCCTCGACCCCGCCCTCGCCGCCACCGTCATCGACGCCACGGGACGGGTCGTCACCCCCGGCTTCATCGACAACCACGCACACGTCCAGCAAACCATCGCCGGCTACCCCCTTGCCGAGAACTTCCTCCGCCAGGGCATCACGACCCTGATCGCGTCGCTGCACTCGGGGAACCAGCCGTGGCCGCTTGAGGAGTTCGCTTCGGGGCTGGAGATGGCCCCCAACGTGGGGTTCTTCGCGGGGCACACCTGGACGCGCAAGCAGATCCTCGGCATGGAGAACCGCGCGCCCACGGCCGAGGAACTCGAAGAGATGAAGACCCTCGTCGACCGGTCGATGCGCGAGGGGGCGCTGGGCCTCTCGACGGGACTGCTGTACGTGCCCGCCAACTTCGCCGAGACCGAGGAGGTGATCGAGCTGGCGAAGGTGGCGGCGGCGCACGGCGGCATCTACGTGAGCCACATGCGCAACGAGGCCAGCGGGCTCCTGGAATCGGTGCGAGAGGTGATCCGGATCGCGGAGGAGGCGGGCATCCCGGCGCAGATCAACCACCACAAGGCGGCCGGGGCGGCGCAATGGGGATGGAGCGAGCATAGCCTCGCGCTGATCGACTCGGCCAACGCGGCCGGGCTCACGGTCACCCACGACCTGTACCCGTATGCGGCTTCGAGCACCGGGTCGAGCATCCTGTTTCCGCAGTGGGCGCTGGCGGGGGGCGCGGAGGACTTTGCCGCGCGGGTCGCCGACCCCGAGACGCGGGCGCGCATGGAGGCCGACATGCGCACGATCTTCATGACCGACCGGGTGGGAGCCGACATCTCGCGCATCCAGTTCCGCGTGCTGCGCTCCGACGAGTCCTACAACGGGAAGACGCTGGCCGACTACGCCGCCGACCGGGGCCTCCCCAACGATCTCGACACCGGAATCGCGCTCGCGATCGAGTTGCAGCTCCAGGGCGGTTTCAGCGCGATCTACCACGCAATGGACGAAGGCGACGTGATCCGGATCATGCAGCACCCCCTGGCGATGATCGAGACGGACGGGGATGCGGTGGGGTACGGGATCGGGTATCCGCACCCGCGCAGCTACGGCGCCTTCCCCCGGGTGCTGGCACGCTACGTGCGCGAGCTCGGGGTCATCACCCTGGAGGAGGCCGTGAAGAAGATGACCTCGATGCCGGCCCGGTGGCTCGGCCGCGAGGACATGGGGGTCATCGCCGAGGGGATGCGCGCCGACATCGCGGTCTTCGACCCGGAGGTGATCGCGGATCGCGCGACCTTCGCCGATCCGCACCAGTACAGCGTGGGGATCACCGACCTGCTCGTGAACGGGGTGCCGGTGATCCGCGACGGGGGGATCACGGGCGAGAAGCCGGGGCGGTGGATCCGGGGGCCGGTGCGGAAGCCGGTGAGTTGAGGGCGGGCGAGCAGGCAGCCCGGCGTCTCGCCGCTCCCGGTGCCCGGGTTAGGCTTGCGCGCGGACTGCGAGGTCGACTGAGGGTTGTTCACCTGCCCGAGCGCCTCTGTGGACAGATTCAATGCCGAATCTGTCATAGTACACCGATTGAGGTCCGTCCGCACCGTTTGAGAGAGACTGGCAACGTATTCAGGTGACAGATTCTACCCTGAATCTGTCTCGGAATCTGTCACGAGCAAGCGGAGGAGCTTACTCCGGGTGACCCGGAACGGGCTTGCGGACCGGCTCGTGGCGAAGCTGGCCGCGGGTGTTGGCGTCTCCGGCCCGAAGCGGCCCATGGGGGGGACCGCTCGCGGGCAACCGCCACTACCCGTCCGCCGCCGGCTTCGCAGGCCGCAGGTACTTCTCGAACCACGTCAGAATCCGCTCCGACACGTCCATCAGGAACTTGGGCTCGGTCGGCCCGTGCGGGGTGCGCGGATACACCACCATCTCCGTCTCCACACCCAGCCGCCGCAGCGAATTGAAGAACTCCTGCCCCTGCGTGAACGGCACCCGCAGATCCCGGGCGCCGTGGATGACCTGGGTGGGCGTGGTCACGTTGCCGATGTGGTAGATGGCCGAGTGGCGCTCGTAGGCCTCGTAGTTCTCGAAGTACTCCTCGCCCATGTGGCCGACCAGGTAGTCGCCGATGTCGGTGGTCGTCACCATGCTGATCAGGTTCGGGAGTCCCGCGCCCATCGAGGCGGCGCGGAAACGGTCGGTCTGCGTCACCGCGAAGGAGGTCATGTAGCCGCCGTAGCTCCACCCCATGAGGAGCAGGCTGTCGGGGTGCGCGACGCCCATCCCGATGACCTCGTCCACGCCCGCCAGGAGGTCGGAGAGGTCGCCGTAGCCCCAGTCCATGTAGTTGGCGTAGCGGAACTCCTTGCCGTAGCCGGTGCTGCCGCGCGGGTTCGGGCGCAGCACCGCGTACCCCTCCTGCGCGAAGTACTGGATCATGTAGATGCTCGGGCTCCCGGTGAAGGACTGGGAGTACACACCCGCGGGGCCGCCGTGGACGTTCAGGATGAGTGGGACTCGGGAGCCCTCGTCGTAGCCGACGGGGTAGGTCAGCAGTCCCTCGACCGGCGTGCCGTCGGGGGCGTTCCAGGACAGCAGCTCGGTGCGGCCCATGGGGGGGCGGGGGATGTCGGCGTTGATGGCCGTGACGGGGGTGGGGGCGAAGGTGTCGAGTCCGGTCAGGTAGACCTCGGCCGGCTCGTCGGAGGTCTGCCAGGTCATGGCCAGTTTGTCCGCCTGCGCCGCGAGTGCGGTCGAACCCACGACGCCATCTCCCTCGGTGACGTGGCGAATCCGTCCCCCTCCGGCGGGCACGGCAATGACATGGCGGGTCGTCCCCATGGACTCGTTCAGGAAGACCTCGTCGGAGTCGGCGGACCACGCGAGAATGAACACGCTGCGGTTGGGCGTCTCGGGGAGCATGCGGGACTCGCCCGTCTCGGGATCGACGACGTAGAGGTCCGTCAGGCCGATCGGCTCGGGCTGGCCGCCGGTCGAGGCGTAGGCGATCAGCGAGCCGTCGGGGGACCAGCGGGGGGATGACTCGATTCCGGCGCCGGTCACCAGTTGCGTGACCTCGCCTCCGTCCGCGTCCACCACCGCGATGTCGCCGGAAAGCCGCCCGGTGTTGATGCGCGGGTCCGCCTGGTGGGCGAATACGAACCGCCGCCCGTCGGGGGACCGGTCGAAGCTGGTGACGTGGAAATCGCCCTCGGTGACGCGGGTCGCCTCGGCGGTTTCGGTGGCCGCCGGGTCGAAGGGGACGCTGTAGATGTGCCCGTACTTGAAGTTCTGGTCCACCAGGATCACGTCCCGCTTCTCCTTGGCGGCCTTCTCCTCCTCCTCGGTCTGCGGGTCGCGCATGAGGAAGGCGAAGGCGCTTCCGTCGGGCGACCAGCGGTACTGTCCCACGCCCGGTTTCGCTTCCGTTACCTGGTGGGCCTCGCCGCCGTCCAGGGGCAGGACCCAGATCTGGTTGCTTCCCGAGCGGGAGGTGGTGAAGGCCAGCCAGCGGCCGTCGGGCGAGAAGGCTGGGCCGGACGCGGACGACTCGCCGCGGGTGAACTGGACGTGTCGCCCTCCGTCGGCGCCGGCCACCCAGATGTGGCTCCGGTATTCGGACTTTTCGCCTTCCATGAGGGGCTTGCGCACCACGTAGGCGATGCGGGAGCCGTCCGGGGAGATCGCCAACCCGGAGGGCTGGAGGTAGCGCATGCTGAGGCCGGGGGTCCAGCGGTCTTCGGCGGGAGGGGCGTCGGCGGGTTCCTGGGCGGTGGCGGGGGTCGAGGGCGTCGCGAGGGGGGAGGCGGCGAGCAGCAGGGCGGTCCAGGTCGGACGTGGGTGTCGGGGGCGCGACTTGATCATTGATCGGTTCCTTCGGGGAGCGGACGGTGCGGGGCGGTTTCGCTTGCTGGCATTATGGGCGGGTGGACCGGCGCCAACAAGGCGGACTCATGGGCGGTACGGATTGTGGGCGCGCCACCGTGTTCGCACCATATCAGGCATGCAACCGAGATCGATTCGCTCCGCCCCCACGAGGGGGGACTTCAGCCCGGCGGCCCCTGTTCGCGCGTTAGCTCGTCCGCCCGCCCCCGCGATGGGTGACTCCAGCTCGGCGGCCCGCGTTCGCCCGGTGCTTTGTTCGCGTCCCTCGAGCGAGCGGGGACCCTGACCGTGGACCAGCTGCGGAAGCCGAGACGGGGGCCACGCCACCGAGCACCGCGTGTGAGGGCCGGGCCGGTTGTTGGCGTGCTGACATCGAGCTTGGCGATGCTGGCTGCCTGCGCCGGTCCGGATGAACCATCGACATCCGATGCCGAAGCGGTTGATGTCCGCGCGGAGATCTCCGACGGCGGCCTGCCATCCGCCCCGGCGGGGGCGCTACTCTACCCGGACGTGGCGGTGATCGCGGACGCCGCCCGGCACGACGGCGTCTGGTTCGTTCTGGACGGCCGCGCCGACCAGGTCCACCGCATCGGCCGGGACGGTTCGTGGCTGGGGAGCTTCGCCGGGAGGGGTGAGGGGCCCGGCGAACTGCGCGGCAACGCCCGCCCGATCGTGGTGCACGGGGACACGGTCGTCGTGCTGGACGGCTGGGGAATCCACCTCTACCGGCTCGACGGCACGCCCCTGGCCGACCGCAGGGTGCTCGACGATCACTGCGAGGTGCCGGCGGTCGTGGACATGGCGCCAAGCCCCGCGGGCCTGCTCTTCGTGGCGCGATGCTTCGAGCGCTACGGAGTGGAGACGAGATGGAGGGTTGTCGTCAACGACCACGCGGGCACGGCCCGTACCCTGGTCACCGACACGGCGGACGTGACCGAGGTCCGGTTCGATCGGGGGTTCGCGAGGATCGCCGGCCACCCGCGCGGCTTCGTTTTCGGTCACACGGGCGAGGATTGCCTCGGCCTGTTCGACTTCGAGGGGGGGCTGCTGGAACGGATCTGCCACGAGTGGATGGACCGGGTGCCCGTGCCGAAGGAGTTCGCCGACGAGTACATGAAGTCGAGCAACCGCAACGCGGGGATCCGCGTGCATCGTCCCGCACACTTCCCGCCGTTTCTCGTGTTCCGCGCCGCCGGGGACGAAGCGCTGGTCTACCTGTCGCCGATCGACCCCGAAGGGTGGGCTGGCGTGCGGCTGCTCGCGCGCGGCCCCGGCGGCGGACAGCTTGTTCTTCCGGTTCCGCGGGCCGCCGCGATCCTCGTGAGCGGGACGACCGCGCTGGCGGTGTGGTATGAAGTGGACGGAACGCGGATTCAACTCTACGATCTGGACTTCCAGGATCTCACGGCACAACCGGTCTTCCCGGCGCTCGGCCTGGACCGCCGAGACCCCTGACACCTGCGAAAGGCCCATCGAGGAAATGCCCGCTGACGCCTGGGATCCCGAGTCCCACCTGCGCCACCCACGACTCACCGCCGTACGCCTCGCCACACCCCCCGCCCCCGACCGCGACCGCTTCCCCTTCAACATCCCCGCGCTGCAGGGTCTCCACGAGATCGGACTGCCGGGTCCGGTCACCTTCTTCGCCGGCGAGAACGGCTCCGGCAAGTCGACGCTGCTCGAGGCCCTCGCGATCGCGACGGATCTCCCGGCGGTGGGCAGGGCCGACGCTTCGACGGACGACTCGCTGGTCAGCCAGCGCAGGCTGGCCGGGTTGCTGAGGACGGTGTGGCGGAGGCGGGCGCACCGCGGGTTCTTCCTGCGGGCGGAGGACTTCTTCGGCTTCGTGCACCGGCTGCAACGCGACAGGGCGGAGATGGAGGCGCGGATCGAGCAGGTGGAGCGGGAATACGAGGGGCGGTCCGAACTCGCGAAGCGGCTCGCGATGGGGCCCGCCGCCGCGTCGCTGGGCGCGATGGAGGCCACCTACGGCCGCAATCTGGACGCGAATTCGCACGGTGAGAGCTTCCTGCGCCTCTTCCGGGGCCGTTTCGTCCCGGAGGGCCTGTACCTCCTGGACGAGCCGGAGGCGGCGCTGTCGGCACAGAGCCAGCTGGGATTCGTCGCGATGATGAGGGAGATGGTCGCGGAGGGGGGTCAATTCATCATCGCGACCCATTCGCCCGTGCTGATGGCGGTCCCCGGAGCGACGATCTACAACTTCGACGAATCGCCGCTCCGGGAGGTGGCGTACGACGCCCTCGAAGGCGTTCAGCTCGTCAAGGCGTTCCTGCAGGCGCCGGAGCGATACATGCGGCACCTGTGGCGGGAGGGAGGGGACGCGGGGGATTCGGCCCGCTGAGTGATCGCGAAGCCGGTCCCCCGGGCTTTCTCCGCGGGCCCCTAATCCTCCTCTGCCTTGGCCGGTTCTGCTTCCTCCGACGGGGCGCCGTCCCCTGTGGCGCTTCGTCTCTCCGCCTTCGCGGCGCGCCAGCGCTCGCGGGCCTCGTCCCATGCGGTGTCCATGTCCTTCACCGCCCTGTCGAGGACCTCCTTCATGTCCTTGAAGAGCTGCTCGTCCTCGATCCAGCCGAGGGCGCTCTGGAAGGTGGTCCGCGCCAGATGGGAGAACTTCCGGGACAGCTCGGCCATGTCGCGGCCGAAGATGCGGTCGCTGAACCGCGAAACGCGTTCAAAGATGCGGTTCACGTGGTCGCGGTTCTCGTCCAGGTAGGCGCGGCCGTCGTCGGTGATCGAATAGATCTTCTTGCCGCCGTGGTCGCGCGAACTCAGAAGTCCCTGGTCTTCAAGGAGCTGGAGGGTGGGGTAGACGGACCCGGGGCTGGCCTTGTAACATCCGGCGGACTGGTCCTCCAGCGCCTGCATGACCTCGTAGCCGTGCATGGGCTTCTCCTCGATCAGCCCCAGGATGGCGAACTTGAGGTCGCCTCGCTCGAACCACTTCCAGCGGGTTCGTTGCGGCCGTTGGCGGCGCTGCCAGGGCGGACCGCCGGAGCCGAAGGGCCAGGGAAAGTTGTCCAGGTCGAAAAGATCGTCGAATCTCATCTTGGGGGGTCCTCCGTTTGTCTTGGCTGTTGGAGATGAGGGATCCGGCAAGGGGTGCTGCCAACCAGTACGGGATCGGAAGCGTTGTTATTCGATATATCGATATAATATCGCGAAAGTTTCAGAATGGGGAAGAGAGGGGGAGTGGGAACCGGTGAGCGTAGCGGTCCGGCGACGGTGAAACGGAAGGAACGGATGCCGGCTTCGACGAGAAGACGCGGGAAGAGGGGCGTGGACCCGTCCTCTGAGACAGTGTGCCTCGCCAACCGGTTCGTGGACGGATTCGAAGCCGAAGTGCTCGGCGCCATCGACGAGTCGTGGCTGCTCGAGACGCTCTCCGGGCTGATCGCGATCCCGAGCTGGGAGGGGCGGGAACGCGGTGCGCAGGAGTATGTGGCCACCGTCATGGACGGGCTGGGGATGGATGTCGACATCTGGGAGATCGACGAGACCCGGCTCGCCCGGCACCCGGACTACACGACCGAGATCGAGCGGCGGGATCCGCTGGGTGTGGTCGGGAGGGCCCGCTGGCGGGACGGGGGACGCACGCTCGTTCTGAACGGACACGTCGATGTGGTGCCGCCGGGGGACCGCTCGCGCTGGACCACGCCGCCATTCGAGATGGTGCGACAGGGCGATCGCGTCCATGGCCGCGGAGTGGTGGACATGAAGGGCCCGCTCGTGGCCGGACTGGCCGGGGTCAGGGCGATACTGGCGAGCGGGGCTTCGCTGCGGGGATCGCTGCTCTTCCAGAGCGTCGTCGGGGAGGAGGACGGCGGGCTCGGCACGCTGGCTTCAGTGCTGCGCGGACATGCGGGCGACGGGGCCATCGTGCTGGAGCCCACGGGGCTGTCGGTCGCGACGGCCCAGGCCGGTGCGCTCAACTTTCGCCTGACGGTGCCCGGGCGCGCCGCGCACGGTGCGCTTCGCCACGAAGGGGTGAGTGCGCTGGAGAAGTTCATGCTGTTGTACCGGGATCTGGTCGACTTCGAGCGGGAGCGCAACCGGGGAGTGGACGACCCGCGACTGGAACACCTTCGGGTGCCGTATCCGATCTGTGTGGGGACCGTGCGGGGTGGGGAGTGGGCCTCGACGGTGCCGGAATCGATCCGGGTGGAGGGGAGGTTCGGGGTGGGTGTGCGGGAGGACGTGGTCGCGGCGCGGCAGGCGCTGGAAGCGCGGGTGGCGGCGTCTTGCGCGCGTGATGACTTCCTGTGCGACAACCCGGCGCGGGTGGAGTGGTGGGGTGGGCAGTTCGCTCCCTGCGAGACTCCGGACGACGCCGCGATCGTGCGGGTGGCCCGGGGCGCGGCCCGCGACCTGGAGGTGGGTGCCGGTGAGGTCGTCGGCGTGCCGTACGGCTCCGACCTGCGCCACCTGGTCAACACCGGGGAAACTCCGGGGATCCTCTTCGGACCGGGCGACCTGCGCGAGGCTCACCGCGAGAACGAGTCGATCCGGGTGCGGGAGCTGGTGGAGGGCGCGCGCGCGGTGGCGCTCTGCGTGATGAGGTTTCTGTCGTAGCCGGCGGCGGGCTGATGCGTCGGCAATCTAGCCAGATGAGGCGGCTACTGACGGCCTCGGTGCTCGCGTGGTGCCGGGCACGGACCAGCCGGCGGACGGAAACGGGCTAGGAGCCCGTGGAAAAAACCCCCACGGCATTCGAGCGGCGATGCATCCAG
>JAPPGM010000077.1 GCA_028874995.1 Gemmatimonadota bacterium | reverse complement strand
CTGCGCGAACGAAGTATCGCGGAGAGGAGGCTTCTCCGCCACTCGCGGCCCGGTCTCGCACCGAGGCGCGGTGGCGGCTGCGGGCGGCCGCCGTCGCCGCTCAGGGGGCTTGCCGCGGCGGTTCCGGCGCGGCACCCCGTTCCTCGCGGGGTTTCCGAGGAGCGAGGAGCGAGGAGTGTCCATGGGGCGCGGAGCGCCGGAGCAGGATCACCTGATGGCGCACACGGGCCACGCTGCCACCGCCAGCCGTTCAGCCGTCGCGAGCGCGCCTCCACCAGGTTCCGCAGCTCGATCACCCGCCGTGAGGATGTCGAGTGCCTCGGCCGGAAGCCCGAAACCGGGGGTACACCTACCCCTCCGGGGGTCGAGTTCGTGCGTTACAGGGGATCCTACGGCCTCGGATTCCGCCAAACCACCCCCCAAACGCCCAGAATGGCCGTGAGAACGGTTTTCCGGGCTCGACAGGGTGTTGGGGGGGGCATGGCTTGGATGCTGCCACACCCAGTCGGGCCAGAGACCCCGCCCTATGCGCGGATCTCGCGCCGTCCGCGATCACGACCAAGCTCCCGGCTGATTGGTACGTCGAGCAGCACGTCGGCCGGATCGTCGGCCAGGACGGGGCAGCGCTCGGCTATGGCATCGCAACGGCCCGCCGGGTGTCCCTTTGCGGCCGCTGCGGCGACCGCGATCACAGGGGGTCAGAGGGGGCAGCGCCCCCCGCCAGCCTCCGCAGGGGACTCACGGAGTGTGGCCCCAAGTAAGCTGCTTGTCCACCATAACGTGGGTAAGCCAGCCCGGCGGAGCCGCCGAAAACGCCTCTCCGGGCACTCCCCGGAACAGCCTCGACCGGGCCGTCGCGGCCAAGCTCCTTGGCCTCTCGGTGGCCCGCCTCGCGGGCGACGAGGGCGACGGGCGACCCGTCATGTCCCTTTGCGACAGTCGCGGAGCCGGAGGCACGTCAGGTCGGGTCTCGGTGCCCGTCTCCGGCGCGCGAGATACGCTTCCCAGTCCGGTGGCGTTTCGTGACGTAAGGCGATATGACACAAATGTGACGATCTAGAGTTCAATGCCCGCTGGTCACCCCTGCAATCACCCTTTCCGCGCCGGGTAGCGGAATCCATGGACCGGCGGCGATCCCCCGTTTTCTGCCCCGTCGTCCAGCGAGAACCCGTCTCATCCGATACAGTCTCCCCGTGGGATTCGGCTTGAGCAGGGCGGGACGCGGGTTTCGCGCGAAGGCCGCCTCCTCAAGCTATCATAACGGGGCGGAGGACGGGCTGGTGGTCGAAGCCTTCCTCGACGCCGTCACGGAGGCGCTGGCGAGCGGCGACCACATCGAGATCCGGGGCTTCGGCACCTTCGAGGTGCGGCACCGCAAGACCTGCACGGCTCGCAACCCCAGAACAGGCGAGGCGGTGCCGGTGCCAGCGCGTATCAAGCCGTTGATTCACTTCAGCAGCCGGGTGGACCGGGGTGCGGGGCGGGTTCGGGGCGAAGTAGTCCCGCGAGGTCGCCGCCAAGCAATGGGGATTATGAATGAAGCCAACCTGCCACCCGGCAAAGCACACCGGGGGGAATCAGCCTCATGCGGGTGGCGGAGATGTTTGCGACCGAGGAGCCCACACCCGAAATGAGCAAGAAACCCTTGACATGTGGATCGACGGGCCGGACGTTGGAAGGGTCAACCACCACCACCATGGAGGCTGGCGTGCCGACCGACACCCTGTATTTCGGGGACTGCCTCGACGTGATGCGCGAGGACATCCCCGACGGGTCCGTGGGACCCTGATCTACCTCGACCCGCCATTCAACTCGAATCGCATCTCTACGACGTCAACCCCAACTACCGAGGGCCGCATGACCTACACCTCCTACCCCCGAATCCACGAAGCCATGGCGCGCGTCCCGAAAGGGACGGTCAGGACCTACCGGGAGATCGCCACCGAAACCGAAACGAATGAAATGAACGTCGGCAAGTCCCTGTCCCTCCGCCGTGCCTACCTCGATATCCCCGCATGGTGGCGGATCATTCCGACAAGCCGGGTGCTGGATGACCGCGACCCTGAACGGTTGTTCGCCCAGATAGCCATGTTGCGCAAGGAAGGCGTCAAGCTGACGGTCCGGGTAGAGGTGGACAGTGGGTGATCGCAAGCCGTTCGACGTGGTGGCCGTGAAACCCCCGCTACCGGGGGGCGAAGATGAGCGACGTGGCCCGAGCCCTGCTACTGCCTACGACCCGGGAGCTGCGGGGCAGGAAGATCGAAGAATGGAAGAAGGAGTGCCGGTCCCACGTTTAGACACACTTATAGACCCCAAACTCTCTAGTCGTTCATCCTGTCGATGGGCAGCCCGCTGGGGACGCGATCAGGTATGGTGTGACTGAGGTCCCGCGCGGCCTCGTCGGTCAGCGCCCGCAGGAAGGCCACCAAGTTGGCGTGGGTTTCCTCATCGAACCTGAGCGTGAACAGTACGGGATCCTGGTTGGCCAGAATCTCTTCGACATTGTTGAGCAGCGTGGGCCACAGCAGCCGGTCCGGCACGTGCGCGGCGATGTCGTACTCCCTTAGCCGCGATGCGGCGTCGTTGTAGTGGGCCACAAAGGATTCGAGGGTGGGGAACTGGCCCAGATGTCCGTAAGGGGCCGTGAGTTCCACGTTCCTCAGCGGGCGGGCCATGAAACGCCTGCGGTCGCCCGGAAGGTTCGTAACGCCCTCGCGTCCGAAGTCCTCCCTGCCGTCGGTCTTGCCGGGTCCGAACTGGGGAAGCGCGGCGTTGTGGAAGTCGCCGGCGAAGCTCGACCTCTTGTGGCAGTTGGCGCAGCCGATGGTCATGAAGTCCCTCGCACCGGCCAGCGCGGAGTCGCTCAGCGCATCGTTGTCCCCTCGCAGGAACCAGTCCCAGGGAGTGTTGTTGAACACGAACTCGACGGCGTAGAAACCGGCTATGGCGTTGGACGCATGGGCGAAGCTCATGCTGTCGAACGGGGTGCCGGGATACGCTCGCTCGAAGAGGCCGACGTACTCGGAAATATCTCCCAGCCGCTCCATGAGGAAACCCCAGATGCCTTGGAAATCGTCGTCGTCGAGGTCCGCGAGACCGTTGTCTCCCGGTTGGCCACGCATCTCGTGTCTGGACGTCACCGGGAACAGGCCCTGGGCCGACACGGCCCCGAACTCGAAGACATCGGCCATCTCGCGGGTCAGCTGATCCTTGGCCGGGGTGCTGATGGAACCGTCCGACCTCTCCTCTACCCGACCGTCCCAGAAGACTCGCGCTGCTCCGGGGAGGTTGAAGACGGCAGGGGAGTTCCTCGGAATGAAGACGCCCTCGGGGTGCGTGCGTTGCGGTCCCAAGCCCGTGCCACCCTCGCCGACCGACAGCGTCCTGGCGTCTCCCGTGGCCATTTCCGGGAGATGGCAGGTCATGCACGCGATGTTCCGGTTGCCGCTAAGGATCTTGTCGAACGCCAGCGCCTGGCCAAGCCTGACCAAGTCGTTTCGCACCGGGCGAGGGTTGGGAAGGGGTTCGAAGCCGCGCGTCGCGGCCAGCATCCGGACCTCCGTGGCGAGGTCGCTGGCGGCGGGCTCGGCCGGGGAATCGCAGGCCGACAATCCCACAATGGCGACCAGCCCGGCCCAAGAGACCCGCGAGTGGAATCCCAAGGGCGTTCGAGGTCCGGTCACCGCGCCGTGAATGACGGTCGTCTTGCTCGGCTCGGCTCGGCTCGGCTCGGCTCGGCTCGGCTCGGCTCGGCTCGGCTC
>JAPPGM010000190.1 GCA_028874995.1 Gemmatimonadota bacterium | reverse complement strand
GAGAAGGCGCCGCCGCCGTGCCGGCCCATGCCGCCGTAGGTGTCCACGATGATCTTGCGTCCGGTGAGCCCGGAGTCGACCGCGGGTCCGCCGTGGACGAAGCTGCCGCTCGGGTTGACGTGGCAGACGGTGGAGCTCGGATCGAAATGGCTCTCGGGGAGCGCCCGGGCAATCACCTTCTCGATCACCTCGTGGCGGATGCGATCCTGCGTCAACTCCACACCGTCGTGCCTGTCCGCATGTTGGGCACTGACCACAACGGTCGCTATGCGAGCCGGCGCGAGTCCGTCGTATTCGTACGTCACCTGCGACTTGCCATCGGGCCGGAGCCATGGAATCTCCCCCGACTTCCGGGCTTCCGTGAGACGTTTGGCCAGAGCGTGGGATGCCGAGATGGGCGCCGGCATCAACTCCGGGGTCTCGTCGCAGGCGAAGCCGAACATCATGCCCTGGTCCCCCGCTCCACCCTCGTTCACCCCGGCCGCGATCTCGGCCGATTGACGGGTCAAGGCCAATTCGCATTCGGTCCCGTCCGACCCGTCGTAGAGAGGACTCTCGTAGCCGACCTCCCGGATCACCGCGCGGACGAGCCCCGGCACATCGGGAAGCTCGCCCCTGGTTCCGATCTCGCCGGCCACCAACACCCTGTCGACCGCCGCCAACGTCTCGCAAGCGACCCTTCCCCCAGGATCCTCTGTCAGTATTGCGTCGACCACGGCGTCCGAAATCTGGTCGGCGACCTTGTCCGGGTGTCCTTCGGTGACGGACTCGGAGGTAAAGAGGCTCAGGCTCAAGGTGCAGATCTCCTGGAGGGGGAAGGCGAGAGGCGGTGTGTGGTGAAGGTCGGGTTCCCGATACGGTTACCTCGGTGGAAGACTGTCACGGAAGATAGAATTCGGTGAATCGTCAAGTCCCCCGTGGAAACAAGCGTTCCAGCGTGGGCCGCAGCGATGCCGTGAAATCCCGTTTGGCCTGCGGCCCCGCAGGTGCCTCAAGGGCGGCTGCGGCGGCGGCACGAATCTCGTCGAGTCGGCAGTTGCGTACCATTCTCCTGATCCCCGGCAGCGAGCGCCACGCGACGGACAGCACGTCCACGCCAAGTCCCAGCAGGAGGAGAATGCCCAGGGGGCGCGCGGCCATCTCCCCGCAGGCACTCACCTCCACGCCGGCGGCGCGGCCGGCGCCGGCCACCATCGAGATCTGCCGGAGCACGGCCGGGTGGAAGGAATCGAAGAGGTGGGCCAGACGGGTGTTCGTGCGGTCCACCGCGAGCGTGTACTGGACCAGGTCGTTGGTTCCGATGGAGAGGAAGTCGGCATGGGTTGCCAGTGCGGGGGCGGCCAGGGCGGCGGCGGGCGTCTCGATCATCGCGCCTACCTCGACGCCGCGCGCGAAGGGCAGACCCTCGCCTGCAAGCTGGTCCTCCGCCACTTCGGCCAGTTCGCGCACGGTTTCGATCTCGGTTCCCGTGTTCACCAGGGGGACCATCACGCGCAGGTCGCCGTGGACGGCCGCCCTCGACATGGCACGCAACTGGGTCAGGAAGAGTTCGGGCTCGTCGGGGCACACGCGCACGCCGCGCCTGCCTAGGAACGGATTGTCCTCAGACGGGGTGCGCAGAAAGACGGGGAACTTGTCTCCGCCCAGATCGAAGGTCCGGATAAGGACGGGGTGGGAGGGGAAGGCCTCCACGACCTCACGGTAGGAGCGGTACTGTTCCTCTTCTTCGGGGAACGTGCTGCGACCGACCACCAGGAATTCGGTTCGAAAGAGGCCGACCCCATGGGCACCGAGCGCGCGGGCCCGGGCCGCCTCACCCGGAAGATCCAGGTTCACGCGCAGGGTGACGGCCTGACCGTCCACGGTGACCGCCTCCTCCCGCACATCGGTTCCACTCTCGTGCCTCCACCCGCGGATCGCGGCCCGGCGGCGCTCGAAACGGTCCGCCTCCCGGGCGTCGGGCTCCATCACTACCCGGCCGGACCATCCGTCCACGATGATCGCCTGGCCGTCTTCGGCGCGGGTGGTGATGTCACCCAGTCCCGCGGCCGCCGGGATCTCGAGCGACCGGGCCAGGATCGCCCAGTGCGACGTCCGCGTCCCCCAGTCTGCGGCGAGCGCCACCACCCGCGACGGATCGACGAGGGCCACGAAGCTCGGCGTGAGATCCCTCGCGACCGCGACGATTCCTCCTACCTCCCAACCATCGATGGCCCAGGGGTCGGGGAGGTCCAGCAGGCGGATGAGAATCCGGACCTTGAGGTCCTCGAGGTCGTTCAGCCGGTCCAGTACCATTGGGTGGGATGTCCGGGACCAGCGGTCTTTCAGCTCGAGCATGCGCCAGTCGAATGCGCGGGCGGCGGTGAGGCGGTTCTCGGCGATGTAGCGCCGGGTCCCCTCCACGACGTCGGGATCGTCCAGCATGAGGATCTGCGGATCGAAGATGCGCGCCTCGATCGGCCCGAGACGGGACGCGGTCCTGCGTTTCAGGTCTTCGAGTTCCCGCCGGGCTCGGGCCCGTGCCCGCCGGAAGCGCTCCAGTTCCCGGTCCCGCCCACCTTTCGGAACGGCGACGCGCGGCACTTCGGGGACATTCCAGTCCACCCGGTGCACCCGCCCCCTCGCGATCCCTTCCGCCGCGGGCAATCCCCTGAAGACGAGCGGGGCGGCCGTGTCATTCACCGAAACCGCCCCTCACCAGACGGGCCAGCGCTCTCACCGCGACCGAGGCGTCGTCCCCTTCGGCCGTGATGGTCAGCGAACTCCCCTTTTCCGCCGCGAGCATCAACACTCCCATGATGCTCTTCCCGTTCACCGAGAGCCGCTCCTTCCGTACGGTGATGGAGGACGAAAAGCCGCTGGCGAGCTTCACGAACTCGGCGCAGGGCCGCGCGTGCATCCCCAGCCGGTTGGGCACCTCCACGTCCAGCGAACGGGTCGCGGGACCGTCGTGGACCAGCGATGGTCGCCCCGCGTCACTCATAGTCCTCGATGAGCGAGTCCCGCGGGTTCATGGCCCCGCGCAGGCCGTCGTCGAAACGCCTCGGCACATCGACACCCGAGTAGGCCAGGAGCTGGTTCATGGCGATCACCTCGCAGATCGCGATCAGGTTCTTGCCCGGGTTCAGCGGGATCGTCAGCCTGGGGATTTCCACGCCGAGGATCCGCACCATCTCCCTGTCCAGCCCCGTACGGTCGTACTCCTGGTCGTCGTCCCAGGTCTGGAGGTCGACGATCACCTCCACCCGCTTGCGCTGCCGGGTGGCGCGCGTTCCGAACATCGATGCGATGTCGACGATGCCGATTCCGCGGATCTCCATGTGGAACCCCTGGCGCTCGTGGCCCTTTCCCATCAGCACGTCGTTGCCGCGACGCGACACGAAAACCAGGTCGTCCGCGACGAGCCGGTGTCCGCGCTCCACCAGTCCCAGCACGCATTCGGACTTGCCGATTCCGCTCGGGCCGGTAAAGAGAAGCCCGATGCCGTAGACGTCGGCCAGCGATCCGTGCACCGTGGTGGCCGGCGCGAGCACATCCTCCAGCCAGGGTTTCAGCGCACGGTAGAAGTCCCCCGTTTCGATCCGGGTGCGAAAGACCGGCACACCCGCGCGTGCCGCCGCCGCCAGGAAGCGGTCCGGCACCTCCTGGCCGCGCGTGATGAAGACGGCCGGCACATCGTGGGCGAAGACGGTCCCGAGACGCGCCTCGACCTCCGTGGGCTCCAGGGTCGACAGGTAGCTCATCTCGGTCTTGCCGAAGACCTGCGTGCGTCCCTCCGGAAAGCGGTCCGTGTAGCCCGCGAGCGACAGACCCGGACTCGACACGTCCGGATTGGCGATTCGCCCCTCGAGAGGGACGCGGGGGGTGAGCAGTTCGAGCTGCAGCGACGCCGCCCTGGCATCGAAGAGCTGCCCCACGGTGACGAAGGCGGTCACGGCGGGCCGGCTGGACCGGGAGCGTTCGCGCCAACCACTCCTGGTTCAGCCCGGGGAGTCGGACGCCGCGTGGCGGAAGTCCTTGCGCCGTGTGCGGTCGCGTTTCAGCCGACGCTTCACGTGAGTGTCCAGGTCGTCGAGCGCGATCCGGAAGTCGGGACCCTCGCCCCGGGCCACGATCGGCTGGCGCCGGCGCCTGGAAACGATCGCCTCGACCGTATGCGATCGGCCCTGAAGCCGGAATACCACCCTGACATCCATCACGGCGGGGTCGAAGCGGGGCCATCGCTCGGCGAGGGTCTCCACGCGGTTGCGCAACCGCGGATTGACGTCACATCCGTGGGCTGTGATCCGTGTCGGCATCCTGTCGTCTCCATGGTGGAATTCGGGGTGGCGTCCAACCGATTCGACTTCGGGTTCCTGCGCGCGACATCCGGCGCCCGCTGGGCCTGTGGAGGGAAAACCCCGCTGCATTCGGACGGCGGCGCACGCACTAGTTTAGCACCGCGCGGCCACCGGGAAACCCCGGCGACCCCGGCCCGGCGCGCCGACCGCGCCGTGCGACGACCGAATGCAACAGGTCTTCGAAGGCATCGGCCACGCCGTCCCAGGTGTAGCGTTCGGCCATCGTGCGTGCCGCCCGTCCCATGCGGTCGCGCGCCGCGGGTTCCAGGGCCCTGCCCAGCGCCGCCGCCAGCGCATCCACGTCGCCGTGCGGCACGAGGAGACCGGTTTCGCCGTGCCGCACAGTCTCCCTCAGCCCGGGCGAGTCGGAGGCAACCGTGGGCGTCCCGCACGCCGAAGCCTCGATCGAAGTGATTCCCCATCCCTCCTTCGGCGATGTCAGCGCGTGAACCCACGACCGGGAAAGCAGTTCCCTCTTCCGCGCGTCCGGCACGAAGCCCGCGAAGTGTACGCCGTCCCCGATGCCGAGGCGCCGCGCGGTTTCCTGCAGGGCGGCACGGGCGTCGCCCTTTCCCGCAACGATCATCTTCACCGGGGTGCCGCGCTCGCGCAGCCGCGCCACCGCGCTCAGCACCAGGTCGACCCGCTTGTACCGCTTGAGCCGGCCCAGATAGACCACGGTGGGGTCCGCGTAGCGCTCGGTCGCCGGGCCCAGCCCTTCGAGTTCCACGCCGTTTCGGATCACCGAGATGCCCGAGCGATCGAGGCCGCGACGATCGAGGTCCTCGCGGGTGCTCCGCGAGACGGCGACGCACGGCAGCCCCCGGTACACCACGGGAATGACGCGTTCTAAGAGCCAGGTGGCGGCGGCGAGGAGCGGGTTGGCTTCGCGAAACGCGGTTGCGCCGAAGAGGTGGTGCACCAGGAGCAGGTCGGCCCGCGCCCCGGCCCAGATCGGTGCCAGCATGGGGACCTTGTTCAGGTCCTCGACGGCGATGTCGAAGACCTGGTCCGCCAGATGGCGCTGGAAGTACAGCGGCGCCGTGAGGTTGAAGGTGTACCGTCCCCCCGTGCGATGAACTGTGATCCCGTCGATCTCCGCGGTGCCCGCGCACCCTTCCCAGCCGGAGCAGAGCAGCGTCACGCGATGGCCCCGGCGGGAGAGTCTGCCGAAGACCTGGTGCAGGTGTTCCTCGGCGCCGCCGGCGTTCGGGTTTTGGCGGTCCTGCCAGTTGACGACCAGGATCCGCAGCGGCGCGAACGTGGACACGGTCAGGCGGGACGAGTCCTGCCGGACCGGGAGGAGCGGTATACGGCATCGAGGACGCCGTTCACGAAGCGCGGCGAGTCCGCCCCTCCGTACCTCTCCGCGAGGCGCACCGCCTCCTGGATCGCCACCTTCGCCGGCAGGTCCGGGAGGCACAGGATCTCGGTGGCGCCCAGGCGCAGGATGCCGCGGTCCATGACGGACAGGCGGTCGAGGCGCCAGTTGTCCATGCATGACGCGATCGTGTCCTCGATCCGGCCACGGTCCTCCACGAAGGCGCGGACCAGCCGTTCCAGGTAACGCACCCTGGCCGGGGCCACCGTCCGCTCCCCCATCGTGACCGCCAGTGCTTCCGGCATCGAGCCGCTCTCACCTTCCGTCTCCCAGCGGTAGTGCACCTGCAGAAACCAGGCCCGCGACCGGCTGCGGTCCCGCCGTCCTCGCGGCGCCGGCGACCGGCTCAAGAGCCTTCCGGTCTCGCTGGATGCGACGCGTAGAGGGACAGCATGGCCAATGCGGACTGCGCGAACTCGCCGCCCTTGTCCGCGCCGTACACGTTGGCGCGCAGCAGGGCCTGCTCGGCGGTATCGGTGGTCAGCACGCCGAAAACGACCGGTATGCCGGCGGTAAGGGCCACCTCTCCCAAGCCGTCGCTGGCGTGTCCGGCCACGTAATCGAAGTGGGCGGTTTCGCCGCGGATCACGCAGCCGAGCGCGACAACGGCATCGTACTTCTTCGAGTCCGCGATCCTGCGCGCGGCCTGCGGCAGATCCCACGCGCCCGGCACGTACATGACGCTGATGTTCTCCGCCGCGAGCCCCTGCGCCAGCAGCTTCCGGCGAGTGCCCTCCAGCAACTGTTCGGTGATCAAGCTGTTGAAGCGCGCCACCAGGAGCGCGATGCGCAATGATTCGGGTGCGGTCTCCATGATCATCGCTCTTCCTCCTCCACCCCGGCGACACCTCGAGATTCCATCGCCACCACGTTCCCGTTGTCGATTCGTACGCCCTCGAAGGGCACGCGCCCCGCCACCCGCAGCGCGTAGCCGTCGAGTCCGACGATACGACGCCTGCTGTTGGTCAGCAACCTGACCGAGGTCAGTCCCAGGTCGAGCAGGATCTGCGCTCCGATCCCGTAGTCACGCAGGACATGCCGTGGAGCCGGACGATCACGGTGGGGATCGGGATTCCCTCCGAACCGGCGCAGACGCTCGATCAGCTGGTCCCCGGCCCGGTCGCGGTGAATATAGACGACCACGCCTTCCCCCTCGCTTCGAATGCGCTGCATGGCGCCCGCAAGCAGGTTGCCCTGCCGCTCGTCCAGCGAATCGAAGGTCTCGGCGAGGGGGTTCTCGGCGTGCATGCGTACCAGTACATCGTCCTTTCCGGCAACGTTCCCGCTGACCAGCGCGATGTGGACCCGATCGTCGATGTCGGTCCGGTAGCCGATGAACAGGAACTCGCCCCAGGCCGTGCGCAGCCGCGTTTCCACCACCCGCCTCACCAGGCGTTCCCGCGCCAGCCGGTACGCCACCAGCTGTTCGACCGTGATGAACCTGAGGTCGTGTTCCCGGGCCATGACCTCGAGCTCGTCCCGGCGTGCCATCGTCCCGTCCTCGTTGAGGATCTCGCAGATGACGCCCGCGGGGGCCAGTCCCGCGAGACGGGCGAGATCGACCGCGGCTTCGGTCTGGCCCACGCGGCGCAGTACGCCCCCCCGGCGCGCGCGCAGGGGGAAGATGTGCCCGGGCCGGCGAAGATCTTCGGGGGTGGACTCCGGGTCGGCCAGCACCTCCACCGTCTTCGCGCGGTCGTGCGCGGAGATTCCCGTCGTGACTCCAAAGCGGCGGTGGGCGTCCACCGAAACCGTGAAGGCCGTGCCCTGCGGGTCAGTGCTGCGCTCCGTCATGAGCGGCAGTTCCAGCGCGTCCGCGCGCTCCGCGGTCAGCGAGACGCAGATGAGTCCCCGCCCGAACTTGGTCATGAAGTTCACCAGCCCGGGTGTGATCTTCCCGGCCGCGCATACCAGGTCCCCCTCGTTCTCCCGGTCCTCGTCGTCGGCGACGATCACGAGCCTGCCTTCGGCGATGTCGCGGATCGCGGCGGCCACGGAATCAAGGGGCATGGGTGCGACCGTCCTTCCCGGAAAGCGCGCCTCCGGCCTCGACGACGCGCCTGACGTATCTGCCGATCAGGTCCGCCTCCACATTCACGGGATCGCCTGGCGCCAGGGCATGGAAGTTGGTGTGTTCCCAGGTGTAGGGGATGATGGCTACCTCGCAGCGGCCACCCCCGTGAAGACGGTTCACGGTGAGGCTGACGCCGTTGAGGGCGATGGAACCGCGCGGAATGGTGGTGACAAGGATGTCTTCGGGCAATGCGAACTCCAGGAACCTCGTTTCGCCTCGGGTGCGCGCTCCCAGAAAGGTGGCCAGACCGTCCACGTGGCCCTGCACCAGGTGTCCGTCGAGCCGGGAGCCGACCTTCACCGCGCGCTCCAGGTTGACCGCCGCGCCGGCGTCGTACCGGGCCGCGACGGTGCGTTCCAGCGTGGACGCGCCAATCCGCACGTTGAAGGTGCCGCCGGCAACCGAAGACACGGTCAGGCAGGCCCCGTCCACCGCGACGGACTGGGCCGGAACCAGCTCTCCGGCGAAGGGAGCGGCAATGGCCAGGGCACGTCCGCTGTCCTCCTCGGCGACCGCGGCGACCCAGCCGACAGACTCGATGATCCCGGTAAACAAGAGGTATCAGCCTCCGCGATCCATAACGATCAGCGTGTCGTTTCCGAACCTCACGGGGTCGAGCCGCGTCTGCCACCCCTCGAAGCGGGCCCGCACGTCCTCCGGCCGTTCACCCGGAGCGGGCGGAAAGGCCGCGACCCCACCCCCCCCCACCACCAGCGGCGCCACGAACAGGTAGACCCGGTCGACGAGACCCCCCGCCAGCAGCGAGGCGGCCAGGATGCCGCCCCCCTCGCAGAAGACGCTGCCGACTCCCCGCGCCGCCAGCGCCGCCATCAGCGCAGCCAGATCCAGACCAAACCCCGCCACCGGCACGCCCACCACCTCCCCCCGCCCCCCCAACCGCGCCTCCACCCGCCCCCCCACCCCGGGCGCCGTCGCCACGATCGCCCCCGCACCACCACCACTCCGCAGCGCCCGCAAGCTCGCATCCGCCTCCCCACGCCGGTCCAGCAACACGGGCACCGGGGGCACGCGCGGCGTCACCGCTCCCCGCGCGGTCAGCATCGGGTCGTCGGCCTTCCAGGTGCGGGTCCCCACCAGAATCGCGTCGAACCCGGCACGCAGGCGGTGCACCTCCGACCGGGCCTCCGGGCCCGTCAACCACGCCCTGCGGCCCCCGCCCGGCGCGATGCAGCCGTCCATGCTCACCGCCAGCTTCAGGGCCACGTACGGTCTCTCCCCGGCCGCGGCGTGGAAGAACGCGGGATTCTCCGCGGCCCAGTCTGCGCGCTCCCCGCACGGACCCACGACATGTACCCCCCGCCTTCGCAACCACTCCCCCCCACCCCCCTCCTCCGCCCCGGGCTCGGCCGCCCAGTACACCACGCGCGCGATCCCCGCGCCGCGGATGGCTTCGGCGCAGGGCGGCGTCTTCCCCGAGTGCGCGCACGGCTCCAGGCTGCTGTAGAGCGTCGCGCCGCGGGCACGCCCCCCCAGCGCCGCCAGCGCGGCGGCTTCCGCGTGCGGCCCCCCGAACTCCGCGTGGGGGGCCTCGGCCAGCGTCACCCCGCCACGAGCCACGACCGCGCCGACCATCGGGTTGGGGTGCACCCGTCCCCACCCCTCCCGCCCCAGCTCGATGGCGCGGGTGAGAAAGCCGCGATCAACGGCATCGAGGCCTGGCAACCGGCAGAGAGAACCCCCCCGGCATTCGACCGGCGATGCATCCGGCCCGGATCGCTTCGCCCCCGTCTTCACGATGTAATGATCACTTTCCATTATGGAATGTGTAGTATACTTCAGACCCTCGCGGGGAACCATTCATGGGGTGACCCGCACGGCCACGGAGGCGAACCAGTGCCTCCGGTCCGGGTCGTACCCGGCGCTCCGGTTGTCAAAGGGATCACTCACGCCATCCGCCACACCGACCTCGGCCGACAGCTGCGAGATCAGGAAGTTGTACCACGCGGAGACGAAGTAGACCGTGCGCTCGCTGGCGAGCCGGCCCGAGACGGCGCCGGTTTCGTCCACGCCCCCCGTCGCGGACACCGTGGCCTCTCCCGCGTACCGGTCCCAGCCCGCGCCCGCCATCAGTCCCACCACGAACCAGTTCTTTCCCAGCATTGCCCTAAGCGACGTGACTTCGAGATCGGTCTCCAACTCACCCGGATTCCCGTCCTCGACGTCGCCCGTCCCGACTGTCTCGTGCCAGCGCCGGGCGACCGAGACGGAGATGCCCGGCGTGGTGAACGACTCCCGCAGGATCCCCACCCGCGCGCCCAGCCCCACCCCCGACGAGGGACCATCGAAGCCCTCGCCCTCCGGCAGCCAGAGCCGCGAATAGGAAGCGGTCAGGTCGGCCGAGAGGAACCCGCCGATCCCCGGTGCGAACTGGAAGCCGTCCACAAGACCCGCCGACACCACGCCCCGCAGGCCGATCACCGTCGGGTCCACCTCCTCCGCGAGGCCCTCCGCCGACCGCGCCGATACCCGGGGCATCCCCATCCCGATCCCGGTGGCGGCGAGTGCAAAGCCGAAGCGCGGGACGCTGCCCATGCGGCGCCCCGCCGTGCTCGAGGTCCCGGGGACGTCGCTGCCCAGCGCCAAGGCGAGGCCCACTCCCCGCTGCACCGCCATCGCCGCAAGCGCCAGTTCGCGGCACGGTGACAGGAGGTCGGCGCTGTTGCCGGCACAGAGCGCGGCCAGCTCGCTCACGCCTTCGGCCTCGGTCCGCCCCCGCGGCAACTCCTGCGCGGAGGCTGCGTCGTTGCACCCGCAAGCGAAGGTCGCCAGCACGGCGGCGCCCGCTACCGCACCGCGCATCACCGGTCTCCTCCGGCCATGGCTGCACGTCCGCCACCGTACCTCGGTCCACCCGCCGATGCCCAATCCCCTCCCACGAGTTCCACGCCGTCGCCGTCCACCACTTCGCCCACGCCCCACGCCTCGCCGCCGAGCGCCCGCAGCACCTCCGCCTCGCGCGATGGCGACACCACCACGATCATGCCGACCCCCATGTTGAAGACGCGGAACATCTCGGACAGCGCCACACCCCCCCCCTCCGCGAGCTGGAGGAAGACGTTCGGAACCCTCCACGAACCGCGGTCGATGCGCGCGCCCAGCCCTTCGGGCAGGACCCGCGGCAGATTGCCCGCGATCCCCCCGCCGGTCACATGCGCCATCGCCCGAATCCACCCACGCTCGAGCAGGGGCCACAACCGCGCCAGGTAGGACCGGTGCACCCGCAGCAGCACTTCCCCGGCCGACGCGTCCTCGCCGGGGAACCGGTCGTCGACACTCAGGCCCATGCGGTCGAAGACGATGGTGCGGGCCAGGGTGAAGCCGTTGGTGTGCAGACCCGAGGAGCGGAGAGCGACGAGCCGGTCTCCCGGACGCACGGCGGATCCGTCCACGAGGCGGGCGCGCTCCACCACGCCCACCACGAAGCCGGCCAGATCGTACTCGCCGGGCGCGTAGAAGTCGGGCATCTGCGCGGTCTCGCCGCCGAGCAGGGCGCACCCGTTCCCGCGGCACGCCGCCGCGACCCCCCCCACCACCTCCGACACCACGCCCTCGTCCATCTCGCCGGTCGCCAGGTAGTCCAGGAAGAAGAGCGGCCGGGCGCCCTGGACCAGGATGTCGTTGACGCAGTGGTTGACCAGGTCGCGCCCCACCGTGTCGTGACGGCCGGTCAGGAAAGCCACCTTCAGCTTCGTGCCGACACCGTCCGCGCTCGACACCAGCACGGGTTCGGCGAGGCCCTGCGGCACGGCGTACAGCCCCCCGAAGGCTCCGAGACCGGAAAGCGTGTTCTCGTCGGCGGCGGCGGCGAGGAGCGGGCCGAGCGTGCGCTTTGCCCGGTCGGCCGCGTCCAGGTCGACGCCCGCGTCCCGGTACGTCAGCGAGTCCTTCATGAGTGTCCCCCGATCATTGGCGTGCCGCGGCGAGTTGCGGCCCCGCGGCGACCCTGGCATCCAGCACCCGCACGCGATCTTCCAGTTCTCCCGGCGTCAGCGTCCGAAAGCGGTCGACCGAGAAGGCCTCGACGGCGCAGGAGCCGGTGGCAGCCCCGTACATGGTCGCCGCGCGCAACGCCGCCGCATCGCGGGACCCCGTGCGGGCGAGGTGGCCGAGGAAACCCCCGGCGAAGGCGTCACCCGCGCCGGTCGGGTCGGTGATCCGCGCAACCGGGAAGGCGGGACAGGAAAACGTCCAGCCGTCCGCAAAGAGAACGGCACCGTCCTCGCCCCGCTTGACGACGACGAGGGTGGGGCCGTGCCGCCGGATCCAGCGGGCGGCCCTGGCCAGATCGTCCTCGCCCGCCAGCTGGCACGCCTCCTCGTCGTTCACCAGGAGGACGTCCAGGCGGGCCAGCACCCGCATGAGCGGGTCCGGTGTGCGTTCGATCCAGTAGTTCATGGTGTCGGCCGCAACCAGTTCGGGCGCCCACACCTGGTCCAGCACCCCGAGCTGGAGTTCCGGGTCGATGTTGCCAAGAAAGACGTATTTCGAGTCACGGTACCGGGCCGGGACCACCGGGTCGAAGGAGGCGAAGACGCCCAGGCGGGTCAGGGTGGTCTCGCGGCTGCGGAAGTCGTCGCTGTAGCGGCCGGCCCAGAAGAAGCTCTCGCCCGGAAGCCGCGCGAGTCCGGTGAAGTCCACGCCCCGTTCGCGCAGGAAGCGAAGCCGCGCGAGCGGATAGTCGTCGCCGACCACGCCGACGACGCGCACCCGCGTGAGCAGTGAGGCGGCGGCGCTGAAGAAGACCGCCGAGCCTCCGATCACACCGTCCACGCTGCCCTCGGAGGTCTCGACGGCGTCCAGCGCCACGCTTCCCACTGACAGAATCCGCATACTATCTGTCCGCATCGATGGTTGGAGAGGAGCCGAAGGGATGCCTTCCGGGGCCCCAGGAGCCCTCGTGACAGATTCCGTGACAGATTCCCGGTAGAATCTGTCCAAGTACGGTATCCCTACTCATCCCGCACCATTCGCTCCGGCGCCTCGATGCCCAGCACCGCCAGCCCGTTGTGGAGCACGGTGCGCGCCGCCAGCGCCAGGGTGAGGCGGGCGTCGCGCAGCCCGGCGTCCTCCACCAGCGCCGCCAGCCCCGGGTTGCGGGTCGGGTGTCCCGACTGATACCACGAATTGACCAGCCCGGCGGTCCGCTCCAGGTAGTCGCACACCACGTGCGGTGTGCGGCCGGACGCGGCCCGCCGGAGGAACCCCGGAAACTCACCCAGCTGTTTGGTCAGCTCCCTCTCGGCGGACGCCCGCAGCAGCGAGGCATCGGCGCGTGGCGCGGACGACTCGTCCGGGACGTCCCATCCCCTTTCGCGGGCCAGCTTTTCAAGCCGGCAGAGCCGGGCGTGCGCGTACTTGACCTTGTAGACCGGGTTCTTGTCGGACTCGTCCAGCGCCAGGTCGAGGTCGAAGGTGAGGTGCGCCTCGGGGCGGCGCATGAGAAAGAAGTAGCGCGCCACGTCGGCCCCGACCTCGGCGGACAGTTCGCCGAGCGTGGTGTACGAGCCGGCCCGCTTGGAGAACCGCACCTCCTCGCCGCCGCGCTCCACGGTCACCATCTGGTGCAGCACGTACTCGGGGTAGCCGGCGGGGCGCCCCAGCGCCTGCAGACCCGCGCGGACCCGGTCGACCGTACCGTGATGGTCGGACCCCTGGACGTTGACGACCTCGTGGAAGCCGCGCTCCCACTTGTTCATGTGGTAGGCCACGTCGGGCAGGAAATAGGTGGGCGACCCGTCGCGCTTGACCATGACCCGATCCTTCTGATCGCCGAAGCGGGTGGTTCGGAGCCAGAGCGCGCCGTCCCGGTGGTAGGTGAGGCCGGTCGCATCCAGGGCCTCGATCGTCACCTTGACGCGCCCGTCGGAATAGAGGCTTCTCTCCGAGTAGTACTCGTCGAAGTGGACCTTGAAACCCGCCAGATCCCGCTTCTGCTCGTCGCGCAGGACGCCCACCGCGAAGCTGCGCATGGCCTCCAGCGCGGCCTCGTCGCCGTCGTTCTCGTACCGGTCGCCCTCGCGCTCCAGGAAGGCGCCCGCGATCTCGACGACGTACTCGCCGTGGTAGCCGCCCTCGGGGACCGGATCGTCGTGGCCGAGCAGCTGCCTGTACCTCGCCCGCACGGATTCGGCCAGGCGGGAGATTTGGCGGCCCGCGTCGTTGAAGTAGAATTCGCGGTGCACATCCCAGCCGGACCAGTCGAGCAAGCGCGCGATCACGTCCCCCAGCGCGGCCTGGCGGCCGTGTCCGAGGTGGAGCGGCCCGGTCGGGTTGGCCGAGACGAACTCGACCATGATGCGGCGTCCCGCGCCGTCTTCGTTCCTTCCGTACCCGGATCCCGCCGTGACGATGCGGTGCAGCACTCCGCCCACCGCGCCGGCCTCGAGAAAGAAATTCAGAAACCCGGGTCCCGCGACCTCGATCCGTTCCACGCCCGCAATGCCGGCCAGGCGCCGGGCCAGATCCCCCGCGATGTCCCGGGGCGGACGCTTGAGGCGCGCGGCGAGCGCGAGCGCGATATTCGACGCGAGGTCGCCGTGCGAGGCCTCCTTGGGCCGGTCAAGGCGGAAGCGCACGTCGTCGACGCCCCACCCGCTGGCGGCCTCGCGCAGCGCGTCCGAGATGCGTTCCGTGTACATGCCGGTCAGGCGCCCTTCCCGCCCGCGTGACCGTTGGCCGAGTCCGTGCGGGAAGCGGACGAGGTTCCGCCCCCGCCCTGCTCCTTCACGGGCGCCGGCCCCGCGGTCCCACCCGGCGAATCCGACCCGCCCTTCGCGTCAGCGGCGCTCTCCGCCTTCTCCTCCGAGCCTGCGCCGGTCTCCTCGCGCGCCTTCTTGCGGTACTCGTCCGACCGGTAGTCGGTGATATAGAACCCGTCACCCTTGAAGAGCAGGCCGGCTCCTCCCGAGATCAGCCGTTCGGCGCCGCGACCGCACTCCGGACAGGAGGCCCCCGGCTTGTCGCTCATCCTCTGGAAGACTTCGAAATCGCGGCCGCAGGCGCGGCATCTGTAGTCGTAGGTGGGCATCTGGTGCCGGTCCGGCATCCGTTGTGTGAACGGTCGAAAGGGCTCCCTGGCCCTGAAAAATAACATCGGTGCGCAGTCCGCTTCGCGACGGACCGATCCGGCCCCGGCGCGGATTCACCCGCCCGGCCCCACTCCCTCAACGCGGATTGTCGTACGTCCCCCACACGGCGCGCAGCGTATCGCTGATCTCGCCGAGGGTGACTCCGTCCTTCACGGCCGCGACCATGGCCGGGAGCAGATTGTCGTCGCCGGCGGCGGTCTGCCGGATCGCGCTCAGCCCCCGCCCGACCGCCACCACGTCGCGCCCGGTTCTGAACGCTGCCAGCGCAGCGGCCTGGCGTGCCTCGAGCTCCCGGAAGTCCGGCCCCGAAGGCGGTTCGTGCGCGTCGTCCGATTCGTACCGGTTCACCCCGACGACCACTCTTGTCCCGGCCTCGACCTCCAGCTGGTGCCGGTAGGCGGCGCGATGGATCTCCTCCCGCATGAAGTCGATGGCCCCCGAAGACCCGCCCATCTCCTCGATCCGGGCCATGGTTGCGAGGGCCTCCTTCTCGATGCGGCCGGTCAGATGCTCCACCAGGAAGCTCCCGCCCAGGGGATCGGCCCAGTCGGCCACCCCCGATTCCTCGGCCAGGATCTGCTGGGTGCGGAGCGCGAGGGCCGCGGCCTGTGCGCCCGGCAGCGCCAGCGCCTCGTCGTAGCCGTTCGTGTGCAGCGACTGGGTGCCGCCCAGGACGCCCGCCAGCGCCTGAACGGTGACGCGCACCACGTTGTTGAGGGGCTGCTGGGCGGTCAGCGTGGAGCCGCCGGTCTGGGTGTGGAAGCGAAGGCGGCACGAACGGTCCGAGGCGCCGAAGCGCTCCCTCATGAGGCGGGCCCAAACGCGGCGGGCCGCGCGGAACTTGGCGACCTCCTCGAGAAGGTCGTTGTGGGCCGCGAAGAAGAAGGAGACGCGGGGCGCGAAGTCCTCCAGCTCGATGCCGCGGGCAAGTGCGTGGCGCACGTACTCGACGCCGTTGGCCAGGGTGAAGGCGACTTCCTGTGCGGCGGTCGAGCCGGCCTCGCGGATGTGGTAGCCGGAGACCGAGATGGTGTTCCAGCGCGGCAGTTCGGCGGCGCAGAAGGCCATGAGGTCGCTGACCAGGCGGAGCGAGGGCCGGACCGGATAGATGTAGGTTCCCCGCGCGACGTACTCCTTGAGGATGTCGTTCTGGACGGTGCCCCGCAGCCGGTCGCGGGGTACGCCTGTTTCGTCGGCGACGGCGGTATAGAGCGCGAGCAGGACCGGGGCGGTCGCGTTGATGGTCATGGAGCACGAGACCGCGCCGAGGTCGATGCCCCGCAGGAGGGCTCGCATGTCGGCGAGGGTGTCGATCGCGACGCCGGCGCGGCCGACCTCGCCGGCCGCCATCGGGGCGTCGGAGTCGTAGCCCATCTGCGTGGGCAGGTCGAAGGCGACCGAGAGACCGGTCGTGCCCCGGTTCAGGAGGAAGTGGTAGCGTGCGTTGGTTTCCTCGGCCGTGCCGAAGCCGGCGTACTGGCGCATCGTCCAGCGGCGTCCCCGGTACATGGTGCGGTAGACGCCCCGGGTGAAGGGGAAGTCTCCCGGCGCGCCCAGATCCTCCCCGGCCCGGAAGCCCTCGGGGAGCGCGTCGAAGAACGGGTCTCCGTCCGTCCGGCTCACGCTTCCTCCACTTCCGCGAACTCCGCGAGCAGCTGTCCCTTCTCGACGGCGGCGCCGGGTACCGCCAGCAGGCGCTTCACCCGGGCGGCGGCGGGCGCGCGCAGTTCGTTCTCCATCTTCATCGCCTCCACGATCAGGATCGTTTCGCCCGCCTCCACCACCTGGCCCTCGTCCACGGCAACCTGCACGACAAGACCCGGCATGGGTGCCTTCAGCGGCGCGACCCCGGGGCCGGCCCTGGCGGTTGCGGACAGGCGCCGCACCCGGTCCGCACGCGGATCCAGAACCTCGGCCGAGACGCTGCGGCCATCAAGTTCCAAGTGCCACTCTCCGCCCCGGCCGCCGTGGGCCAGCAGCGCGAAGGAAGCACCGTCCAGCAGCAGAGAGTAGCCGTCTCCGCTCCCATGCGGCCGGCCGCGTCCAGCGGGGTGCGGTAGGTCGGTGGAGGCGAGCGAGGCGTGGACCGGGTGGCCATCGATGAGAACGGTCCCGTCGGAGCGCACCTCGACATCGAACCGTTCGCCCAGCAGCGAAACGACGTAGCGAGAGCCTGCGGGCGACGTCGCGTTCGTAGGCGTCATCGGCCGTTCGGACGGGGGGGCTCGGAGGCCGTGCGGGCACGTGCCCACCGCGAGAGGGGTGCGGCCGCGCGGCGAATGCGGGGCGGAGCCCGCCCGGGTCGTGCCGCGTGCTCGAGGAGCGCGGCCGCGGCCACCAGCGCTCGCCGCGTCGCGACGGGGATTTCCGCGCGGAAGAGGTCGGGGTGCTCGTCCAGGTAGCGGGTGGAGATGCGTCCCGCCCGGAAATCCGCTTCCTCCATGATCAGGCTGAGCAGCGGGGCGCTGGTGGAGACTCCCCCGACCGTCAATTCCTCCAGCGCTCCCTTCATGCGCCGCACCGCGGTCCTTCGGTCGGCGCCGTGCGCGATCAGCTTGCCCAGCAGCGGATCGTAGTGGAGGCCGACCTCCGTGCCCCGCGCGATCCCGCCGTCCCAGCGGACGCCGGGACCTCCGGGAAGCTCCAGTTCGTTGACGACGCCGGTGGCGGGCAGGAAGCCGTCGAAGGGAGACTCGCTGGTGATCCGGCACTCGATGGCGTGTCCCACGAGCGGAATGTCCCGCTGCCGCATGGGGAGGGCTTCCCCCGCCGCGACCCGGAACTGCCACTCGACGAGGTCGACCCCCGTAACCATCTCGGTGACCGGGTGTTCGACCTGAAGGCGCGTGTTCATCTCCAGGAAGAAGAACTCTCCGTCCTGGCAGAGGAACTCGACGGTGCCCGCGCCGACGTAGTCCACCGCCCGGGCCGCGCGCACCGCGGCCTCGCCGATGCTCTGCCGCTCGTCCTCATCCAGCAGCGCGGAAGGCGCTTCCTCGATCAGCTTCTGGTGGCGGCGCTGGATGGAACACTCGCGCTCGAACAGGTGCACCGCGTTGCCGCGGGTGTCGCCGAAGAGCTGGACCTCGATATGCCGGGGGCGTTCCAGGAACCGCTCCACATAGACCCGGCCGTCGCCGAACGCGGCCTCCGCCTCGCGCATCGCCGCCCGGAAGGCGCGGGCCGCGTCCTCCGGCCGCTCGACCACGCGCATCCCCTTCCCCCCTCCTCCCGCCGCCGCCTTCAACACCACCGGGAATCCCACCGCCTCCGCCGCCCGGCGCGCCTCCCGCGCGGATCCCAGGGGCTCGCTCGTCCCCGGAACGACCGGCACCCCCGCAGCCTCCATGCGGTTGCGGGCCTCGGTCTTGTCGCCCATGGCGCGGATCGTCTCCGCCGCGGGACCCACGAAGACCAGCCCGGCTTCCTCCACGGCGGCGGCGAAGTCCGCGCGCTCGGCCAGGAAGCCGTACCCCGGATGCACGGCCCGTGCGCCCGCCCGACGCGCAACCTCGAGCAGCCTGTCGACGTTCAGGTAACTGTCGGCTGCGCGCGCGGGTCCGATCGGGTACGCTTCGTCGGCGTGCAGGACGTGGGGCGACCCCCGGTCCGGCTCCGAGAAGACCGCGACGGTGCGGATCCCGAGTTCCCGGGCGCCGCGGATGACGCGCAGCGCGATTTCGCCCCGGTTGGCGACCAGTACGGATTCGAGCAAGCGGCGGGAACCTATGGAAGGGGCGGCCCCTCCCGGCATTGCCGTGGGTCGGCGGTCCGTGGGGCGTCGGTGAACGGGTCAGCCGACCCGGCCTCCGTCCTCCGTTCGAAGGCGGCGACCAGGCCGGCGGCTGGGGATCAGTTAATCGTACCCGTCACCGTGGTCCGCGCGCCATCTCTGAAGATCCGGAACGTGATCTCTTCGTCGTTCCTGTAGGAGCGCAGGATTCGGCGCAACTCGTCAATGTCGTCGACCGCCCGTCCGTCTACCGCGACCACCACGTCACCCGGCTGGAGCCCCAGCGAGGTGTCGTCGAGGGCGTCCGCGACCAGTACGCCCTCCGACGTCCCGAAGTAGGCGCCGAGTCCGGGATTCAGTTCGACCAGATCGAGACCGTGGGTGCCGCGCGAGCCGACCCGGCCCCCGTCCCAGCGAAACGACCACTCCCCGGTCGGGAGGGTGTCCGCGAAGAAACGCAAGGCCCTCGGCGGCGTCCACCCGGCGGAGTCCCACTCGAAGGACAACGGCGGGTTGCGGAACCCCTGGGCCAGCTCGCGGATGCGTTCGAGCGCCTCCTGGCGCGACGACTCGTCCGACCACCACTCGCTGAGTCCGCGGAGACTCTCCGCGCCCCGGCCGGAACCTGGCCACCATGCGGTATAGTAGGGCAGTCTCTCGGGAACCACACTGAAGGTCAGGCGCTCGTCGTCCCGCTCGACCACCAGGGTCACGGATTCGCCCTCCGGCACTTCGCTCAAAAGTGCCCATACCCGTTGCACGGGCGTTTCCGGGTGCTCTTCATCCTCGCCTTCCAACGGTTCGGAAAGGTTGTGACCGTCGACCGACAGGATCACATCTCCGTCGATGATTCCCGCCTTCTCCGCCGGACTGTCCTCCAGTACGTCCATGACCAGGACTCCGTCCTCTCCGCTGCCGTCGCTGGCCAGCATGACGCCGAGCATTGGCCGTTCGTTGTTCACACCTACCCTGAAGCTCCAGGCCCGGCGGTCCTCCTCCTTCTCCTGGGCCATGGCGCCGGGCGCCGGAACGGCCACGGCGGTGAACGCCAGCGCCGCGAGCCCCGCGAATCCCACGCCCCGTATTGCCTTTATCATCCTGGACATCGTTGTGCCTCCCTGTTGAATTTCGCGGCCAGGTCCGCAGCGCAAGGCCGCCCGGTTACTCTGAATCGGATGCCGGACCGGTGTCGCGAGGTTGCCTTGAACAGCCCCCGGCAGTCGGGCGGCAGGGAACGCGTGGATCCCCACCACCTCCGCAACCGGCGTGGCGGAGGCCCTTCGGCCCCGCCTCAGAGCGGAATGTTCCCGTGCTTCTTCGGGGGATTTGCGTCCCGCTTGTCCACCAGCATGTCGAGCGCGCTCACCAGCCGGGGCCGCGTGTCGCGCGGATCGATCACATCGTCCACGTACCCGCGTGAGGCCGCGATGTAGGGGTGTGCGAACTTCTCGCGGTACTCCACCCTCCTCGCCTCCGCCTCGGCTTCGGGATCGTCCGACGCGGCGATCTCGCGGCGGAAGAGGACCTCCACGGCTCCCTTCGGCCCCATCACCGCGATCTCCGCGGACGGCCAGGCCAGGTTGATGTCGCCGCGGATGTGCTTGGAGTTCATGACGTCGTAGGCCCCCCCGTAGGCCTTGCGGGTGATGACCGTGACCTTGGGGACGGTCGCCTCGCAGAAGGCGTACAGCAGCTTGGCCCCGTGCCGGATGATGCCCCCGTGCTCCTGGCCCACGCCGGGCAGAAAGCCGGGGACGTCCTCGAAGACGGCCAGGGGGATGTTGAAGGCGTCGCAGAAGCGCACGAAGCGGGCACCCTTGTCGGAGGCGTCGATGTCGAGGACGCCCGCCAGCACGGCGGGCTGGTTGGCCACGACCCCGACCGCGTGTCCTCCCAGGTGAGCGAACCCGGTCACCAGGTTGCGTGCGAACCCGGCGTGTACTTCGTAGAACTCACCGTCATCGACAACTTCACGGATGACGTCGAGCATATCGTAGGGGCGATTGGGTTTATCTGGAAAAATATCAAGTATTTTCTCGCTACGCCTGTCGTGCGGATCGTCGTCCGCACCCCCGGGCGGACGCTCGGAATTGTTCTGCGGTATGAACCGGAAGAGCGTGCGCACACCGGCCAGGCTCTCCGCCTCGCTGTCATGCGCGAAATGTGCGACGCCCGAGGTCTCCGCGTGCACGTCGGCACCCCCCAGCCCCTCCATGTCGACGTCCTCCTGGGTCACCGTCTTCACGACCCCGGGCCCGGTCACGAACATGAAGCTCGTCCCCCGCACCATGTACACGAAGTCGGTGATCGCCGGAGAATACACCGCCCCTCCCGCACAGGGCCCCATGATCACGCTTATCTGGGGGATCACCCCCGAGGCCAGCGTGTTGCGCAGGAAGATGTCGGCGTACCCCCCCAGGGACACCACGCCTTCCTGGATCCGCGCACCGCCCGAATCGTTGAGGCCGATGAGGGGCGCTCCGTTCTTGAGGGCCATCTCCTGGACCTTGACGATCTTCTCCGCGTGCGCCTCGCTGAGCGACCCTCCAAAGACGGTGAAGTCCTGAGAGAACACGTAGACGAGGCGGCCGCGGATCGTCCCGTAACCGGTGACCACCCCGTCCCCCAGGTACCTCCTGGAATCGAGCCCGAAATCGGTCGAGCGGTGCGTCACGAAGCGGTCCAGTTCGACGAACGACCCCGCGTCGAGAAGGAGATCCAGCCGTTCACGCGCGCCGAGCTTGCCCCGTTCGTGCTGCGCTTTGAGACGTGCCTCGCCTCCTCCGAGAGACGCTTCGCGCCTGAGCGCCGCCAGCCGATCGAGCGCCGCCTTCATGCCCATCGGGTATCAGTCATCCGGGAGCGACTCATCGGAACGGCGGAATCAGGGTGGAATCCGCGTCGACCGGGTGAAGCCCGCCGCTGAGGATCCGGACCGGGTAGAACTCCCGGGTGAGGCGGCCATCCGTGAACGAATAGGTGCCGGTGACACCCTCGAAGGGGGCCAGCCGTTCCAGGGTGGCAATCACTTCTCGCGAGGTGCGGGCGCCTTGCCGATGCGCGTCCAGCGCCATGCCCAACAGGTCGAAGCCGGCTGCGGGAATCATGCTGGCGAGCGATCGCCGGAAGAGCGTCTCGTATGCCGCGACGAACTCCGGCGGTGGTTGGCGCACTTCGCCGGGCGGGGTCGCACTCACAGCGACGACCCCCTCGGTGTGACGCCGCGGGAGGCCCTCAACAACCAGCGGGTCCGTCCACCCGGCCGTGCCCGCCACCTGCAGTTCCAACTCGTCGAGACCGAAGAAGGCGATCTGTGGTGCGAGCAGTTCCACGTCCGCGGGGGGAGCAGCGACGATCAGCACGGAGGGTTTCAGGGCCTTCGCCTGTGTGAGGTATTCCTCGAAGGTCGTAGTTCCGGGCGGATATCGTATGCGACGCCTCACAAAGCCGCCCAGGGACGGAAACGCCCGCTGGAAAGCGTCCATCTCGATGCTCTCCCGCGAACTGCGCGGATGTACGATGACCACGTCCGCGTAGCCGAGGTCCCATACGGCCTGCGCCAGTGTGCGTCCGGCCTCCGGGTCGCCGGCGGCCAGGCTGTACACTCCCCGGCGGCCGTATGGGAGCTGCGTGGCGGTGGGTGAGAAGAAGGCCAGCTCGCGAGGCGCGGCCCTGACCGCCGCGCGCACGTTGTCCGCGTCGAGGGGACCGATGACGGCCAGCGCCCCCCGGGCCATGAGCGCATCCACGCCGCGGGCGCTGCCGGATGCCGTGCCCAGGTTGTCTTCGACCACGACCTCGATGTTGACGCCGTTCTGACGGGCCAGCAGGGCGCCCACCTCCAGACCTTCGATGAAGAGACGGGCGTATTCCCGATTGGACGGTGAACCCGAGACCGGGAGCACGGCGCCGATCACGAGCTCCGCGGAGAACGACTCCTCCGAAACCGGGTCGGCCGTTTCAACCATCATCTCCGCTTCGGTCGTTTCCATCCCCGCGGAGTCCGGGGCGGCCTCGTCATCCCCCGCGCCTGCGCCGGAAACATCGGTGTTGGCGGTGGCAGGATCACGCGTCCCCGTCGCGCACGCGAAAACCGAACCGATCAATACCGCGGCAAGCAGGCGGTGCGCGAAGCAGCCCGGGCACCGGGAGCGGGGAGCCGCCGGGCGGGCAAGGCCGGTGCTGCGTACGGCCGCCACGGGCGGGACGCCGGGCCTCTTCACCGCTACGCAGGATTTCACCACGGGCTGCTACTCGTCTGTCGAGTCCTTTTCCTCGTCCACCGCTTCCGGCACCGCGGCTTCACCCTCGTCGGCCGCGGCTTCGGGCTCTTCGTCTTCGGCCGGGGCTTCGGGCTCTTCGTCTTCGGCCGGGGCTTCGGGCTCTTCGGCCGCAACGGCTTCCTCGTCATCCTCCGCAGCTTCGTCCATATCCGCGGTGGCGGCGAGTTCTTCCGCGGCGGATTCCGGGGACTCTTCAGCCACATCGTCCTCGTCCGGTTCCGCCCCGTCCTCGGGCTCGCCGACCTTCCGCCGCTCCGGCGCGCTCGTGACTTCGAGCACAATGCGGCGGTCCGAGGCGTCGGACGCGATCACCCGCAGCGACACCGTGTCGCCGGCCTGGAAGTAGTCCCCGAGCGAATCGGCGGGCGCGGCTGCGTGCGAACCGGGTACGAACCCCTCCACCCCGTCTTCCAGCTCCATCACGACACCTTTGTCCTGGAGCCGTGCCACGCGTCCGTCCACCTCGTGGCCCTTCGTGAACCGGGTCACGAGGTCCGGCCACGGATCGTCTTGCAACTGCTTGATCCCCAGTGAGATCCGCTTGTTGTCCGAGTCGACGTCCAGGACCATCACCTCGACTTCCATCCCTTTCTGCACCACTTCGGACGGGTGTTCCACGCGCCGTGTCCAGCTCATGTCCGAGACGTGGACGAGTCCGTCGATCCCCGCCTCGATCTCCACGAAGGCGCCGAAGGAGGTCAGGTTGCGCACGGTACCGGTGAGGCGGGTGCCGGTGGGATACTTCAGCGGCAGCGCGAGCCACGGATCCTCCTCGATCTGCTTCATGCCGAGGGAGATCTTCTCGTCGGCCGGGTCGACCTTGAGGACCACGGTTTCGATCTCGTCGCCGATCGACACGAGCTTCGACGGATGACGGACGTTGCGGGTCCAGGACATCTCGGAGATGTGGACCAGTCCCTCGACCCCCTTCTGCAGCTCCACGAAGGCGCCGTAGTTGGTGATCGACACGACCTTGCCGCGCACCCTCGCGCCGACGGGATAGCGGTCCTCGATGTCCGTCCAGGGGTACGGCAACAGCTGCTTCAGTCCCAGCGAGATGCGCTCCCGGTCCCAGTCGATGTCCAGCACCTTGACGTCGAGGCGGCTCCCGATCGTCACCACCTCGGAAGGATGGCCGACGCGGCCCCACGACATGTCGGTGATGTGAAGCAGTCCGTCCAGGCCGCCCAGGTCGATGAACGCCCCGAAGTCGGTGATGTTCTTCACCACCCCTTCGCGGACCTGTCCGGTCAGAAGCTCCTTGACCAGGGTGGTGCGCTTCTTCTTCCGCTCGCGTTCGAGGATCACCCGGCGCGACACCACGATGTTGCGGCGGCGCTTGTTGAGCTTGATGATCATGAACTCGTAGCTCTCGCCGATCAGGTCCTCGATGTTGGGGACCCGTCTGAGCGCGATCTGCGAACCGGGGAGGAATGCGTCGACGCCCATGATGTCGACGGTCACGCCGCCCTTGATCTTGCGGGTCAGCAACCCCTTGACCGGCCGGTCGCTCTCGTAGGCGTCCTTGATGAGCTCCCAGACGCGCAGGAAGTCCGCCTTCTTCTTCGACAGGACAACCACCCCGTCTTCGTCCTCGAGGCTCTCGAGGAGGACTTCCACCTCCTGGCCGGCCTCGATCGCGTCCGGCTCCTTGAATTCGTCGAGCGGGACGGCACCCTCGCTCTTGAAGCCGAACTCGAGTATGACCGTGGCCTCGGTGATGCGCAGCACTCTGGCCTGTACGATCTGTCCTTCGCGAATATCGCCGCCGGCGGTCCGATGCTCGTTGAGCATGGCCTCGAAGTCGTCCCGGGAGACGTCGAGGACTTCTTCGCCGAAGGGATCGTGGATCAGCTCCGGCGAGATCTCGCCGGGAAGGGCCTGGTTCGAGGGCGGGGGGTCTGTCGCCAGAAGCGGGCCGTCGTCGCCCGGCTGGGGTTCTTGATTCTCGTTCATTGCAACATCACCAGCGCATCGCTGGCGCTCCAGGAAACCGTTCCGGCCTGGCGAGTACTGCGCGGGAAGACCGGGTTGAATGGGTTGTCGTGGTGACCGGGCCCACCCGCGCGGGCGACCCGGAACCACCTGATTCCACTGCTTTCCCTGCAGGGGGCCGCGGATCCGACAGCCAGCCTACAGGTACAGTCCCATAGTTTAATCAAATCCGGGTGGAAACGGGACTCTCATTTTTTTCTCACTTTTTTTCTCTCGCTGGACGCCGCAGTGCGGCCGGGTGAACCGGGGCCGGCGAAAGGGCGGTCTGCACGCGGTCAGCGGTGTTTCCGGGCGGCCTCCACGAGACGCACGATCTCGTCGGTCTGGGCCTCCGGATCGAGATCGGTGGTGTCGAGCAGCATCGCATCTCCGGCTTGCTGGAACGGGGCAACCGACCTGGACGCGTCGCGTTGATCGCGCCGCGTGAGGCGGGCTGCTTCGGAATCGATCTCCGCGGCTTCCGGGTGGACACCTCGCTGCAGGAGCCTTCTGCGGGCGCGCTCCCGTGGATGGGCGTCCAGAAAGACCTTCACCTCGGCACCAGGGAAGACGACTGTCCCCATGTCGCGGCCCTCGGCGACGAGTCCGGGGCCCTTGGCGGCGTCGCGCTGGAGTTCCAGGAGATGGGCCCGCACCGCGGCGACGGCAGCGACCTGCGACACCATGGCCGTAACCCGCTCCGAGCGCAGAGCCCGCTCAGGAACCGGCCGGCCTCCGGCCTGGACTTCCATGCCCTGCTCCCGCCATTCGACGCCGATCTCCAGATCCGCAAGTTCGTCTCGGGTAACGCGCTCCAGCGCCGGGCCGCTCCTGCCGGACCGAAGGAGTGCCACCGTGACGGCCCGATAGATTGCGCCCGAGTCGAGGTGGCGGAAACCCAGACGGGCCGCCGCGGCAGCGGCCGTCGTGGACTTGCCCGAACCGGCGGACCCGTCGATCGCGACCACGAGGCACCGATCCCGAGCAGCATCGCGTGAGTCCACCGCTACCCCCCGAACGACGCGCGGCCGAGCCGTGCACTCCGGACCCGGACCCGCTCCAGCAATCCCCAAAAGCCCGGAAAGCTCACATCCGCCACAGTTGGATCATCCACACGCAAATCGCACCGCGGAGTGGCAGCCAACACGCCGAAGGCCATCGCGATGCGGTGGTCATGGAGGGACTCGATCGACCCAGACACGGGGCGCCCGGTCCCTTCGATCTCCAATCCGTCGGGCAACTCCTCGGCGGTTACGCCGATCCGCCGCAGATTGGTTGCGAGTGCCGCCAGCCGATCCGACTCCTTGACCCTGAGTTCCGCGGCTCCCGTGATCCGGGTGACGCCCTCCGCCCTGGCTGCCAGCACGGCCAGGATGGGCACCTCGTCGATCATGGCCGGGATCTCGTCCCCCCCAACTTCGACCGCCCTGAGCCGGGTCGCCGCAGGGTCTACCCTGAGGTCGCCCGCGCGCTCTCCCCCCGTGTCCTCGCGCGGCACCACTGCAATGCGCGCCCCCATTCGCTCCAGCACGGCGAGGAGACCGGTCCGGGTTCTGCTCAGACCAATCCCGCGCACCGTCAGCGGTGTGCCGGAACCGGACAGCACCGCCCACGCCAGGAGAAACGCTGCCGAAGAGAAGTCCCCCGGCACCTCCATATCCAGCGGGCCCAGACGGGGCGGCGGAGACGGGACACGCACGGACCAGCTCTCGGCCACCTCCCCCTCCACGACCTCGACGCCCATCGCTTCCAGCATCCGTTCACTATGATCGCGCGACGGCCTCGGCTCCCGCACCTCGACCGCCACCCCCGCCCCCACCCCCGCCAGCAGCACCGCGCTCTTCACCTGTGCGCTCGCCACCACGCTCCGGTGGCGCAGCGGAGTCAGCGCAGCGCCGGTCACGCGCATCGGGAGGTGGCCTTCCCGTTCCAGGTAGTCGACCGCCGCGCCCATCCGCGTGAGCGGCTCGGCAATCCTCCGCATCGGCCGCCCGGACAGTGACGCATCGCCCTTGAGCACGGCCGTGATTGGCTGGGCGGCCAGCGCACCGGCAAGGAGACGGGCGCCCGTGCCGCTGTTGCACAGGTCCAGTGCTCCGCTCGGCTGCCGCCACGCGCGCAGACCACGTCCGCGAATGCGCACTTCGCTGTCCGCGGCTCCTTCCAGACCGGCAATTTCGACCCCGAGCGCAACCAGGGCCCGGCCCGTCGCCAGCGGATCGGCCCCCCGGAGGATCCCCCGGATCCGGCTCTCGCCCTCCGCGAGGCCACCCAGGACCAGCGCCCGCTGCGTGATCGACTTGTCCCCCGGGACGCGGATCGTCATGCCTTCGTGGCTGTCCACCGTCTGCCCCGTGTCATGATTGCTTCGACGGCTCCGATGTCTCGCCTCTCCAGCGCGCGGCGCAAGCCCGCGATTTGTGCCTCCATGGATCGCAGTGCACGCGCGTCCTCGGCCGCGGCGGCGTCGAACGCCGGCGACCACATCTCTGGACTGGAGCCCGCAAGGCGCGTCATGTCCGTGCCGCCCGGGCCGAGCATTTCGTGCCGCACACCCGCCTCGTCCAGGGCGGCGGCCAGCGCACTTCCCAGCAGTTGCGGCAGGTGACTCGCCCACGCCATCAGGCGATCGTGGCGCTCCGCAGCGATCGTCACCGGCCTGGCGCCGAGCAGGTTCCAGAAGGCTGTGGCCCGACCCGCGGCGGACCCACGACCGGCAGTCCCGGCAGCATCCCCCCCTCCCACCCCATCCCCAGGGCACAGCCACACCCTGGCACCCTCGAAGAGGTCCCCACGGGCTGCCGCGTACCCCGACCGCTCCGATCCGCACATCGGGTGCGCCCCCACGAAGACACCACCGCCCCCACCCCGCCCCGCAGCCTCCAACACCGGCACCTTCAGGCTCGCCACATCGGTGGCCAGCGCGGCCTTGCTCCATACGGCCGCCGTCTCCCGCACCAGGGCGACCGTCTTGTCGAGGGGAGCCGCGAAAACCACCACGCCTCCATTCAGGCGGCACTCACCCAGGTCCCCCGCGAGGTGAACACCGTCCCGCGCCGCCTCCCGAGCACTCCCCGTATCGGGCTCCACGCCGAAGACCGGCACGGCGGGCGCCCGGCGCGCCACCGCCTTCGCCACCGAACCGCCCATGACGCCGAGACCCACGACGGTCACCGAGCGGATCCAAGCGGCCGGGTTGGCGACCCCGGCGGTCTCAGTCACGGTAGCCGATCTCCACCTCGAGCCCGTCCCGTGCCACCCGCGCCCCCGGAAATACAGCTCCCGCCTCCTTCTCGAGCCGGGCGGGAGCCTCGGCGTAGCGGGCGGACACATGGGTCAGCACCAGGTCCCGCACCTTCGCCCGCACAGCCACCGAGGCAGCCTCGGCGGCGGTGGAATGGCGCGTCTCGCGGGCCCGCTTCGCCTCGCCGCTGCCGAAGGTGGCCTCGTGGATCAGGAGGTCGGCGCGCATGGACATCTCGACGGCCGCGCCGGTGGGCCGGGTGTCGCCGCTGTAGACGACCTTGCGTCCGGCGCGTGGCGGGCCCACCACCTCGTTCGGCGAAATCGTCCTGCCGTCGACTTCGATCGACTCGCCACGGTGCAACCGGCCGAAGAGCGGACCCTCGGGAATGCCCAGCTTCCTCGCGGTCTCCACGTCGAATCGGCCCGGCCGCCCCTCCTCCACCAGGGCGTACCCGAGCGCGGAAACCCCATGGTCCGCGCGGAAGGCATGCACCGCCCAATCTCCGAAGTCCACCCTCTCGCCCCGAGAGAGTCCCCTTACTTCGACCGGAAAGGCGAGTCGCTCCACTCCCAGCCGCACCGCCGCGTGCAGGACCGCCTCCGTCCCGGCGGGCCCGTATATCTTCATCCCTTCCTCCCTGCCCTGCAGGCTCATCGTCCTCAGCAGGCCCGACAGCCCGAGGAAGTGGTCCGCGTGGGTGTGCGTGATGAAGATGTGGGAGAAGGAGAAACCGGTCCCGAAACGCATTATCTGGCGCTGGGTCCCCTCGCCGCAGTCCCACAGGAACGATTCGCCCTCCCGCTGGACGGCGATCGCGGACACACTCCGGCTCACGGTCGGACGCGCGGCGGCGGTGCCCAGGAAGCGGACTCTGATCATTGCGGGGGGGCGAAGGGAGATGGGAAACGCGGGTGGTCCGTGACGGGGATCGCCGCTGGAAGCGAAGGGTGAGGCGATTCGCCACGGCGCCCCTAAACTGTAGCACGGGAGCGCCGTGGGGGAATCCCCCGCCACCCCGCTTGCCCCTCCCGGCGCGCGCCCGCTACGATGAAACGCAGGAAGTCGTGGGCGGCGCCTTTCGCTGGAGGTCAGCGCCGAGGTGACCCGGCCGCCCGGACAAACGCCGCCCAGCCCCACACCGGAGCAGACGATGCGCACCCGCAAGACCAGACCAGCCACCACCCCGCGCACCCCCAACCGCCGCGAATTCCTCGGCTCCGCCGCAGCGGTCGTCGGGGCGTCCCAGCTGCCGGCATTCGACTCCCGCGCGGTGGACATCGCACGCGACCTGGCGAAACATCCGGGATCGCCCGCCGACACCGCCGACGACGAGAACTTCTGGGCCGAGGTGGCCCGCGCGTTCACCGTGGACCGTACGCTGGTCAACCTCAACAACGGCGGCGTCAGCCCGTCGCCCTCGTTCGTGCAGGACGCCATGAAGCGCCACCTGGACTACTCAAACGAGGCGCCCACCTACACGATGTGGAAGATCCTCGGGCCGCAGCGCGAGGGGGTCCGTGCCCGGATGGCCCGGGAGTGGGGTGTGGACACCGAGGAGGTGGCCTTCACCCGCAACGCGTCCGAGGGGCTGCAGACCTGCCAGTTCGGCTACGACCTCGAGGCGGGCGACGAGGTCCTCACGACCACGCAGGACTACGGGCGCATGCTGACCACCTTCCGGCAGCGGGAACGCCGCGAGGGGATCAGGATGGTGCAGATCAAGGTGCCCGTGCCGGCCGAGGACCCGGCCGATGTGGTGCGCCGCTTCGAGGAGGCGATCACGGAACGGACGCGCCTCATCCTCATGTGCCACATGATCAACCTGACGGGCCAGATCCTGCCCGTCCGCGAGGTCGTGCGGATGGCGCGCAGGCACGACATCCCGGTCATCGTGGACGGCGCGCACGCGCTGGCCCACTTCCCCTTCAAGCTGAGCGACCTCGACTGCGACAACTACTCCACCAGCCTGCACAAATGGCTTTTCGCGCCCCACGGAACGGGACTGCTCTACGTCCGCCGCGAGAAGATCGCCGAAATCTGGCCGCTCATGGCGGCGCCCGACCGCATGGACGAGGACATCCGCAAGTACGAGGAGATCGGCACGCACCCCGCGGCCAACTACCTGGCCATCGGCGAGGCGCTGACCTTCCACCAGGGGATCGGCGCCGAGCGCAAGGCCGAGCGGCTGATCTACCTGCGCGACTACTGGGCGAACCGCCTTCTGGAGAACGACCGCGTCAGCCTGAATACCAGCCAGAAGCCGGGCTTCGCGTGCGGGATCGGCAACGTGCACGTCGACGGACTCGACACGGCGGCGCTCAGCAACTGGCTCTGGGACAAGCACCGCATCATCAACGTCCCGATCGGTCATGAGGAGTGCACGGGACTGCGGATCTCGCCGAGCGTGTACACGACGCTGGAGGAGATCGACCGCTTCAGCGAGGCCATGGAGTGGGCGATCGAGCACGGGTTGCCGGAGGCGTAGGGGCGATGCCCGCGGCCGCTCGAAACCCGCCGCGGCCGCACGTCCGGCGGCGGCGCTTCGGGCGTTCGCGCGTCGAAGAGCTTCCGCGCCCTGCCCGGGCCGGTGGTATCCTGACGGTCCTGGCGCTGCCCGCGATCCTCGGGTTCGGTTGCCTGCACACCGAACTCAAGGCTTCCGATCCGGGCGAAGACGCGGTTCTGTCCGAGTCCCCGGCGCAGGTCACGCTCACTTACACAACCGAGGTGCAGCTGGCGCTCAGCACGGTGGAGGTACGCGCCACATTGCGCGACGCGACGCCCGTGCGGGCGGGGAAACTGGCATACCTGGCCGATGACCGGCACGACGTAATCGTCCTGCCACTGAGCGGGCCGTTGGGCCCGGGCGGCTACATCGTGGCGTGGACCACCGCCGGACCGGACGGTCACGGACTTTCGGGGGAATTCGGGTTCCGGGTGGAGCCCACCATGGGCGAGACGCCGGATGAGTCCCCTGAGGCGGCGACGGCACCGGTGGATTCAGCAGAGCGAATGGGCGGCGCGGGCACTTTGGCGACCGAGCAGGCGGTCGGCGGCGACTCCGGGTCCCGCTTCGCGTTCGGTCTCACATTCGTCCGCTTCGGGTTCTATCTCGGGCTCCTGGCGCTGCTCGGCGCCACGGTCTTCCGGCTGCTGGTGCTCGGCAGGCTACACAGGGCCGGGGAATCGCGGGAGGTCGTGAGCTACGCCACGCGCCGGACGACGCTCATTGCCGCCCTCGGGCTAGGAATCCTGCTGGGGTCGCTGCCCATCCGCCTGCTGTACCAGTCCGCAGTCTTCTTTCCGGACAACCTGCTCGCCAACCTCGCCACGGTGGCTACCGGGTCGCCGTGGGCGGTGGGCTGGTGGCTGCAGTTCGTGGCCGCACTGGTGGCCGCCGGCGGACTGGTGGTTGCGGGCAAGGACGGAGCGCGCGCCGCCGGGTGGAGAATCGTCGCCGTGGGTGCGCTCCTGCTCGCCGTCGTGCCGGTCCTCTCCGGGCACGGATGGGCCGACAGTCCGCGTGCGCTGTCCGCCGTTGCCACGTACCTGCACGTCGTGGCTGCCGGGGGCTGGGTCGGGGGCCTGTCGTGCCTTCTCCTGGCGGGACTTCCGGCCCTGCGCGAGCACGGGAGCGCGGACGCGGTGCCCGGGCCCGGACTGGCCGGCATGGTTGGCGCGTTTTCGAAGGTTGCCCAGGTGGCCGTGGCACTTCTGCTGGCCACCGGCGCGGTCAAGGTGTGGATCCACGTCGAGTCGCTCTCCGATCTGTGGACCACCGCATGGGGGAGGTCGCTGCTGGTCAAGGACCTGGTGGTGGCCGCGGTGCTGGCGCTGGGATTCTACAACTGGCGCTTCGTTCGTCCCGTGCTCGAGCGCAGTCCCCGTTTCGGGCTGATCCGGAGCCCGGCCATGGTCGAAATGCTGCTCGGCGTGGTCGCCGTGGCGGTCACGGCGTACCTGGTTTCCCAGCCTCTGAGCTGAGACCGGTGTGGGACGGAGACACTGGACTAAGTCAACTTGACTAAACCAACCCGGGTGGGGAGGGGACGGGATGGGGCCGGAATCGCAGCCGGACTACCTGCTCCACGTCGAATTCCACTTTCCGCACTCCCACGGCCACGTCGCCCCGCAACCCGCCATACCAGATGGTGATCCCCCGCGGCCACTCGGCTTCATGGAGGAACACGCCATCCCCATCGTACACATGGGCCCGATGCATGGTGTCGCCTTCCGTCGGCCACAGGCAGACCCACAGGCGACCGTCGTCGTCGTACCACATTCGGTAAATCACGGGCTTCCTCTCCGGAATTCGGTAGTCGTCCGGAAACTCCACCAGCTCAGGCCAGGTCGTAACCCCGTCCCCATACGAGTCGCGGCGCCTCCCGAGCTCTTCGTACCCTTCACGTGCTTCCGCGTCGGTGATCACGGGCCCGAGTTGTTCGCGCCGCAACCTGGTCGTTTCGGTGCCATCCGGCCCATGAACGCCAATATCGTAGACCGGCGAAAAGGCCGTGGCGAAACCACCGTCCGGAGCGTTGGCCACAAGGATTCTTGCCGCAAACGGCGGGCGGAAGATGTTCGGCCGAGTCCCCTCACCCGGAGACCGTACCACCAGGGTGGGCCATTCCCATTCTCCGAAATCCGGAGGAGTGCGAAAGTTCCCCACTCGACCCGATACTTTGCCGTCCATTGTCACCTGAACATGCTCGTTCTTCCCTCCGAAGGTGCTCATCCCCCTGCGCGGAACCGTAATGCCCGTCGGTCCGGCGAACATCGGACTGCCGCAAAGCGCCGCCGTAGCGGCGTCGCGGACGGCGAAAGATCCGAAGTAGGCCCCGCCATCAGCCCCCACGTCGAAGATTTCGAAGGAAATCAACTGATTCACCCAGAGGCGGCCGTCCGGATCGAACGCCAATCCGCAAAGGCGCGGTATCCTGAACTCGCCAGGGCCCTCCCCCGGTCCGCCGATACTGTAGAGGTGGCTGCCGCGTTGCTCGAAGACACGCACCGTGAGGGATCCTGAGTCGGCGACGTAAACACGGCCTTCAGCGTCCTGCGCAAGCGCTTCCACATCGTCGAACAGATATGCCGGATCACCGTCCAGAACACCCCCGATGACCCAATCGACTTCTCCGCGCAGGAGGGGCTCCTGGCCGACCCCCAGCGGTGAACGCGCATCTCCTTTGCACTGTACGGTCATGTCATCGCAATAGGGGCTCGGCCTACGAACACGAGGGGATGCCGGTCGCGCGACACCGCCGAAGGCTACCAGCGCCATGGCACGCGTGAAGGCGCGCCGACTGAGCACGCGGGCACGGGGCCGGTCAGGGACGGCGGATGACATATCGAACCAGGTACGGGATGTCGAATTCGTCTCGCTCGGTGGCCCACACCGACTCCGTGCCGACCCACCTTATGCTGCCTCGCGGACGATCGACGCGCGCAACCGAACGACCGGATTCGTCCAGCACTTCCCACACTGACGACTCAACGCCCGTACGCACCAGCACCCAGGTCGTGCCTTCCGCCGCAGCCCGTACGGTGCCGCCAACGGGAGGGAAGAAACCCACGCTGCCATAGGCACGCTCCAACACTTTCCGAAACTGTCGTTCGGAAACACTGGGGTGGAGGCCGTTGGGGTTGCGAACCCTCTCCTCCACACGCCGTTCCCGCCACCCTTCGGGAATACGGATTGGATCGTACGGGACCTCCCGCACCCACGCGGTGTCCGCCCGGGCATCGAACGCGATCACGCTGAAGGTGTGTCGTTCGGCACTCGTGGCACCGGTCCGGTGAACGACGACGAACCCCGACCCGTCCCGGCTGACCGAAAGACGCGAGCGGTACGACAGCGGATGAAACGTGAGAACCCTCACACCCGCGCTGCCGTCGGACAGCTGCAAGATGTTGCTGCGCCCGACGATCATGGCCACCGTGTCCGGCGGCTGCCCGTCCTCTTCGAACCGGACCAATACCTCCGGCAGCTGCGGAGTCTCGGCCAGCTCGCCCGTCGATGCCGAGTACTTGACGAGCTGGGACTCATCCTCGAGAAGTCCTCGCACGCTCACTCGTCCACGCAACGCCGGGTGACCCCTGACCCGCTCCGTCGACACGACACGGCCCTCGAGGTCAAAGTACTGGATGCGTCGCAACAGGGGATCGTGGACCCACAACCGGCCGTCCGCCAGCAGGCCCATGCCGCCTACCTCCCTGAACTCCCCCGGCCCTTCTCCGGCGCGACCGATGAATCCGAGGAAATCTCCGGTGAGGGAGAAGACCCGGAGCCGCCGCTCCTGCGGTTGAGCCACGATCAGCCGGTTGTCCCGGACGATCACCTCTCCCACCCGGGTGAGTCCCGCTTCCGAGCCCAACGCATCACCGATGGTAATGGTACGCTCGAGCGTCCACCGCTCCAGCTGTCCCGAGGCCGGGAAGGGGACGGCGGCGCAGAAGAAGGCCAGAACGGCTCGCTTCCAGGGCCATCGACCGATGGCACCATACTGCCGCATGTTGGCATCGAACAAGGAGGCGACTACCGGCGGCAATCTCATATTCTTGTTCTGGGTGGTCGGTAGTCGCTTCGAAGCCACCGGTGGGCCGCTCACGACCGCCGGATGGCGTATCGAACCAAGTACGGAACATCAAACTCGTCATGCTCAAGGAACCATAGTGCGTCAGTGCCCGCCCACTTCAACCAGCCTTGCGGTGACCCCCCAACGCGTGCAATGGGACGGCCGGACGGATCCAGTACCTCCCATTCCCACGCATCAACGCCCGCGCGGACGCGCAGCCAGGTCGTGCCATCCGCCCCGGCCTTTGCTTGCCGCACGGGAGGAAAGAACTCCAGTCGTCGATAGGCACGCGAAAGCTCCCGCAGCATAGGCGCGCTCAAGTCGTCGCGCTCCTTCAGATGTTGCAACCGCCACGCGGAAGTGACCGGAATCGGATCATACTGAATGTCGCGCTCCCACACGGTATCCGCACTGGCGTCGAACCGGATCACGCGAAACGTGTGTGGCTCGGCGCTCTCGGCGGCCTCGCGGTGAAGCACCACGAACCCCGACCCGTCCGCATGCGGGCTGAACTGTGAGCGGTAGGATTCGGGCAACATGGTATAGCCGACCCCTCCTCCGCTGGTCGTCCCGAGCCTCACTACGCTCGGAGAGCCCACAAGAAGCGACACGGTGTCCCGGAGCGAACCACGCTCGTCAAGCCGAATCACATGTTCCGGTCGATCGGGATAGGCTGCCTGCTGGCTGGCATCGCGCAGGCTTCTGGCCAACATGGACCCATCCGCGAGTACCGCGTGTACTTCAAGGCCGATGATGGGAAGCGTGGGGTGGCCGCGGATCCGCAACGAGGAGACGTATTCGCCTCCCGGGTCGAAGTACTGCACGCGTCCGAGGAGGCTGTCCCACGCCCACAGGAGTCCGTCGCGGACGCCTAGACCGTTCACATAACCGAACTCGCCCGGTCCTTCGCCTTCGCGGCCAAGGACGCCAAGAAACTCGCCCGCCAGGGAGAAGATGCGAAGGCAACTCTCCCGTGGTTGCTCCACGAACAGGCGCTCGTCGAAGACGACGACATCGCCAACCCAGGTCAGTCCGGTTTCCGGGTCGTCGAGCGTTTCGCCAATCGTGACGGTGCGCTCCAGGGTCCACTGCTCGACTTGGGCGGTGGCGACGCAAGGCGACGCTGCGAGTAGGCCCGTGCAGACGAGGAGCCGCCCAAGCCTGGGCTTCATCCGACCTTCCGGTTGTAGGTAACATGACTGCGGACCGCGACACAAGTAGGCTCCCAGCCGCATCCATGCAACCCAACCCCCCCTGTGGCCGCCGCATCAAGCCACACTACACCTCGCCGCCCCCTACGCCCCCCTCGCCAACGCCTTCCTGAAGTCACTCCCGCCCGGCGCCTGAAACGCCCTCAGCCCGAATTCGGGCAATATCGCGATCAGGTGGTCGAAGATGTCCCCCTGGAACCCCTCGTAGTTGGCCCACGCCGTGTCGTTCGCGAAGCAGTAGACCTCGATCGGCACCCCTTCCGGCCCGGGCGCCAGCTGCCGCGT
>JAPPGM010000179.1 GCA_028874995.1 Gemmatimonadota bacterium | reverse complement strand
CAGCCCGGCGCCTCGCCGCTCTCGGTGCTCGCGGGAGTTTATCCACGGACTCCTAATTCAGCGTAACGTAGCGCTCCAGACGCGCGACTTCCTCTTTGTCCACGTACTTGCCGATTTCGCGGCGGAACTGGTCCATGTCGGAGTAAGGGCGGTACTCCTCGAATTCGTGCGCCATGCGGTCGCCAACGCCCGGAATGAGCAGGATTTCCTCGGTGGACGCGTCGTTCAGGCTGAGGGGCAGCCAGAGCGATTCGTAGGCGCCCAGCGCCGCTTCCTCGCCAATGGAGGCGGTGAGGACGGCGTGCACATCGACCATGTTCGCGAACGGCCGAGCACCCATGAGGGCCGCGACCGCCGCGTCGGACATCCCCGCGATGCCGGCGAGATCCTCGGCTGAGGCGCCGTTGGGATTGAGGAGCGTGCTCGCCTGGGCCGCGTCCACCGCGGGTGTAAGGGTCGCTGCCTCCATGGTCTCGGCCGGGGCGTCCTCGGGTTCACCGGAATCGGAGTCGGCGCCGCCGCAAGCGACTGCGAGGACCGGCAGGAGAAGGATGCCAACGGGCATGATTGATCTCTTGAAACGCATGTTTGCTGTTCCTGTGTCAACAGTTGGGGACACGACCGGGCGGTCTGTCGGACGCACTCCCATCCGGGTGCGCTCGCGTACCCGTAGTGGACAGCCAACATACGCGAGCCGTTAGAGCCACGCCACGGCGCCAAGCCACGGCGCAACCCCCGCGCTCCCCGCAGTGAGACTCAACCCTCCGCCGACCTGACGGCCGGCGACCTGCGGGGCGGCTCCGTGCTCACCCCGTGTCGCTCAACGGCGACACGCGCGTCTTGACCTGCTCCGGTCCGCAGTCCGTGGCAAACCCGCACCTATGAAGGGGGATTCCGACTGCGGACCGCTAATTGCCAGTGGCAGCAGTGTCGGGTTGTTCGGCGTCGGGATCCTCGTGCTCCTCGCCCTCTTCGCCTTCCTCACCCTCTCCCTCCTCACCCTCGTCCATGTCGCCCTCGGTGGCAGCCTCGAGCGGCGTCGCCTCCATGGTCTCGGCCTCCGCGGCCGCGTCTTCCGAATCCGCGGACTCGGTGTCGCCGCCGCCACAGGCGAGCGTGAGTGCGGGAACGAGAAGGAAGGCAAGCAGCAGGCTAAGGGTTCTGTGTCGCATCGGTCCTCTCCTCTCGGCGAGTGGTGTGTGCCGTACGAGCTTCGGGATGCAAATGTGCATACCGGGCTTCACCTTGGGCGTCAAAATAGGGTCGCCGTGGCCGTCGCGCCAACGAACGCGACCCCAGGGGTGTCAATTACGCTGTAGACCGATCGCCGGACCCCCTCAGGTCCCCCCTAAGCAGCAGCCCGGACAGATGACGCGCATCGTGTTGCCCAAACGGCCCCCATCCGCCCTCATCATCGCGAGCCTGGTGCTCCTGGTGCCTGTCGGCCGGGCCGCATCCCAGCAGTCCAACGGCAGGGACAACGGCGCGGTAACGCTGGAAGCGACGCTCATTCCGAAAGAGGCGGCAATCCAGCTCGACGGCCACCTTGATGAGTCGGTTTGGCGGAACGCCACCCCCATCACCGACTTCACCCAGCAGGAACCCGTCGAAGGCGGGGAGCCTTCGGAGCGGACCGAGATACGGGTCGTGTTCAACGAGGATCACCTCTATATCGGTGCGATCCTCTACGATGACCCCGGCGGGATCCTCGCCTACCAGCGGCAGCGCGACGCCAGCCTGGGCACGGACGACCGCTTCATGTGGATCCTGGACACCTTCCTGGACGGGCGCACGGGGTACTTCTTCGAGATCAACCCCGCGGGACTGATGGGGGACGGGATCCTTACCGGGGGCGGCGGCCGGGGCGGGGGCGGGTTTGGCGGGGGAGGTGGCAAGGCGTGGGACGGGATCTGGGAGGCCCGCACCGCCGAGCGCCCCGACGGCTGGTCGGCCGAGATCAGGATCCCCTTCCGGACACTCAACTTCAACCCGGATCTGGACACCTGGGGCATCAACTTCCAGCGCACCATACGCCGCCGCAACGAGGAGATCCTCTGGCGCGGCTATCGCCGCAACGAAGGGCTGTTTCGACCGGTGTACGCCGGACGGCTCACGGGCCTGCGGAACATGTCCCAGGGGCTGGGACTGGAGGCGCGGCCCTCCGCGGTCGCAAGCTGGCGCAACGTCCCGGACAACACCGACCCCACCACCTTCCCGCGCGACATCAGCCTCGACGTGAACTACAGCGTCACCTCAAGCCTGCGGGCGTCGGCCAGCATCAACACGGACTTCGCCGAGGTGGAGAGCGACCAGCGGCGCGTCAACCTCACACGCTTCCCACAGCGTTTCCCGGAACGGCGCGACTTCTTTCTGGAGGGATCGGGCGTCTTCACCTTCGCGCCGCGCAGCGGTCCGTCACCCTTCTTCTCACGGCGGATCGGCCTCCGGTCGGGCGAACAGATCCCCATCCAGTACGGCACGCGCCTCACCGGGCAGGCGGGACGCTACGAAATGGGGTTCTACCAGATCGGAACCGGCTCGCACACCTACCTGGCGTCGGGCGACAATGTCGAAGTCACCGTTCCCCGCGAGAACTTCACGGTCGCCCGCGTCAGGCGCTCGATTCTGGAGCAGTCGACGATCGGCGCAATCTACACAAGGCGGTCCGCCTCGCCGGACCCCTCGGGTTACACCCCCGAAGTCGGACACACCGCGGGCATCGACCTGCAGCTCAACACCCGGCGCTTTCTCGGCGACAACCGGGCCGAAATGGAGGCCTTCTTCGTCTGGAACTCCAACCCGGACCCCACGGTGGACCGTTCGCTCGGCAACCTCACCGCGCGCGGCTTCCGTTTCAACTTCCCCAACGACGTCTGGTCGGCGCACCTGTCGTACCGGGAGTTCGGCGACGACTACCGGCCCACCCTTGGATTCGTGGCCAGGAACGGGTTCCGCCGAGTCGAGCCCCGCATCGGCTGGGCTCCGAGGCCCGCGAGCATCGACTGGATCCGGCAAATCGAATTCGCGGTCCAGTTCCGCAACCTGACCCAGATCGACACCGGCGTTCTCGAAGAACGGGAGTGGCAGTTCGACGTTTTCGACATCGACTTCGAGAGCGGCGACAACTTCGAGGTCGGGGCCACCCGTACGCTGGAATCCCTGGACAACGGCTACGAGGTCAGCGAAGGCATCGACATTCTGCCGGGCGAGTACACCATGTGGGAGTGGAGCGTGCGGGGCCGCACCGCGTCGCGCAGGCGCGTGTCGGGAGGCGGCAGCGTGAGCCGGGGCGGGTTCTGGGACGGCGACCGGACCCGCTACGACCTGCGGGCGTCGTTTCGGCCCAACCCGGGCGTGAGCGTATCCGTCAACTTCGAGCATAATGCGGTGACGCTGCCGCGCGGCGAATTCACCGCCGACGTCTACGAAATCGAGGGAGAGTGGAATCCCAGTCAGTGGGTCGGGCTGACCAACCAGATCCAGTACGACAACGACAGCGACATCGTGGGGCTGTTCGCGCGGCTACGCTGGATCGTGCGGCCGGGCAACGACGTCTTCCTCGTCTACACGCACAACTGGCGGAATCTCGGCCTCGACATCCTCGACGACCGCGACCTGATTACGCTGTCGCGGGGCGGCGCGGTGAAGGTGAACTACACCTACCGGTTCTGAGGGGGCCGGATTCGCGGGAAGGGCGGACGCCGCTTTCGTGCATCACGGTGGGCCGGCCGTGGAAGTGAAATGGAGCCAACCGGGATCGAACCGGTGACCTCTGGCTTGCAAAGCCAGCGCT
>JAPPGM010000008.1:1128-3810 GCA_028874995.1 Gemmatimonadota bacterium | reverse complement strand
TCCGCTACGCGACCACCAACAACTTCATGTCGTCGGTCTTCTACGACGAGCCGCGCGTCTTCCTCCAGCGCCCCGCCGCCGAAGCTGTCACGCGCGTCCACCGCGCCCTGGCCGAGCACGCTTTCGGCCTTCTGCTGCACGACGGCTACCGCCCCTGGTACGTCACCAAGATGTTCTTCGACGCCACACCCGAGTCGCAGAAGCTCTTCGTGGCCGACCCGGCCAACGGATCGCGCCACAACCGCGGCTCCGCGATCGACCTGAACCTCTACGACCTCGAGACGGGCCTCCCGGCCGACATGGTCGGCACCTACGACGAGTTCTCGCCGCGTTCGTTCCCCAACTATCCGGGCGGGACGTCGAGGCAGCGCTGGCAGCGCGAACTGCTCCGGCGCGTCATGGAGGCGGAGGGGTTCACCGTCTACGAGGCCGAATGGTGGCACTTCGACCACGAGGACTGGCGCGAGTACGCGCTCCAGAACGCGACCTTTGACCAGCTTGGCGGACGGTAGCGAGGCCAGAGCTTCGGCAGGCCGCGGAGGTCGCCCCCGCCGGGCCCGCCACGACCTAACCGTCGACCTCGGTCTGGTTCTGACCGCGGTCATCTGGGGGGTCAACTTCGCAGTGGTGAAGGCCATCCTGCGCGAAATGGAGCCTCTCGCCTTCAACGCGGTCCGCTTCGGGTGCGCCGCCTTCGCGGTGTGGTTCCTGTTGAAGGCCCAGGGCCGCCGCCTCATGCCGTACCGCAAGGACTGGTGGACGGTGATCGCGCTGGGCACCGTCGGCCATGTGGTCTTCCAGGTCTGCTTCATCTTCGGCCTCGACCTCACCCTCACCGGCAACGCCGCCATCCTGCTCTCCACGACGCCGGTCTGGGTCCTGCTCATCGCGGCCGCGCTGGGCCGCGAGCGCTTCAACGTCTCGATTCTGGCCGGCGTGCTGGCCACGCTGGCCGGGATGGTGATCCTGGTCACCGGAGGATCGCACGAAATGGGCAGCGCCCGCGGCGGTGATTTCCTTGTGCTCGGGGCCGCGATCTCCTGGTCCGTCTACACCGTCTTCAGCCGGCGCATGACCAAGCGGCGCGGTGTCCTCGAGATGACCGCGTGGACGCTGTGGGCGGGGCTCCCGTTCATCGTGCTGATGGGGGTCCCCGACCTTCTGCGCACCGACTGGGGCGCGGTGTCGGCGGGAACGTGGCTCGGCATCGTATATGCGGGTGTGTTCGCGATCGCCGTGGCCTACCTGCTGTGGTACCGGGGGGTGAGGGCGATCGGGCAGAGCCGCACCAGCGTCTACCAGAACCTGGTCCCCGTGATCGCGCTGATCGCCGCGTGGCTGTGGCTCGCGGAAACGCCTACCCAGCAACAGCTTGTCGGCACGGGGGTGATCCTGGCGGGGGTGGTGGTGGCACGGAGATCGCCTCGGCGTTGATCCTGGTGGGGGTCGCGGCGGCGGTTGGGGGCGCCGTCGGCGTTGACCGGGAAACCGCCCAATGGCTACCGTTCGAGATCCGAACCACGCGTGTTGGCCACTTGTGGCCGCCGCTCCGACCGACCCCCCTCTCCACCCCAACTCCCCTGACAATGATCGACATCAACGAAATCGGCGCGACCGCCTTCGTGATCGCGTCCATCCGGGCCCTGGAATCCGAAAAGCCGCGTCCGCTCTTCGACGCACCGTACGCCGAGTGGTTCTCGAACGACCGGGCGCGCGCGGCCGCTCAGCAGATGGACGCGGCCTTCGCGCCTTCGACAACCATGGTCCGCATCCGCACCCGCTACTTCAACCGCTTCGTGGAACGCGGGATCGGGAGCGGGGCCCGGCAGGTTGTCCTGCTCGGGGGCGGTTTCGACATGCGCGCCCACCACTACCGCGACGCGGGCGCCGCCTTCTTCGAGGTCGACCAGAAGGCGGTCCTCGAATTCAAACGCGCGATTCTGGCGCAAAACGGGCTCGAGCAGCCGCCTTCGCTCTTCGCCAACTACCTGGAGGCAGATGTGCCGGGCGGTCTGGCCGACCTCGGCTTCGATCTCGACGCGCCCACGCTGATGATCTGGGAGGGCAACACGATGTACCTGCCGCCCGAGAGCATCATGCCGTTTCTGAACCGGCTGGCGGACGCGATGTCGTCGTTCCAGATCGCCTTCGACCACTTCTCGGTGGACCTGCAGAACCGCGATCAGCTGGAGCGCGACAAGGACCGCGAGAGGCTCGAAGGGGTGGAGCGGGCGATGGGCGCGTCGTTCCCGACGGGGTTCCCGGACCTGACGGTGTTCGAGAGGGAGGCGCCGTTCCGGGTGGCCGGGTCGGGGACGTTCGCGGGGCTGGCGGAGGAGTATGGTCTGGGCGAGATGGTGGCGGAGTATCCAGAGGACTGGCGGGAGACGCTGAAGCTGTATCGGTATTGCGTGTTGGAGAGGAGGTAGGGGGCGCCGACAGCGAGTTTGTCCGCCACTTCAGGGCATTAGTGGCCGACAAATCGTCTCCCGCGCCACCGACACCTTCTCGTACCACCTCTCCAGCACCGGACTGCGGGCCAGACTCCCGAGCGCCTCCCACCCCTCCGCCCCCCCCCGCTCCGCCAGAATCGCGATCCAGCGCCGGAGCAGCCAGTCCGCTCTGAGGCCCGTCGTCGTCAGCTCGTAGCGGCATCCCCGCTCCCCGCCCCAGGGGTCGAAC
>JAPPGM010000008.1:0-1027 GCA_028874995.1 Gemmatimonadota bacterium | reverse complement strand
GTGGCGGATCCGTTTCTCCAACTGCTCCCGGGGCAGGAAGAGCAGCCCGGCCCAAAGCAGCGCGTGGAGCGCCCGGAACTGCGGCTTCGCACACCGTGTCGGGAAGACGCCGAGCAGGGTGGGCACCGCCAGCCGCGCCACCTCGGCGTTGGCGTCGTCGGCGGCAAGATCGAAGAGGTGTCGAGTGTGTTCGCTCCCGTCGCGGATGAGGGGCCGGTACACGGTGACCAGCGCGTCGGCGCAGAGGCCGGGGTGTTCGCGGACCGCGCGACGGTACCAGGGAGGCTCGTGCACGTGGTCCGCCAGGTACCAGGATCCCACGGCCCGGCGAATCCCCTCCTCGTCCAGCCCGTTCAAGGGGTCGCCGCCTCCGTTGACGGTCGCGGCCAGGCTGGCGAGCACCGGATAGCAGTAGCGGTCCCCCCCAAATTCCTGGTCCAGCTGCACGATCTCGGCGAGCGGAGGAAGGTCCCCGCGGCGGACGAAGTGCGGGAGTCCCCGCAGCGCCGCCTCCAGGAGCTGCCCGTGCCGGCGTACTTCGGCGTGCTTTCCCGGACCGTTTCCCGACCGTTCCCTTCGTTCGACATCTCATCATCCTCCTTTTCCGCCGTCTCGGTCCGCGTATCGTCCCGGGCGAACGGGCCGTCGTAGTCGGCCCAATACACCGCCGATTGGGACAGGAAATCCTCCAGCGGCACCCCGCGGGCGCCCACCAGCAGCGTTCGCGCCCCCGGAAAGCGTTCCCGGAAGGCCACACGTCCACGGCGCCTGCCCGCCCCCGCACCGCTCTTCACCTCGATGCCCTTGAGATTGGGCCCGCGGGAAAGGACGAAGTCGACCTCGTGCGGGCCTTCGCGCCAGTGGTACAGCCTCGCCTTCCGTCCGGCCGTGTTGTGGAGATGCGCCCCCACGGCACTCTCGACGATGCGGCCCCACAGCGTGCGGTCGGCGCGGGTCTCGTCGAACGAACCCGTCAGCGGCATCGTCATCAGCGCGGTGTTGAGGACGTTCAGCTTGGGGCTCGATC
>JAPPGM010000058.1:16394-36398 GCA_028874995.1 Gemmatimonadota bacterium | reverse complement strand
TACGTGACTTCTTGCCTTGATTCGCGTTGCTTCCGTCCTGCCGGCCCGGCGCCTCACCGCTCTCGGTGCTCGCGTGGGTTTGTCCGGGGACTCCCTGGCGGCTGCGCGGATCGGCGGCGAGGGAGACCGGCTGGGCGACGATATTGACGGGCCCCCCGTCATCGGTTCCATTGGTCGGACCTCACCCCCAACAACAGGGAGCTTCATGGTCGACGCCCGCGCGGTAATCAGAGAACTCCAGGAGATGCGCGAAGACGGGCATCTCTCGGACGCGCTTCTCCGATACGCTGCCAGGACCCTCTACCGGATCGACGAGCGTTTCGACTGGGTAGGTGTTTACATGCTCGACGATGAAGGGGCCGAACTCCGGCTCCACAACTACTTCGGGGCCCCGACCGAACACGCACTGATCCCGGTGGGACGGGGAGTCTGCGGCACTGCCGTTGCCCACGGTGCCAACCAGAACGTGCCCGATGTCACGCAGTTCGAGGGATACCTGTCGTGCAATCCCGGCGTGAAGTCCGAGTTGGTGGTGCTGATCCGGGCCGGCAACCGGATCTACGGACAGTTTGACATCGACTCCCACCGCCCGGCCGCCTTCCAGGACCGGGACGAAGTGGCGATTCAGATGATCGCGGACAAGCTGGCGGAACAGATCGCGCGCGAGCGTCGCTGAGAGCTGGGACAGGTCCGTTCGTTTCCGGCCCCGAACCCGGGCCCGCTCACCCTGGACGGAACCCGCAGCTACATCGTCGGTGAAAGGCACGCGGCGATCATCGACCCCGGCCCGAGCCTCGACGAGCACCTCCGGCGACTCGCGGCGGCGGTCGATTCGGCCGAATCGGTGGTCGTACTGGTCACGCACGCTCACGGGGACCACGCGGCGGGCGCGGGGGACCTGGGCCGCCTGATCGGTGCCGAGGTGCGTGGTCCCGGCGAAGAGCGTGACCTCGAAGATGGCCAGGTCTTTGGCACCGACGCCGGCGATGTCCTCGCGGTCTCCACCCCGGGACATTCACGCCGCCACTTCTGCTTCCACCTCCCGGAATGCGGGGCCATCTTCACCGGCGACATGATCCTCGGAGAAGGCAACACGACCTGGGTGGGCGAGTATGCGGGAGCCGTCGCCGAGTACCTGGCCTCGCTGGACCGGCTCGAAGCGCTGGATGCCGAAGTCCTCTACCCGGGGCACGGGAAACCGGTGCGCGACCCGGCCGCCGCCATCGCACGCTTTCGTCAACATCGGTTGAAGCGAATCGACCAGGTGCGCCGCGCGGTCGCGAATACGGGCAGCACCGATGCCCGCACCCTGACCCCGCACGTTTACGGCGACCTGCCCCCCGACCTTTTCGCCATGGCCGCGTCCGGGGTGGAGGCGATTCTGGACTACCTCTCCGGCTCCCGGTAAGCTTCCCCCATGATTCCGGACACCCTCACCAGGTCGCTCGCCGAGATCTGCGGACCGGGCGGCGTCATCGTAGACGAGGACCGCCTCCTCGTCTACGAGTCCGACGCGCTGACCGCGTACCGGCACCGCCCCGGCGCCGTCGTTCTGCCGCGCACCACGGCGGAGGTCCAGGGCGCTGTCACGGCGATCGCACGCCACGGCCTCCCGATCGTGCCCAGGGGGGCCGGGACGGGGCTTTCGGGCGGTGCGGTGGCGCTGGACGGGGCGGTCGTGGTGGGAACCGCGCGCATGAACCGCATCCTGGAGATCGACGCTGCGAACCGCCGCGCGGTGTTGCAGCCGGGGGTCATCAACGCCGAACTCTCGGCCGCGGCACGGCCCCACGGACTCTACTACGCCCCCGACCCGTCGTCGCAGACCGCCTGCACGATCGGCGGCAACGTGGCCGAGAACTCGGGCGGGCCCCACTGCCTCAAGTACGGCGTGACATCGCGCTACGTGACCGGCCTGACCGTGGTGCTGCCCGACGGATCGGTGGCGAAGCTGGGGGGACGGGGCCGTGAGGCGCCGGGGTACGACCTCGTCGGCCTGTTCGTGGGCTCGGAGGGGTGCTTCGGGATCGCGACCGAGATCGAGGTCGGGCTCCTGCCCCTTCCCGAGGGCGTGCGGACGCTGCTGGGCATCTTCGACCGCATCGAGGACGCGGGCCGGGCGGTTTCCGACATCGTGAGCGCGGGCCTCCTTCCCGCAGCCATGGAGATCATCGACGGGCCCACCATCCGGGCGGTCGAGGACAGCGTCTTCGCCGCCGGATATCCCACTGACGCCGAAGCGGCGCTGGTGATCGAGTTCGACGGGCTGGAGGCGGGACTCGACGGCGAAACGGCGCGGGCTGCGGAGTTCTGTCGGCGCGCGGGGGCCCGCGAGGTGCGGAGAGCCCGCGACGAGGCCGAGCGCATGGCGCTGTGGAAGGGGCGCAAGAAGGCGTTCGGCGCCATGGGAAGGATCGCGCCCGACCTGTTGGTGCAGGACGCGACCGTGCCCCGGACCACCCTTCCGGCGATCCTGAAGGGGATCTCCGAGATCGGGAAGCGGTACGACCTGGTCGTGGCCAACGTCTTCCATGCGGGTGACGGGAATCTGCACCCGAACATCCTCTTCGACCGGCGCGACGAGGACGAGTTGGAACGCGTCGAGCGGGCCTCCAAGGAGATCATGCAGCTGTGCGTCGACTCGGGCGGCACGATCACCGGCGAGCACGGCGTCGGCCTCGACAAGAAACACCACATGCCGCTCATCTACGGCGCGGCCGAACTGGATGCCATGTGGGGGGTGCGGCGCGTCTTCGATCCCTCGGGCGTGATGAACCCGGGCAAGGTGCTCCCGGAGGAGACGGCGCCGGGGTGGCCGGGGCACGGGGAGGGGCGGGGGGCGGCGGAGGGAGAAGGCGCGGGTGTGGCGGAACCTGCGGTTGCGGCGATGGCGCCGCCGTGAGCACCGCTACCGCGCCCGCGGCGGTCGCGCAGCTGCTTCCCGGGAACAGGGTGCTGACGGGAGCGGCCGCCTCCGAGTGGTCGGGGGGGCGTGCCGTGGAGGCCGTCCTTTTCCCCACCGACACGGACGAGGTGCGGGCGCTGGTGCGCGAGGCCAACGAGACCGGAACGGATCTGCTGCCCGCCGGAAACGGCAGCTGGCTGGACGCCGGGGGATGGACGGGCGTCCGTGGGGGCGTGGTTGTCTCGACAGCGCGGCTGGACACGCTCTTCCACTACGAACCCGCCGACCTGACGCTCACGGCGGGGGCGGGGCTGGGATGGCGGAAGCTCGCCGCCGTGCTGGAGCCGAACGGTCAGTGGCTGCCGTGGGACGCTCCGGGTGCCGCCGCGGGAACGCTGGGCGGAGCGGTGGCGTGCGGCGGATCGGGGCCGCTCAGCGCGCGGTACGGCGCCATCCGCGACAACGTGCTCGGGCTCGAGGTGGTTACCGGAGACGGCCGCCTGCTGCGGATCGGGGGGCGCGTGGTAAAGAACGTGGCGGGGTACGACCTGGTGCGGCTTTTCACGGGCAGCCGGGGCAGCCTGGGGGTGATCACGAGGGTGTCGGTGCGGCTCTTTCCGCGCCCGGAAGCTGATATGACGATGGTCTTCGAGGGTGGGGTGGAGCGGGGACTGGAGGTGGCCCGGGCGGTGCGCACGACGTCGCTTCCGGTCGCCGCGGCCGAGATGGACATTCGGGGGGGCGGCGCCTCCGGTCGCGAGACGCGTGTGGTGGTACGGGTGCTCGGGAGCCGCGAGGAGGCGGAAGAGGTGTGTTCGCGGCTGGCCGCCGAGATCGGGGCCGCGCCGGCGGGGACGATGCGGGGTGGGGAGAGTGACGTGTTTCACCGGCGCCGCTCCGTGTGGGAGGAACGGTCGCCCGTGGTGGTTCGGCTGGCCGCGCTGCCCGACCAGGTGGCCGTGACGATGCGGTGGGCGCGTGAGGTGGCCCGCCGGACCCGCGGCGAGATCGCGGCGGATGTGCTGGGTGGGGTGGTGCGGGTGAAGGGGTCGCCGGCGGACGACGGGACGGCCGAATTGGCCGCGGTCCTGATGCGCGCGAGGCGCGATGTGGAGGCGGTGGGTGGCACGATGACGCTGAGCCGGGCGCCACAGGCGGTGGCCGCGACGGCGGGGTGGGCGGGGGGTGGCGGGGGGGCCCTTGTGCAGAGGATCAAATCCCTGTTCGACCCTGGCTCGGTCCTGTTGTCCCGGTGCCCGTGAGCGGCAGGCGCGACACCCTGGCGAGGGCGATCGCGGAGCAGGAAGAGCGGCTCCTCAACTGCGTCCACTGCGGGTTCTGTCTACCCGCCTGCCCGACCTATCGGCGTTTGGGCGACGAGGCGGATTCGCCCCGCGGCCGGCTCTACCTAATGCAGGCGGTCGTTGAAGGCAGGCTGGACGCGGGCTCCGACGCCTTCCAGACGCACATCGGACGCTGTCTCGGTTGTCGCGCGTGCGAACCGGTCTGTCCATCGGGGGTCGAGTACGGAAACCTGCTGGAACTCGCTCGCCAGGTGGGGGGCGAGGCACGGCGGTCCCCGCTGCTCGCGCGGCTCATTCTGCGCGTCTTCGGTACCGACTGGCTGGCCCGTCCGGCCATGCTTGCGGGCCGCTTGCTGCGGGCGACCGGGTTTCCGGCGTTCGCTGCCAGAGCGCTTCCGGGTGAGCACCGCCCGGGTCGGCAACGCGCGAGCCACGAGGACGGGAACGAGCCGGGTCCGGTGGCCCGGGCCGCCGGCGCCGCACGGCTGGGCCTGGCGATGCTCGCGGCTTCGGCGCCCGCTCGTGAACTGTTTCACAAGCGGCCCGCCTCCCATTCCGCTAGGGAGGTGCGCCCCGTGCCTGCGCGGGGCAACGGCCAGACCAGGAGGGAGCGTCTGGGGCCTCCACGAGGCGGTGGGCAAGCGCCCACCGTCGCCCTCCTCACCGGCTGCGTGCAGGCGGGACTCTTCTCGCGGGTCAACGAGGCCACTGCACGTGTCTTGAGCGCCAACGGATACCGTGTCGTCACGGTTGCGGGCCAGGGGTGTTGCGGTGCATTGCACGCGCACGCGGGCGCTCTCGAAGCCGCCCGCGTCATGGCCCGTCGCAACGTCAGAGCCTTCGAAGGAGCAGAGGCGGATTTCGTTGCCATGAATGCCTCGGGCTGCGGCGCGGCGATGGCGGAGTACGGTTCGCTCCTGGCGGAGGACAGGACCGTGGGAGAGCGGGCTCGAGATCTTGCCGGACGCGTCCTTGACGTTTCCCGGCTACTGGCCGATCGTGGTCCGGTTGCCGGCGCGCCCCTTCCTCTCCGCGTCACGTACGACGCCCCCTGTCACCTTCTCCACGCCCAGGGTGTCGCGGACTCGCCGACGCGGGTGCTGGAATCGGTTCCCGGACTGGAAGTCGTCCCGCTCCCCGGTGCCGCGGAGTGTTGCGGCGGTGCCGGAATCTACGGTCTCACGCATCCGCGTCTGGGAGGCTGGATCGGGTCGGACAAGGTCCGGAGCGTCCTCGATACCGGCGCGGATGCGCTGGTCACCGGGAATCCCGGGTGCGTTATGCAGATCGGGGCCGGACTTGCGCTTGCCGGAAGCCGGATCCCCGTCGTCCACCTCGTGGAGCTGGTCGACGAGAGCTACCGCCGCGCGGGTTTCTACGCAGGGTGAGCACCGTGGGATTGCCTTCGCTGACCGTGGCCGACGCAAAACGGCACACGGACGAGTGTCTGCGATTCCTGCAAGCCCTTGTCGAGTGCGAGTCCCCCACCGGGGACGAGGACGGGAACCTCCGGGCGGCCAGCCTGCTGGAAGACGCCATGACCCGGGCCGGAGGCCGGGTCCGGAGGATACCCGCGCCCGGCCTGGGCGTGCACCTCCTCGGTCGCTTCCACGGCGTGAGGCGGGACCGGGATCCGATACTGCTGATGGGGCACATGGATACGGTGCACCCGGTCGGCACGCTGAAGCGTCTTCCCTTTGCGATCACCGACGGCAAGGTGCAGGGCCCGGGCATCTACGACATGAAAAGCGGGCTCGCGGTGTCGCTGACGGCGCTTCGCCTTTTGGCCGAAATGGATCGCGGCCCCGGCTCGGACGTCACCGTTTTCATCACCTGCGACGAGGAGCGGGGTGCACCCGATTCGCGGGAACGGATCGAGGCGGAAGCCCGTGCGCACCGGGCCGCCCTGGTGCCGGAACCCTCGGCGCCGGGTGGTGCGGTGAAGACCCGCCGCAAAGGGGTGGCCACATACCTGTTGCAGGTGGCGGGCCGGGCGGCGCACGCGGGAATCGAACCAGAGAAGGGCGCGAGTGCGATCCACGAACTGGCGCGGCAGATTTGCCGGATCTACGACCTGGCCGATCCGGACGAGGGCACCAGTGTAAGCGTAGGCGTCATCAAGGGCGGAACCGGGGAAAACGTGGTGGCGGATGCGGCCAGCTGCACCATCGACGTGAGGTTTTTCAGCAAAGCAGAAGCAGACCGGGTCGACGCGTCACTCAGAGCCGCAGTGGCCTTTGACAAGAGATGCACCTTGATGTTGACAGGTGGCTCGAATCGCGACGCACTCGAAAAGACGAGGGCTTCGAACCTTCTCTTCAAACAGGCCCGCGTTCTGGCTGCGACGCTGGGGTTTGAGATCGCCGAGGAGGCGACGGGCGGTGCCAGCGACGGCAACCTCATCGCGGCAATCGGATGCCCCACACTTGACGGGCTGGGGCCCGACGGCAGAGGCGCCCACACTCTTTTTGAGCACATCTTCCTCGCCGATGTGCCGCGCCGGATTGCGCTGATGATTGCACTTCTTGAAACTCTATAGCAACGCGTTTCGCACGTGCTCCGTGGCGCCCGTGCCGCGGCGAATCCGGGGCAGGTCGAGCAAACGGGTATTGTGCATGCCACCGGCAACACATAGCTTTCTTGCACGCCCCGACTACCCGGCCTGCACCAATCCTGGCCGGGCCACCAATCACACGCAGGGAAAGGGAAAAGGCACGATCAATGGATGCAGACGCGAGACGGAACTACCGAGCAGCCCTCCGGCAGGCCGAGGCGGAGTTGGCGGCTCACGAGAAGCGCGGTGAAGCACTGCGCGCGACGGTCGAGGGGCTCAAGAGCCTGCTCGCCGTCAAGACACCGTCGAAGCGGGGCCGGAAACCGGCTCCGGTGCAGCGCCGGAGGCGGCGCCGGCGCAGTGCGGGTGCCGGACACCCCGAGGTACCGGCAGGCACCTTCAAGGGCATCGGCCCGACCGCGGCGTATCGCAAGTTCATCGAGATGTACGGCGACAGCTATACCGTACCCCAGATCAGGGACGCACTGCTCCAGGGCGGGGTAAAGTCCAGCTCCTCCACTTCGCTGCTGACCGGAATCCATTCCGTCAGACGCCGCGACCGGCTCAAGGCGGAAGCGGAGAAGCGGGCATCGGGCGCGAGCGAATAGGAGCGATTTGCCCCGCACGCAAGACCGGCCATTTGACGTTTTGCCCGGCGCGGCGCCTCTTCCCGGGAGAGGCGCCGCGCGTGCACGCATGACCGCATGAGGATCACGAAGGCCGTGCTCCGCGAGTTGCCGTTGAAGCTCAAGGAGTTTTTTGAGATCAGCAGCGGGGGGACGCAGGCACGTCGCATTGTGCTGTTGACCCTCGAAGCGGACGGTGTCGAGGGGTGGTCGGAGTGCGTTGCCGGAGAATCCCCCGGCTATTCCTACGAGACGACCGACACGGCGTGGCATGTCCTGACGCGCTGGCTGTTGCCGCCGTTGATGAAACTCGAGGGCGACGATGCCCGCAGCCTGGATCCGGCTCCGTGGCTCAGGGGTCATCCCATGGCCAGGGCGGCGGTTGAAATGGCGTTGTGGGACCTCGAGGCCAAACGGCGCAATGTGGCGCTTCGGGACCTGCTGGGGGGCGTTGCCGATACAGTTCCGGTAGGTGTTTCGATCGGCATTCAGAGGACGGACGAGGCCCTGATCGACAAAATCGACCGATACCTCGCCGAGGGCTACCGCAAGATCAAGATCAAGATCAAGCCGGGGCGCGACTTGGACATGTTGCGAATGGTCCGGGCCCGTTTCCCGGATGCGCCCGTCATGGCTGACGCAAACTCCGCATACGCGTTGCCCGCCGACCTTGAGCGTCTCGCCGCGATGGATCGGTTCGACCTCATGATGATCGAACAGCCACTGTCGCACGATGATCTCCTGGATCACGCGACCCTGCAACGACGCATCGAGACCCCGGTGTGCCTCGACGAGTCGATTCGTTCTCATGGTGATGTGCGTCTGGCGTTGCATCTCGGTTCGGGCCGGATCGTGAACATCAAACCCGGACGCGTTGGCGGTCTTTCTTCTTCCGTGACCATTCATGATTCGTGCCTGGCCGCGGGATGGCCGGTCTGGTGCGGTGGCATGCTGGAATCGGGGATTGGCCGTGCGCACAACGTGGCCCTCGCCACCCTGCCGGGCTTTACGCTGCCGGGGGACATCTCGAACTCGACCCGCTACTGGGCCGAAGACATCGTCTTCCCCGAATTCGAGATGTCCGATGGCCTCATGCCCGTCCCGGACGGGGCCGGGATCGGCGTGACCCCGCGCCGGGAACGCATTGACCGCCTGACCACGCGCATGGAAGTGTTTGACGGGTAGCGTCTACACCGATGGTGTGACGGGACGCACGCATGCCGGACAGTACCGCCAGCGTCCATCCAGCGGTTCGCCGCAGGAGCACATGCTGTCGCGCGGGCGGCCGCACATGGGGCACCCCCTGGCGGCAGCGGGCATGGCGGAGTCGCACCCCTGGCAGCTGACCGCTGCTCCTCTTGTGAGCGCGATGATCCGCCCGGCTTCGTGCGGTGTGGTGACGTTCTGGGCGACCTGCCGTCTGGCGTCGCGAGCCATCGATCCCATGCCGCTCTGGCGGGCGAGGGTGCGAAGGGTCGTGATGGAGGCCCCCGAGGTGACCGCCGTCCTGATCTCGTCGTCGACGATCAGGACCTCGAAGACCCCGCTGCGGCCGCGATAACCGTCGCGGCACACACCGCAGTCCGCCGCCCCCCGCCCCCCGCACCGCGAGCACAACCTCCTCACGAGCCTCTGCGCCACGACCCCAGCGAGTCCACCCGCCACCAGAAACGGCGGCACGCCCATCTCGAGCAGGCGTACGATCGCGCTCGGCGCATCGACCGTGTGGATCGTGGTCAGGACCAGGTGGCCTGTCACCGCGGCGGACATCGCGATCTCGGCGGTTTCCCGGTCGCGCACCTCGCCCACCATGATCACGTCCGGATCCTGTCGCAGAATGGCGCGCAGCCCTGAGGGAAAGGTCACCCCCGCCTTCCGGTCGATCTCCATCTGGGCCACTCCCGGAAATCGGTATTCGACGGGATCCTCAAGCGTGACGATGTTCACCTTCCCTTCGGCCAGTTCCGCCACCGCCCCCGAGAGCGTGGTCGTCTTGCCGCTCCCCGTGGGTCCTGCTGCGAGGAGAACGCCCTGGCCCCGGTGGAGCAGTTGGCGCAGGCGGTCGAGATCGGTGGATGAAAACCCCAGCGACGCGAGGTTGCGGGGAGCGTCGCCCGGGTCGAGGATGCGCAGCACCGCCTTCTCGCCGCCCTGGGTGGGGATCGTGGAGACGCGCACGGTGAGTTCGGTGTTGCGTCTTCTGAGGGTGAACCCGCCGTCCTGGGGGCGCCGCCGGACCGAGATGTCCAGTCCCGCCATGATCTTGATGCGCGAGATCACGGCCTCGTGGGATCCGGGCGGCAGTTCGATGGCGGTGGCCAGCAGTCCGTCGACACGGAGCCGGACGCGCGAACCGGTGCCCCGTGTTTCGATGTGAATGTCGCTGGAACGGCCATCGATGGCGGTGGTGAGCAGGTGGTCGACGATTCGCACGATGGGGGCCGCGCTGGCTTCCTGCTCGAGGACCTGCAGACCGTCCGGTGCCTCGGAAGCGCCTGGACGTTCCAGGCTGTCGAGCAACTCGGGAAGCGCGCCGCCGTAGGCTTCCTGTACCGCCCGCGCCACCTCCGACGCGGGTGCGACCACCGGCTCCACATGGCACCCGGACTGAAAGCGGAGGTCGTCGAGAGTGTCCGTGTCGAGCGCATTAGCCATTGCAACGGTGAGGCGCCGGCCCTTGAGCTTGAGGGGAATGACGCTCTTCCGGCGAGCAAGCCCGGCATCGATTCGGGCCAGCGCGCGCGGCTGGGAGCGGAGGGGTGGGCCTACGAAGGGGATGTCGAGCTGCTTGGCGAGAGCCCGGGCCAACTGGACGTCGTCGACCACTCCCTTGCGCAGCAGAATGTCGCCCAGCCGGCGTCCGGAACGAAGTTGTTCCTCGCCCGCGTCGCGCAACGCCTCGGCCGTGATCACGCCGCCGTCCAGCAGCAACCGCCCCAATAGTTCGTCGTGCCCCGTCATCGCGGACGAAGAATGGGGCCCGTGGCGGGGCGCCAACATGGCATGATGGGACTTTCCGTCCCGCGCGGCCAGCCAGGCCGGGCGCCAACCCGCGGCAATGCCGGGAGGCGCCGGCCCTTCCGCAGGTACTAGGGGCAGGTACTAGGGCATCGGTATGGCGGGGCGCAGGTCGAGCGTCACCTCCGCCGCCACATGGCCGATGTCGGCCCGGTTCTTGAGCGCGTCCCGCAGGCGCGGATCGATCTTCTTGTAGGCGGCCAGCACCCCGTCGCGCAGCCGGAGTCGGAGCACCTTCACGGCGTTCACATCGGGCCGGCTGGTGCGCGTCTCCTTCTTCGCCTCTTCAAGGTGGCGCGGGGAGATTTCGAACGGAACCACCCCGACATCGTCGTGGCGCTCATGGTCCAGGTACTGGATCGAGACGCTCACGTCGCCGCGGGCCATGTGGTGCGAGATGTCGCCGATGGCCCGAAATCGAGCCGCGAGCGGGGTGATCGCGGCACTGTGCGCCGCCTTGCGATAGCCCGAATCCACGAGCGCGAAGAGCCTGCGCATGCGCTCGGGCGTCGTCGCGTCGGATTCGGGTATGGTGGTGTCCATCTCCCTGCCCCGGGCCTGGCGGTCGTTCAGGGAGAGTGCCCGTTCCATGTCCCGGCTTCGAGCCCGATCGATGTTTTCGAGGATTCTGTCGGGATTGGTCCTGTAGCTCATTTCACCTCGGGGCGATCAGTCGATGAGGTGCGATGTCCGGTCCCGGCCGCACCGTCCGGCGTTGCATTTCGCCTCTTGTCGTTCGGCCCTTTCGCGAACGTACAAGAGGCGGAGAAGCATAACGCCTTCCGTATTGCCCGGCCAGAATCGGCGGCGTAGCTTGGTCCGGGCACGGGTCCGTTTGGGCTCGTTTCGGGTCTTCATGACCACCTCGAGACCGGAGTCGAAACAGATGAGGACAAGGGCGTTCCTGGCGATGACCGCGGCCCTCTCGGTCCCACCTGTGCTCTCCCCGGGGACCTTCGTCCCGGATACGGCTTCGTCGCGCATCGCAGCCGGTCCGGAAGTCGCCCGGGCCACCGTCCTGTCCGTCCCCCAGGAGCCGCTGGCCTACACGTCGTCACCTGGTTCAGGCACCACGTACCGGGTTTCGGACAGCACTCAGATGTCGATGCAGACTCCGGGGGGACTCATGGACTTGACGAACCTGGCCCAGGCGACGCTGACGGTGTCGTTCGAGGCGGATCCCGCCGGCTTCCGCGCCAGCGCAGAGGTCACGGACTTCAGCGCATCCGCGGGTAATTCGCAGATGGGAACGCGGACGATGGGCAGCGGCGCCGTCGGCGGGGCCATAGTCGCCGTCGTCGGGCCCGCGGGCTTGGTCGAGCTGATCGACAAGCCGGATCTGTCGCGCGAGGCGGGCCAGTTCACCCTCTTCGAGGGGTTGGGTTACGATCTGTTTCCCCCGTTGCCTGCGGGTGCCGCCACGGCCGGTGACAGCTGGACCGATACGGTGACATGGTCCTCCACCGCCGGGGGAGCGCGGACCAGTTCGACCAGAATCAGGACCTTCACACTCGGCGAAGAGATCGTTGTCGAGGGTCGGGCGCTCAAGATGATCGCCGTGTCGGCCACCGAGGAAATCTCCAGCGAGACAACCCAGGGAGGAATGACCGTGGACCGAAGTTACAGCGGTACCCAGACCGGAAGCTACTTCTGGGATATCGAGGCGGCGCTCCTGCGTGCGGCCGAACTCATGAGTGACTTCACGGGCAGGGCGGATATGGGCAGAGGGCCCCCGGTTACGGTCACCCTGAAGGGACTACAACGCATCTGGCGGGAGTTTTGACGACATGACCGAACGGTACGAGACGACCTGGGACGAGTCCGGCGAGGCAGGCACCCCCGGTATGGAGGATCCTCCACCCCGCCCGGACTTCTTCAAGCGCATGTGGATGGTCATCGTCCAGCCCGGCGAGCTGTTCAGGGCGCTTGCCGCCAACCCTGCATGGTTTCCGATGGCAGCCTTCGTGGCCGTTGTTGCCGGCGTGGGAATGGCGGTCATCCCCGCCGACGCGTTCTACGAGACGATCGCCGCGAATACGCCGCCCGAACAGATGGGGGACCTGCGGGACGTGCCCGCTTTCTGGCTCAAGTGGCCCTGGGTCGCCGGCGTTGCCCTGGCGATGCTGGTCGGGCCGGTCTTTCTGAGTCTTGTCAGCTACGTGATCTTCGTCTTCATACGCGGAGACCGGGCGACCTTCAAGCAGCATCTGTGCGTCATGGCTCACGCAAGCGTCATCTCGGCTTTGGGTGTGCTCGTGGCGGCGCCCGTGCGGATCGGCGCCGGGAATGTCCAGGACACCCTGGCCCTGGGCGACCTGACCCCGTTCCTTGACGGCTACCTGTACAACTTGCTGAGCCTTCTGGACCTGTTCGCACTGTGGGCAACGGTCGTGGCGGGACTCGGACTGTCCGTGATCGATCCGCGTCGGCGCTGGGGAACCACCGCGGCGGTTCTGGTGGTGATATTCGTGGTCATGATGATGGGCCTGGCTCTGTTTCTGCCTTGACCACCACGCCGTCCGACACTGAAGAGAAGGGAACTGACGGGAGAAAGTCTGACGGCGGAAAGCGCGCCCGGGCGGTCCTGATCGTCGCGGCTGCGGCCGCGGTCTTTCACCTCTACGGCGCCGGCATCGCCCCGTTCACGGCCCTGGTGCAACGCCCGGTCCACCTGGCGCTCATGGGAACGCTGGCGCTGCTGGGCGTGGGCGTGCGAGCGCTGCCGCGATCCCGCGCGGGCTGGGGGTTCAACGTCGCGCTTGGGACGCTCCTCGTTGCCAGCGCCCTCTACCTGGTCTCGCAGAACGAGGCGCTGGTGGCCCGTTCGGGGAGCCCCACGAGCGTGGATCTGGCCGCGGGGGCGGTGGTGGTGGCGGCGGTGCTGCTGCTGGCGTGGCGCGCGACCGGCTGGGGGCTGGTCGCCGTCGCGAGCGCGGCCCTGGTTTACGCGCTGGCGGGACCCTGGCTTCCCGGCGTGCTGGCCCACCGCGGCTACACCCCCGGCCGCGTCATCGAGCAACTCTTCCTGTCGACCGAGGGGATCTGGGGCGTGCCGCTCGGCGTGTCGGCCGACTTCGTCTACCTCTTCGTGCTTTTCGGGGCCTTCCTGGACATTGCCGGCGGGGGCAAGCTGCTGATCGCGCTGGCCGACCGCGTGGCCGGGCGGACCCGGGGCGGTCCCGCCAAGACGGCCGCGGTGGCGAGCGCCTTCATGGGATCGCTGTCCGGGAGCGCGGTCGCCAACGTGGTCACGACCGGCACCTTTACCATCCCCCTCATGCGCCGGTCCGGTTTCCGCCCCTTCTTCGCCGGTGCTATCGAGGCCGCTGCGAGCACGGGCGGCCAGCTGATGCCGCCGGTCATGGGGGCGGGGGCCTTCATCCTGGCGACGTGGACGAACATCCCCTACGGCCGGGTGGCGCTGGCGGCGGTGATCCCGGCTGTGCTCTACTACGCCGCCCTGCTCTGGGCGATCCACTTCCGCGCCGCCAAGGTGGGAATAGAGGGTGGGGCGGGAACCCCGGGCGAGAGCGTCCTGAGCCGCATCCACCTCCTCCTGCCGGTGCTCGTCATTGTCCTCATGCTCGCACTGGGGCGCTCTCCCATGCGGGCCGCCTTCTGGGGTGTGGTGACGTCGGTGCTGGCGGCGTGTGCGGTGCGGCACACGCGTCCCGGGCTGGCGCAGGTGGCCAAGTCGCTGCGCTCGGCGGCTGCGGGGGCCGTGCAGGTGGCGGCGGCCTGCGCTGCGGCCGGCATCGTGGTGGGGGTGGCCTCGCTGACCGGGATCGGGCTGCGGATGTCGGAGCTGATCGTGGTCGTGTCGCAGGGGAACCTCCTCGTCGCCCTGATCCTGACGGCGCTCGGCTCGATCGTGCTCGGGATGGGTCTCCCCACCACGGCCGCGTACGTGGTGCTCGCCGCCCTCGGCGCGCCCGCCCTCGTCGAACTCGGGGTGCCGCTGCTTGCCGCGCATCTCTTCATCTTCTACTTCGGCTGCATCTCGAATGTCACGCCGCCCGTCTCGCTGGCCGCGTACGCCGCCTCCGGGATCGCGGGCTCGCCGCCGCTCAGAACCGCGTGGACCGCCATGGGTCTCGCTTCGGCCGGGTTCCTGGTCCCGTTCATGTTCGTCTATGCCCCCGCACTCATCCTGGACGGGACCGCCGGGGCGATCGCGGCTACGACGCTCACGGCGCTGATCGGGGTGGTGGCGCTGGCCGGAGCGGTGATCGGACATGTGCGGACGCCGCTCGGGCTCGTGCGGAGGGCCCTGCTGCTGGGCGCGGCGGTTGCGCTGATCAGCCCGTCCTTCCTGTGGGACGGGATCGGTCTGGCGGTGTTTCTGATGGCGGGGTTGCCCGAGACTCGAAACGGAAATATCCTTGCATCATCACAAGAAAATAACTAGAAACCATGAAAAAACTGATCACATACTACACTATTGTGGCTATCGCAATAGTCACAACGGCCACCTGCTCCGATTCGAGGCCGCGGGAGTTCCTGAGCCTGGGCACGGCCGGAACCGGCGGGATCTACTATCCGCTGGGCGGCGCAATGGCCGCCCGCCTCTCGGTCATGGACTCGCTCAGACAGTACACGGCCGAGGTCAGCGGGGGCTCGGTCGAGAACGTCAACCGGCTGCGCGAGCGCCAGACCGATCTGGCCTTCGCGACCGGCAACACCGTCTACGAGGCGGGCACCGGCGGCCAGGACTATGAGCAGGCGGTCGCGGAGCTGAGGATCCTGGCCCCACTCTACCCCAACATGACGCACATCGTCGTGGCCCGCGGCTCCACGGCCGTCTCGCTCGCGGACCTGGCCGGCGGCACCGTTTCGGTCGGCCCGCCGGGGAGCGGCACCGAGCAGATGTCCCGCCAGATCCTGGAAGCCCATGGCCTGACCTACGACGACGTGACGCCCCGCTACCTGACCTTCAACGATTCGGCCAACGCGCTCAGGGACGGCGCCCTGGACGCGGCGATCATCTCGGTCGGCTACCCGGCCGCTGCCGTGCTGGAGGCAACCACGACCGGTGGCGCGCGCCTCCTCCCCATGGCCGCCGACCGCGTGGATGCCCTGCGCGAGAAGTATCCCTACTACATCCACGGGGAGATCCCCGCCGGCACCTATCCGGGCACCGACGAGGCCGTCCCGACGGCGGGCATCATGAACTGGGTGATCGGGATGGCGGAGCTTCCCGGCGAGGTGGTGGGCAACGTGGTGCGGATGCTGGCCGACGACCGGGACGAACTGGCGCAGGTGCACGAGATGGTGCGCCAGATCCGCATGGAGTCGCTGCTGGACGCTCCGATCGCGCTGCACCCGGTCACGCAGGCGTGGGTCGAGGCCAACCTGCAGGGCGGGGCCCGATGAGTCAGGCGGTCCCCGCCGACGGCCCCCTCCCATGCCAGCGGCACCACTTCTCGCTGCCGGAAGACTTCCACTACCTGAACTGCGCCTACATGGGCCCCCTCCCCCTTGCCGCCGAGCGGGCCGGAATCGAGGGACTCAGGGCGAAGCGCTTCCCCCACGCGATTGCGCCGGAGGACTTCTTCCGCCCCGCCGACGAACTCCGCGCCCGCTTCGCCCGGCTTGTCAACGCGCCGGAGCCGAACCGCGTCGCGACGGTGCCGTCGGTGTCGTACGCGGTCTCCACGATCGCGCGCAACACCGGGACGGGGCCGGGACGCAACATCGTGATCGTGCACGAGCAGTTTCCCGGCAACGTGTATCCGTGGCGCCGGCTGGTGGAGGAGAAGGGTGGGGAACTACGGGTCGTGGAGCCCAGGGGGGACGGCGTGCGCGGCGAAGGCTGGACGGAGCGTATCCTCGACCGGATCGACGGCGGAACGGCGGCGGTGGCCATGGGCACCGTGCACTGGACGGACGGGACCCGCTTCGATCTGAACGCGGTGCGCGAGCGAACCGGGGCAGTCGGTGCGGCGCTGATCGTGGACGGGACGCAGACGGTGGGCGCCGTTCCGTTCGATGTGCAGGCGCTGGCCCCCGATGCGCTTGTCGTCGCGGCGTACAAGTGGCTCCTCGGTCCGTACTCGCTGTCGCTGGCGTGGTTCGGCGAGCGCTACCTGGACGGTATTCCCCTGGAAGAAACCTGGATCGGGAGACGCGATTCGGAGAACTTCGCCGGACTGGTCGACTACGTGGACGACTACCAGCCCGGGGCGCTCCGCTTCGACGTGGGGCAGCGCAGCAACTTCGCGCTGATCCCGGCCCTTTCGGCGTCGCTGGACCTGGTGCTGGCGTGGCGGCCGGAACGGGTTTCGGACTATTGCCGGGCCCTCATGGCCGACGCCCTCCCGCGCCTGCGGGAACTGGGACTGAGGGTCGAGGCGGACCGCTGGCGTTCTCCCCACCTCTTCGGCCTCGGCCTGCCGAAGGAGGTGGACGCGGAACGGCTGAAGGAGGTTCTGGCACGCCACCGCGTCGGCGTGTCGTTCAGGGGAAGCAGCGTGCGGGTGTCGCCCTACGTGTACAACGATCGTACGGATGCGGATGCCCTGGTGGCGGCGTTTGCCGAGGTGATGGCGGGTTGTTAGGCTGAAACCTGCCGGCAGTCGGCGGGTATCAGGACGGTACCCCGGCAGTCCGTCCGCTTCCCGGAACACCACGATGAAACGCATCGCACCCCTCCTCCTCCTGGCCACCGCCCCCCTCCTCCTTCCCGCCACAACCGCACTGGGCCAGACCACCATCGCGCTGACCGGTGGCACGAACCTCGCGTCCCTTGTCATCGAAAGACGCGGCGATGACGACTCCAGTGCCCGCCGGATGGTAGGTCTCGGGATCGGTCTCGACGCCACGATCCCGATTTCGCAGCGGCTGGGCCTCCAACTGGGTGCCAGCTTCACCGAAAAGGGCACTTCGTTTCGAGACAGGTATCTGCTTGACTACCGGGGTTCGCTGGAACTCGGCTACCTGGAGATGCGGATGCTGGGGAAGGCCCTGGTCTACGAGTCGGGTGGTGGTGTGGAATTGCATCTCCTTGCGGGTCCAGCCGTGGCCAGACAAGCCTACTGCCGCTGGTACGGCCAGGTGACCGTCAGGGAAAGGACCACCGGCCATCACTCGGCCTGCGAAGTGGAGGAAACATCAGCGTTCGACTTCGGGGTGGTCGGCGGAGGCTGGATGGAGATGTGGGTCTCCGACAGGTTCGGGCTCCTGCTCAGCCTGCTTCAGACTCACGGTCTGCAGGACATCGAAGCAGGGATCGACGATGTCACGATGAAGACCCGGACCATGAGTCTGCACGCAGGGGGCATCGTCTCCATCAGGTAGGAGCGGTCCGCCGGTCCGGGCCTCAACGCCCCTGGTACCCTGACGACTCCTGCATCGGCCGCCCCTCAGCGCACGGTCATTCCCGGGCCGAAGATCACCTTCGCCGTGGTCCCGGCCTCGATGCCCTGCTCGGCGAACCACCCCATGCGAACCTCGAGCGCGAACGCGGTGGGACCGTCCGAGTCGGTCAGGGTCTCGTCGAGTGCCTCCATCTGCTTGATCGCGATGATCCGGTAGGCCTCGTCGAAGAAGGCGACATCGAGCGACACCCGGGTATCCTTCATCCAGAAGGAACGCTCCTCGATGGTCGGGAAGACGAAGAGCATCCCGGTTCCGTCCGGTACCGAATCCCGGTTCATGAGGCCCTGGGCGCGTTGCTCGGGCAGGCTCGCCACCTCCGCCAGGACCGTATCGGCCCCGAAGATGACCCATGCCTTTCCGGGTGCCGGCCGGGGGCCGCTCTCCTGGGCCGCAGCGGCGGGCTCCCCGCCCGCGTTCCCCCCCGCCCCCCCACCCCCATTCCCCCCACTGCACGCGGTCGCCACCACGGCCATCACCCCCACCGCCCAACCCCACCCCACCCGCCCCCTTCTCCACGCGTCCGACATTCTCATTCGATTTGCCTCCTCATCGGTGCGGGCCGAACCACTCCGCTTCCAGCGCCTTCCCGTCACCCCGCCTCTCCGCCTAAGTTACGGCCCGCCCTCGCGCCCTCCAAACCCGGCCACGCCAAACGACCCTCCCCACCCCACGCAGGTACCGGTCGCCACGCCGCCCATGACCCGGCCCACCCACCCCACCCGCTCCCACCACCTCATGACACTCGACCCCGATCTTCTCGACATCCTCGTCTGCCCCGAGAGCAGGCAGCCCGTCGCGATGGCGGCCGCCGACCTCCTCGCCCGCCTGAACGCGGCCATCGAATCCGGCGATACCGTGAACCGCGGCGGCGACCCGGTCGGCGAACCCGTCACGGCGGGGCTGCTGCGCGAGGACGGCCAGATTCTCTACCCGATTCGCGAGGGCATCCCGATCATGCTCATCGACGAGTCCATCGAGGTCGCCGGAATCTGAACCGCGCGACCACGCCGTTCACCGCGGCCGCACCATCTCCCCCGCCGCCACCGTCACCGCGTGGCCGACCAGCTCCACCCGGTCACCGCGTTCCCGCACCGTGAGCGCGCCGCCCCGCGCCGACCTCTGCCGGGCCTCCATCTCACGGCGTCCGAGCACCGCGGACCACCAGGGCGTCAGGGTCGTGTGAGCGACCCCCGTCACCGGATCCTCGTCGACGCCCACCCACGGCGCGAAGAACCTCGACACGAAATCAACGCCGGCATCGTCGCCCGGAGCCGTCACGGCCACTCCCATCACGCCGTCCGGCAGGACCACCCTGCCGAGCGTTCCGAAATCGGGCCGCGCCGACAGCACCTCGTCCTCCGAGGCGAGCGCCACCAGGGCCACCTTCCCGGATGCGGCGAAGACGGCCTCCGCACCGGCGATCCGCAGCGCCTCCGCCAACCTGTCCGGCATCGGCCCCTCCACGGGCGGGTTCGCGGGAAAGTCCAGGCGCAGCCGGTCGCCCTCCTCGTGAACGGTGAGGGGACCCGAAAGCGAGTGGAACCGCACCGGACCGGCCGCCCCGCGTTCGCGGAGCAGCACATGGGCGCTCGCCAGCGTCGCGTGACCGCAGAGCGGCACCTCGACCGCCGGAGTGAACCAGCGGAGCCGCCGCGAACCCCCGTCCCCCTCCTCGTAGACGAACGCCGTCTCCGACAGATTCATCTCACCGGCGTTCCGCGCCATGGCCTGATCGGACAGGCCGTCGATATCCACGCAGACCGCCGCCGGATTGCCCCTGAACGGGGTGTCGGTAAAGGCGTCCACGGTGTAGTATGGGATTTTTCGACCGGTCATTTCTCTCGGACGGCTGGTGAAGTCCCCGTCACAACGCGCATGCGGCGGCAGGGGTCTTCCAACGGGACCCCAGTCCCCTGACGGAGTTGCATGGCTACTCGAACGGAGCGCGGTTCCAGCTTGGACCGCAAGGGCGCGGAAAGGCGGTAACGCGATGCCAAAACGCACTGTAGGGCGCAGGTGAACACCCCTGGCGAACTCATCACGGCGGGCGGGTTCTCCCGTTTCTACACCCCGCTGGCGGCCACCAGCCTCCTTCTGACCGCCACCAACCCCATTCTGGCCGCCGCGCTGGCGCGGTCGGTGGACCCCGTCACCGCCCTGGCCGGATACAGCGTCGCCTTCGCGGTCTGCGGCGTCCTCTACGCCCCCCTCTTCGTCATG